>NZ_JBEYJD010000053.1:0-56517 GCF_040636125.1 Streptomyces sp. NPDC006733 | reverse complement strand
CTGGCCGACGAGGTCGGCGAGCACGTTGCCGTCCCGGTCCAGCACGACGGTGCCGTCCGGCACCGGCAGGACCAGGTCCTGGCCCTCGGAGCCGGATGCGGTTGCCGCCCGCGCCGCCCTTGCCGTTGGTGGCCTTGCGGTGCGCCCGGGACGTTCGCGGGTGCGGGGCGTGGGCGGTCACGAGGTGCTGATGACGACCTTGCCGAAGGGGTTGCCGGTGGCGTAGTGGCGGTAGGCGTCGAGGGCGTCGTCGAAGGGGAAGACCCGGTCGATGGCGGGGCGGAGGCCGTGGGCCGCGATGAAGGTGTTCATCGCGGCGAACTGGGCGCGACTGCCGACGGCCACGGAGCGGATGGTGGCGCCGGAGGCGAAGAGGGCGTACGGGTCGAGCGGCGGGGCGCGGTGGCCGGTGAAACCGACGCACGCGATGGTGCCGGCCAGGGCGACGGCGCGCACGGACTCGTGCAGGAGTCCGGCGACGTCGACGACGCGGTCGGCGCCCCGGCCGCCGGTGAGGGTGCGGACCGCGGCGGTCCAGTCGGGCGTGGCGGAGTAGTCCACGACCTCGTGGGCGCCGAGGTCGCGCAGGCGGGCGGCCTTGGCGGGACTGCTGGTGGTGGCGATCACGCGTGCGCCGAGCGCCTGGGCGAACTGGAGCGCGAACAGCGAGACGCCACCGGAGCCCTGGACCACGACGGTGTCGCCGGGACGTGTGCCGGTGCCGTCGCCGGTGAGCGCGTTCCATGCCGTGACGGCCACACACGGCAAGGTCGCGGCCTCCTCGTATGTCAGGTGCGCGGGAACGGGAACGAGCGCGTCGGCGGGGATCACGGCGAACTCGGTGAGCATGCCGTCGAGGGAGCCGCCGCGCTGCGGCAGGTGTTCGGTGGCGAAGGGGCCGTCCTGCCAGGACGGGAAGAGCGTGGCGGCGACGCGGTCCCCGACGCGTACGGTGTCGACGCCCGGGCCGACGGCGACGACCTCGCCGGCGCCGTCCGAGACGGGGACGACGTCCGGTGCGACCGGCAGGACGTAGGTGCCGTCGAGCACCATCAGTTCGCGGAAGCTCAGGGAGGTCGCCCGCACCGCGACCAGGGCCTGGCCCGGACCGGCCGTCGGGGTCTCGTGCTCGCGGACGGTGAGGCCGGACAGTCCTGCACCGCTGTGGGAGAGGTGGTAGCTCCGCATGGGGTGGTGCCCTTCGTGGGATGGGATGGCGCGGGGGTGGCAAGGGTGTGCGGAGGTGCGGTGCGCGGGTTTTCCGCGGGGCGGGCGATCGCGGGCTCTCAAACCCCGCCGGTCCTCGTGCGCCTGTCGACCTCGTCGGCCTCGGCGGCCAGCGGCACCTCACCGGCGGTCTTGCTGAAGCCGATGGCCTCGACGATCCGGCCGCCGGTGACCCGCATGACGTTGACGCCGCGTACCCACGAGTCGGGGCCGGCCCCGAAGCGGTAGGTCCACACGATCGTCGCGCGGTCGCCCGCGATGATGACGTCCTGCGGCGTGAACTGGGTGGCGCGGTCCTCGAGGACCGCCGTCCACCAGGCCGTGCAGGCGGCGCGGCCGCGGACCAGTTGCCCGCCCGGGGCGGGCTGGACGCTCGCCATGACGCACTCCTCGGCGATCAGGTCGGCCAGCAGGCCTGCCTGGTGCTCGGTGAACGCGCGGTTGAAGCGGTCGATGACCTCGGCGGTGCTGCGGACGGACATGAAGCCTCCAGGACCAGGAAAGAGATGGACCGTTCGGTCTACCGAGCGCTCCAAGAATATAGATAGACCAGTTGATCTACCGCGTCAAGGTCTGGCACAATCGCGCCATGACCACCACCGCCAAGCCCGGCCCCCGTGAACGGCTCCTGCTCGCCGCCCAGGAGCTGACCTACACCCAGGGCGTCGGCGTGGGCGTGGACGCCCTCCTCAAGGAGGCCGCGGTCGCCCGGCGGTCGCTGTACGAGCACTTCGGCGGCAAGGCCGGCCTCGTCGCCGAAGTGCTGCGGCGCAGCACCTCCGAGGATGTGCAGAAGTACCGCACCACGATGGACGCCGCCGGGAACGAGCCCCGGGCCCGTCTCCTCGCCGTCTTCGACCGCCTCGGCGCCGTCGCCGCCGCCGCGGACTTCCACGGCTGCCGCTACCTCGCCGCCGACCTCGCGCTCACCGATCCGGAGCACCCCGGGCACGAGGTCACCCGCGCCTACCGGCGCACCCTGCACGGCCTGCTCACCGACGAACTGACCGCGCTCGCCCACCCGCAACCCGGCTACGCCGCCGACCAGCTGCTCATCCTCATCGACGGCCTCCTCGCCACCGGCGCGTCCCGCTCCGAGGACCGGCCGCCGGCCGCTACTGTCCGCGAACTCGCCGAACACGTCATCGACTTCCGCCGGAAGGAAGACGGACCGCCCCGGTGAGCGTCCGCGGTCAATCCGTCTTCTCGTAGGTCGCGTACCGGGTGAGGCGGCCCGTCGGCAGCGGGCTCGCGAACGGGTGCTCGCCGGGCCGGGTGCAGCGCGGCATGGGATCGCGCGTCAACGGCGCCCGGCGGCAACCGGCCAGTCGTACTTTTCGCCCGATGACATCGTTTGTCCCTCATCCGCCGGGGGCAGCCGCAGGGGTCAGCGACCCGCGGCGCTGGTCCCGCACGGACTGGATCAGCGACGCCGTGCCCCACCTGGCCTACGGGCTGGCCGCCTACGCCACGCTCCTCGCTCTCGAGGAGGACTGAGGTGGGACGCGACGCCTGGTACCGGGCGGCGCTGCTGGGGGTGGCCGGCGGTGGGCGGAGTCAAAGCCCGCTGGCCGCCGTTGCCCTGACGATCCCCGCTGGGGAGCAGCACCGGCCCGCCGCCTGGCTGGCCTCCGAGCGGGCCACGGGCCTGGCAGTGCTGGCCGCGGTGGCGGAGTTGGGGCTGGACAAGTGGCCGTCGGCGCCCAGTCGCCTATCCGTAGCGGGCTTGCTACCCCGAGTGGTTCTGCGCGGGTGGGCGGCGGCTGCTCTGGCCGCCCACCGGACGCAGAGCGAGCACCGCCGGGTGTGGGCGCTGTCGGCGGGCGTCGCCGGGGTCACGGCCGTCGCGGGTGCCGTGGCCGGGGCGCGCTGGCGCGGCGCGGTCCATGACCGCGGTCTGCCGGGCTGGGTCGGCGCTGTCCTGGAGGACGCTGTGGTCGTGGCCCTGAGCGCTGCAGCTTGCCGACCGGGGCATCCCACCGTGACCGAGCACAGGAACGACGCCACAGCACCCTGAACAAGCATCGCACCCACCACCGCGCAGCAAGCCCCCCGCAGGCCGACAGAACCCTGCGGCCGCTCCCCGGTCGGGGCACTTCCCCACGGATCGCTCGGCACGGGGGACGAACCGAGCGTTGTGTCTGAGCGAACCGCGACGCGAAGGGCTGCGCAGTTCTGGCCGGCGGTCCTTGCCGTACCGGCGGCCCCGCCGGCCGTTGCCGGGGCCGTCGAGCGCGGGGTGTTCGAGCCGGCGCAGCCTGGGCGTGCTGATGACCATGCGCATCCGATGAGGACCGGTCAGGAAACGGCTCCAGATCCTGGCCCAAGATCTACTTCTTCGCTAGCATCCGTTCGCTCCCGATTCACCTGCGGCCATCGCTGTTGCACTCGTCGGCCTCAGGTGTGACACCGTCAATCCGAGGATCGCCAGGATGAAGAAACACTCCAAGCTCATAGGCGCCGCTGCCGCAGGCATGCTGGCCGTACTCGCGGTGGCCAGCCCCGCATCCGCCTCCACTTACACCGTCACCTACCCCGGCCCCCATGCCGGCGACCTGTGCACCGATGAGCCGAACTACTGTGACGGGTCAGCGTCGTTCGTCCACGACGGTGAGCACCTGCTGGTCTGGGACAACAACGCGGACGGCCACTCGGTGATGGTCATGTACTACCGGTCCGACAGCGGCGACACGCAGATCAGGGACTGGAACCAGTACGGAAAGGGATCCCGGCTCGACATCAACATGAACCTTCCGGAGTCCGGTTGGGTCGAGTACCGGGTCTGTCTCGGTGAGTACACCACCCAGACGTACGACATGAACGGGTGCTCGGGCTGGCGGCACGAGAGCGCCGGCTGATCTGTCCCCCCGCCGGCCGCCGGCTGCCCGCCCCGCTGGCCGACCGCCGGGGCGGGTGGGCCGCTTCGCTGATCCCCCGACGGGCGCGGTGGTCGCCAGGCGTGCTCGGCGGCGCCGCGTCAGGGGTCACGGTCCGGGTGAGGTCAGTGAGCGCTGTACTCCTTCCAGGTGTGGGGCTGCTGGTTCTCGCCGGGGCCCGGGCGGGTGTAGTCGCAGACGCCTGTCGGGAAGACCGTGCGCAGCCGGTGTTGTTCCGCGGGGGTGAAGCGCACCGGATAGGCGGTGAAGTCCAGCGGCCGCAGGGCGCACTGGAGGGTGGTCTGCGCCAGCGGTTCGCCGGCCTGCAGACGGGGGTCCGAGCCGATCGGGTAGTCGGCGGCGCACGGTCCGCTCGCCGGGTAGGTCCAGGGAGTGGAGACGCGCCGGTCGGGCGCCAGGTAGCAGGCGTCGGAGAGGTCGGCGGGCTTGTCTGCCGCGACCTTCGCCTGCCGGCTGCGGGCGGAGTCGTCGGCCCCGATGTTGGTCAGCCAGCGGTCCATCGACGCCAGCACGTAGGCGTCGGCGGTCTGCGTCGGGCTCAGGACCAGCTGACTTTCGACGATGACGTGGTTGGCCGTGGTGCCGTTGGCTGCCTTGAGCCGTGCGCGCACGATGTAGGACCACTGGGCGGTGTGCACGTCGAGCGGTACCCGGTCCATGTAGACGCGGTGGTCGATGATGGGCGTGCTGCGCAGGCCGAGGCGCATGCTGTTGACGAGGTCGTCGCAGTAGGCGGCGTTCACCGCCTGCGGGTCGGCCGCACTGCGCTGGGCCGACGGGGCGCCCTGGGCGTCGTAGCCGCCGATGGCGGCGTTGAGCGCGATGAACTGCGCCGGGCTGATCTGCTTGCTGGTGAGCGCCTTCAGGCCGTACTGCACACCGACGTTGTCCAGGGTGCTGTGCACGAAGCCGGTGTCCGGGTCGCGGCCGAATTGGTTGGCGTAGGCCTCCATCAGCGTGCACTTCACGCCACCGGGGTTCAAGGTCGCGTGCCAGCGGGCGGTGAGCGGAATCGACTTGTCGCAGCGCACGGTCGGCTGGCGCAGGTCGATGGTCTGGTCCATGCCGATACAGGTGCCGAATTCGAGGAAACCGGCCACCGCGTCGCGCTGCGCGGGGGTCAGTGTGCCGCCGGTACCGGAGAAGTAGCGGACGAGCAACTGGCAGTCGGAGGAGACTTTTTCGGCGGTGAACGTATCCGGGAAGCCGACCGTGGGGATGATCCCGTCGAGGATGCCGGGGTAGGAGTCGGCGATCGTGTACTGCTGGATGCCGCCGCCGGAGACGCCCCAGCCGATGGTGTGCACGGGGGGTCCGTAGGTCTCGGTGAAGTGTTCCTTGACCATCATCGCCGCCTCGGCCGAGGTGGGGATGTTGCAGTTGGTCTCCAGCACATTGAGGGTGGACGAGGCGACCGCGTACCCCTGGGACAGGAAGAGGTCGTTGAGGACACCGCCGGTCTGGGCGCCCTGGTGGTGTCCGCCGGCGCAGCCACCGCCGAAGACGTAGACGAGCCGCTCGTTCCAGCTCTGGTTCCGGCGCAGGGGCGAGGGGGCGGTGCCGTCGTAGAGGGCGGCGGTCTCGAAGACGGCGCGGTCGATGGTGCCGGTTTCGACGCGGACGATGTAGGGCACCTTGCGGCCGGCCACGGTCGCGTCGGCGAGGTCCAGGGGGCGCTGGGCGGGGTCGGCGAGGGGGACGAAGGCCCCGGTTCTACTGCGGTAGGTGTAGTGGACGGTGGTGGGTGCGGAGCAGTCCGGCTGGTGGGCGGGGGCAAGGCCGAAGGCGGCGGTCTCGCAGTAGAACGGCAGGGGTTGCCGCCCGGCGAAGACGGGTCCGGTGGTGGGGTGGTTGACCAGCGTCCGGGTGGCGGTACGGCCGTGAGAGGCGGCGGTGACGTGGTTGCCACCCTCCTTCAGGCCGTCGACCCGGCCCAGCAGGCTGCCGTCGGGCTGCCGTACGAAGCCGCCTGTGAGGTGTCCGTTCACGGTCACGGTCACGGGGCCGGATCCTGCGGCCGTGATGCGCAGCAGCGCGTCTCCCCCACTGACCTGGCCACGGTCGGGAGTCGAGGCGACGGCGATCGCGGGTGCGCGCGGGGTGTCGGCTGCCGCGATCCCGCCGGGGGGCAGGATCGCGGCCATCAGGGCAGCGCAGGCGAGGGCGATCGCGCTGCGGAAAGTGCGGCCCATGAGTAGTCCTCCTTACATGAGGAGCAGGTGCACGCCAGCGCACGGGAGGACGTTCCTGGCGCGGACGTGATGCCGTGCCAGATCTCCCGGACGGTGTCCGTGCCGGTTCGGGGCTTCCAAAGTCGAACTGCCTGGCCGCTGAGGGGCGGAAGGGTCCGTGTCGTGTCCCGACGCTGTGCGCAGCTCGCGCGGGGGATCGTGCGGAGGAGGCCGGCGGCAGTTCGGTGACGTCTGATGCGCCGCAGGGCGGTCGGAGCGTGCGGTGCGGTGGAGCGGTGGTGCATGGTGACGGGCCGTACGGTCGGTCAGGGCGGGGCCTGACCAGGTGGCGCCAAGCCAGTCGGCGCACGCGGACTCATGAGTCCGGCGAGCCGGCACGGAGCCGATGCAGCGTCAGTCGGCCCGCCTTCGGGTCCGCCGGCCCCTCCCAGGGCAGAAGTCGTTCCTCCCCGGCCGGGTGGAGAACACCCTCCCCGAGCGACGTGGCCGCACACTCATGCATGATCCCTTTCATTGACTAGCGATGATTAACTTATGGACACGCCATGACATCTTGCAAGGGCCGTGCACGCACTGGACTCATCGTGTTGAGCTATTCGTCATTTACTTAGTCTCGACGGGGAGATGCTGGAGGTGCACGCAACAGCCCATCCCGAAGCGCCGCGAGGGAGCCGACCCACCCCCGGAGGACCGGAGATACGACGGGATTGCGCATGTTGAGATGATGCCTCGTCAGCCCGCATGGGACCCGTCGGCCCGACGCAAGGCCGCGGACGCCCCGGAGATGCCCACGGGGGAACGATCGGTGGATCGCGTCGCCGTACACGGCGCCTTCGATGCCGGCCGGGACGGCTGGGGTTCACGGGAGGGCCCTCTGCTCGGCCGCCTCCGCCCCGGTCAAGGCTGCCTACGAGGAACTCGGCGAGGTCCTCGCGGACCTTCGCCCATGATGAAGGGTGTCCGAACGGGCCTACGAACTCCACCGCGGGGGCCGCGGGATGCCGGACCCCAGTGCGTCAGAGGTCAGTCGCAGGCCGCTGTCGGCCATCTTCGCCTTGCAGCGCGCCCGGGTCTGCTCGAACCTCGCAGGAACTGCTCCGGGTGATGACGGCGGGCCGGCTCTCCATGGAAGGCCGATGCGGATCAGGGCCCCGCGGGGCAGGCCGCCAGCGGTTGGCCCGGGGACGATGCACGGTGCGCAACTGTGCGGCCGGCCGGCACCGTACTCCCCGACCGCGCGTGGGCGGTCGGGCGGGACGCGGAGGACTAGCAGGCGGCGGCAGTCCGGGGCGCGGCGGTCAGCCGCAGGCCGACCTCCACGAGGGCCCACCCCAGACGGGTGCGAAGGCGGTGGGGGTGGCGGGCGGCCGCGGCGAGCCGGTAGGCGTCGGCGTCGGCACGGAGGTCGGCGACGTGGGCGAGGTGCAGGGCAAGGTGGGTGTCGGGGTGCATGTGTCTGTGGCCTTTCATTCCGTGACCAGGGGGAATGCATGGGTGTGAATGCGCACCTGCGCGGCGTCGTCCGCGTCCGTGGCACGCTCGCGATAGGTGTCGATGAGCGCCTGCATCTTCTCGACCAGTTCCTGAGTGAGCTCCGGTGTCAGGCGCAGCGTCGAACTGCTCATGTCCCAGGCACGGCTCCACGCGTCCGGCCAGGTGTGCCGGTTGCCGAGCCAGGTCGACAGGTCGCGGGTCTGGATGGTGGCGACCTCGTGGAGGTACAGGTCGGCGGCCCCCCGTACTTCCGGGTTGCTGTCGGTGAGCAGGGCGTCGTCGAAGCGCAGGCCCTGATGGGCCGCCTTCCACCACCGCTCGCGGCCTTTGCCTCGCTCGGGTGCGTCCTCGATGAAGCCGTGCGCGGCCAGTTGCCGCAGGTGGTAGCTGGTGGCCCCACTGGACTCCCCCAGCTTCGCGGCGAGTTGCGAGGCGGTGGCTGGACCGCCGAAGCGCAGCGCGTCCAGCAACTGCATGCGCAGCGGGTGCGCCAGCCCGCGCAGGGAGCGGGCGTCGAGGTTGTGGACCTGCGGGTCCTGGGGCTCGGTCATGCCTCCACAGTAGCCATGCAAAGAATACGTTGCAACCTTTTCTTTGCAACCACTTCTTTGCGTCGTCTCCGGTCCACACCGTCCGGACGATCCGGCCTCATCATCGAGCGGTCACGGCCGCCTGCGCAGGCCCCGGAGCTTCAGTTCGGCCGCGTCGCCGTGCACGGGGGCAGCCGCTGGCCGCCCCCGTGCAGGAGTGCGAACTCACGGCGGCTGTATACGGCATCGGGACCGCGGGAAGCGTCGGTGGCGACCGAGCCGCTCGTGTCGTGCGCCGGGCGCCCGCCGGTGCGGGCCGCGCTGTCAGGCGGCGCGGCCGGGGCGGTTGAGGGTGGCACGGGCGCGGCGTTCGACGAGTACCGGGATGAAGTCCCGGATCGGTGCGCCCCGGAAGTGGTCCCGGGCGGTGGCCACCGTGGCGTCGACCGAAGCGGGGCTGTACTGGTCGTGGTACGCGTCCTTCAGCCGGTCGGCGACCTTGCCGACCGCTTCGTCCTCGTGCAGGTCCAGGGCCATGGTGCTCTCCTCGGGCGGGCGGGCGAGTGGCGTGCCGTGCTACGTCGTATGCCCCGTAGGGATGATCGAAGTGTGGCCCAGATTGCACGCCCCGGCCTCGGCATCATCCGCTCGCTCGGACTGTGCCCGCAACGCAACGCTGGCCAAAGTGATCACCAGGTCCGCGTCGGTGTCGCCCCCCAGCACCACGCTGACCCATCCCGAACCGGGCACCAGGCGCAGCGCCGTGGAGTGCCCCAGCTCCTTGTGCAACCGCTGGATCGCAGGTCGGCCCAGGTACAGGTCCGCCTGCCGGCCGGAATGGAAGTGCGCGATCTCCCCACCCTCGGCCACCACTGCCGTCCCGGTACCGCACCGAGCCGGAGCCGCGGACAGACCCGGCCACGTCATCAGATCTTCCAGCGCGCGACGTGCAGATGCCATGCCCACATCCTCAACTGTTCTTTCTCGGCGCCGCTACCCCGCCCTGGTGACATCCGGCCGTAGAGTACTGACCTACTCGGACGCCAGTTCGGTTTCTCTGCGGACGCGCGCCGCGAGGACAGCGATGTCGTCGTCGGGTGCGGTAGGGGCGACCGTGGCCAGGACGTGGTCCAGCAGGTCCTCCAGAGACTCGCCGGGACGCGGTCGGCGCAGGCGGGTGAGTCGGGTCAGCGAGGCATCGATGTCCTCGGTGCGCCGTTCGACCAGGCCGTCGGTGTAGAGCAGCAGCACCTGTCCGAGGTCCAGGGTGTGCGCCGCCGCCCGGTAGTCGCCCAGACCGGTGCCCAGGGGCGGTCCGGTGGGGACCGCCAGCAGTTCTGCCGCACCGTCCGGGCGCAGCAGGGCGGGTGGTGGGTGCCCGGCGCTGGCGAAGGTGCACCGCGCACGTGCCGGTTCCACCAGGGCCAGCAGGCAGGTGGCAGGGCGGGTGGCGTCGCTCTGCGAGGTGACGTGGTCCAGTTGCCGCAGGATGCGGTGCGGCGGCAGGTCGGTGGCCGCGACCTCACGCAGCAGCATGCGGTAGGCGCTCATGTCGACCGCCGCTTCCACCCCGTGGCCCATGACGTCGCCGATGACCAGCAGGGTGCGGCCGAAGGACAGGCGGATGGTCTCGAACCAGTCGCCGCCCACCGTCGCGGAGGTGCCGCAGGGCAGGTAGCGGGAGGCCAGCTCCAGGTTCGCGTGCGGGCTGCCCGCGTCGGCCAGCAATGCCCGCTGCAGCTCGATCGTCAGCTCCTGCGCCACGGCGTAGCGACGGCCGTGGTCGATACTCCGGGCCGCCCGGTCCGCGACCGCCTGAATCATCGCCATGTCGCCCTCGAAGGCGGGGCTGGATTCGACGCGCAGCAGCGACAGGACCCCGAGGAGCCGGCCGTCCGCGCGAAGCGGGACGATGAGGACCGCTGCGGCGCCGGCGCTGCCACCGGCCTCGCAGGACCACTCCTCGTCCCTGGGCTGTCCCTGCCCGCCCGGCCGTCGGGGTTCCGCGAACGGCCGGCCGCTCTGCAGGCACTGCGCGGTCGGGCACCCCGGACGATGGCGCACCCATGCCGTACCCGGGGCAGAGATCTGCGCGGCGTGCCGCAAGGTCGGCACCATTTCCAGGGCGGTGCGCCGCGTGCGCAGCGGCCCGGCCGCGATGGTCGGCCCGCTGGGGAGTGACTCGGGGGGCAGAATGTCCACGCTGGCCAGGTCGGCAAAGCGGGCGACCGCGAACCGCGCCAGCTCCGCGCAGGTGGCGTCCAGGTCCATTCGGGTCCCGATCCGCTGGGCGGCCTCGTTCAGCAGCGCCAGCCGCGCCTGGTCGGCCAACAGGCGGTGCAGGGCTGCGGAGTCGCCGAAGGGCGGTGCCAACACCGTCTCCCTTTCGCCTGGACCGGTGCCCGCTCCATCGGAACGCACCGTCGCCTCCTCGTTCCGGCCCCCGCCCCGGAAGACCATCATCAACTCCCCGGACCGCGTGCGCACCCCGGAAACGTGTGAGGTGACCGACACGAGCGCCTGCTGCACCGCCACGGTTCCCGGTCGGCTGGCGAAGAGCGCGCTCGGGGGTGCCGTCGAGGGTGGGTCGGCTGTGGGCGAAGCTCCGGTCCCGCCCGGGAACTGAGACCGCTCAGCCCGGAACTCGCGACTTCGTGGTTCCGAAGTTGCCAGTGCCGGGCTCAGGGGTGCCAGGTTCTGCTCAGGCGGGGATTGCCGTCACGCCGAGGGCGAAGTCCCAGCCCCCCACCCCGTGGCGGGCGAGGCCCATCGTGAGCAGACCCGCTCCTTCCAGCCAGTGCGCCATCTCCAGGTCCCCGACGTCCATCGGGCGCATCCCGAGGCTCGTGATGAACGCCTCTACGCCTGCCTTGGCCTGCGCGTCGTCGCCGGCGATGAAGACGTCGGGCCGGCCGTTCTCCAGGACGTGGCGGAAGACGGTGTTGAATCCCTTGACCACGCTGGCATCCGCCGGGGCGACCTTGGCGGCTTCCTGCGCGATGGAGGTGACCTCGCGGTGGGTCAGGTCGTCGGCCGTGGCGTTGAAGGGGTTGCTGATGTCGACGATGACCTTGCCCGCGAGGGCGTCGCCGAAGTGGGCGACGGTCGGAACGACACCGTCGGCCAACAGGGCCACGATGACGATGTCCCCGGCCGGGGCGGTGCCCCACTCCCCCGCGGTGGCGCCGCTGCCGAGAGTCTTGGCCAGGTCGGTGGCCTTGGCGTGATCGCGGCCCATGATCTGGACGGTGTTGCCGCCGGTCAGCGCCCGGGCGCCGATGGTAGCGGCCATGTTTCCCGTGCCGATGATGCTGATGCTGCTCATGCGCTGTGCTCGCTTCCGTTGGTGGGTCCGTTCAGATGACCGTGGTGCCGCCATCGGTGGTCAGTTCCAGCCCGTTCACATAGCTGGAGTCGTCCGAGGCGAGGAACAGGGCGACCGTCGCGATCTCCTCGGGGCGGCCCATCGTGCCGCGCGGAATCAGGGACTCGAACTGCCGCTGGGTCTCCTCGTCGAACAACTCCTCCTGCTTGGCCGTGGCGACCTGGCCGGGGGTCAGCACGTTCACCCGGATCCGCCGGTCCCTCAGCTCGTTCAGCCACACTCGGGCCCAGGCCTGCTGCACGGCCTTGCTCCCCGCGTACACGCTCCATCCGGGGAAGCCTTTGAGCGAAGCGTTCGACCCGGTCATGAGGATCGAGCCGCCGTCGTTGAACAGCGGCAGCGCCTTTTGCACCGTGAACAGCGTGCCGCGCGCGTTCAGCGAGAACGCGCGATCGAACTGCTCCTCGGTGATCTCGCCGAGCTTGCCCTGCTCCCCCATGCCGGCGCTCGCCCAGAGCACGTCGATCGAGCCCTTCTCCCGCCGGACCGTCTCGTACAAGCGGTCCAGGTCGTCCAGGTCGGCCGCATCGCCCTGTACGGCGGTCACGTTCCGGCCGATCACCTTGACGGCGTCGTCCAGCGCCTGCTGCCGCCGGCCCGTGATGAAGACATGGGCCCCTTCCTCGGCGAACAGCTTCGCGCCGGCCAGCGCCATGCCCGTCGACCCGCCGGTGATCACCGCGACCTTGCCCTCGAGCTTTCCCATGACCCACTCCTTTTGTAAACCAATCGGTGTACTTAACGTATCCGGCGCCCCACGGCAGCGCAAGCTAAGTACACCGATCGGTACCGAGTGGGGCTATGATGGACTCATGACGAACGTGGAGAAAGGCCCCCAGGGCCAGCGCCGCGGCAGGGGGGCGCGCGAGCGCATCCTCAGCGCATCACAGCAACTGTTCCGCGCTCAGGGCATCAACGGCACCGGCATGGACCAGCTCTGCGCAGTGGCCCAGGTCTCGAAGCGCACGGCCTACCAGCACTTCGCCGGCAAGGACGATCTCGTCGCCGAGTACCTGCGTCAATTCGATCCCGGTCTCATGGCCGCGGTGTTCGACCGCACCGACCTCTCGCCCCGCGAACGACTCCTCGCGGTCTTCGAGCTCCCCACCTCCGGTCCGGAGGAACTCACGCCCCTGTGCCCGTACATCGCGGCGAGTGTCGAAATCCACGACCCGCAACACCCCGCGACCCAGTACGCACGCGAGCACAAACTCGCCATCGCCGCGCGGCTCGCCGCAACAGCCCGCGAAGCCGGCGCCGCCAACCCCGAGCAGCTCGGCGAACAACTGGCGCTGCTCCTCGATGGCGCCTCGGCCCGCACCCGGGTCCTCAACGCCGAATGCTTCCCCACCGCCGCGGCGATCGCCGTCGTCCTCATCGACAACGCCCTGCCAGCGACGGACCGGGTGCGGGGAAGCGCGCAGGACGCGGTTCGTTCCGAATGACGCGGCGGCCGACGAGTCCGCTCTGCTCCCGTGGAGTCAGCAACAGTGGCTCAGCCGTGGCGGAAGCGGCACGCCTCGGCAATGAGTTCAGCAGGCAGGGCGCGGGGGCCTGCGCCCGGGTGATCGGACGCCCCCCGCACGGCGGAGCGCCCCCGGGCCGCCGTCGGCCCGGGGGCGACAACGCGCGCGACCCTGAAGTGGCTGCCCGGTCGCCCCGCCCGCAGGGGCCGGCAGGGCGACCGGACGGGCGGATCAGCGCAGGCCGGCGAAGAGGTCGGTTTCGGGGACGGTTGCGCCGGTGGTGTCCTTGACCCGCACGAAGGTCTCCGTGCCCATCAGCTCACCGAACCGCTCCTTGCCCATCTTGAGGAAGAAGATGTTCTCGCCCTGGCTGGCGTGCGCGGCCAGCGCGTCGAACTTCTGACCGCTGAACGCGAGGGTGTCCACCCATGTGGAGATCTCCTCGTCGGGGAGGCCGATCTCGGCCATCGCGGCCGCCTCGGCGGGGTCCGGCTCCGGCATGTCCTCGCCGAACTCGCGCAGGATCTCCCCGAAGCGCTGCATCATCGAGCGGGGCATCGTCGTCCAGTACACCTTCGGTGTCAGCGTGGTCATCTCCAGCGCCGCCATCGTGATGCGGTGGGCCTGGATGTGGTCGGGGTGACCGTAGAAGCCGTTCTCGTCGTAGGTGACGACCACATCGGGCTGGTACTGCCGCATGAGGTCCGCCAGCCGGGCGGCGCCCTCCTCCACGGGGGTCTGCCAGAACGATCCGGGGGCGTCGTTGCTCGGCCAGCCCATCATCCCGGAGTCGGCGTAGTCCAGCGTCTCCAGATCGCTGATCTTCAACACGTCACAGCTCTCCTGAAGCTCCGCGCGGCGCATCGAGGCGACAGCCGCTGGATCGTGCCCGGCCTCGCCCGGCTTGACACCTCCCGGCCCGTCACCGCACCCGCCGTCGGTACACGTCACCAGAACCGTGCGGATGCCTTCCGCCGCGTACCGCGCGAGGACCCCTCCGGTTCCGGTGGCCTCGTCGTCGGGGTGGGCGTGTACTGCCATCAACGTCAGGGGCCGATCGGTCATAACACAGTCCTTCTGCAGAAATAGAGTGCGCGGCAGGCCTACCACGAACCTGGAGCCCGGCTGCCGGGGGGGCCAGACCTGCGGGTCTGGGGGTTCCCCGCCCGTGCGGCGCCGGTGCCTCCGTCGATGCAACCATGCCGGCCGGGCCGACTGTTCCCGGTGCGGTCCTGTCGCGCCCCGCGCCAGGACGCACGACCGGCAGATCCGGCGGCTACCTGCCCGCCGCGAGGAGCGGGCAGCCGGGATCGTGCCCTTCGTCAGCCCGCCGGGGGCCCGGACAGCTTGCGCAGCGCGCTGCCGTACCGCCGGGCGGCGGACCGCTGGGCCAGCCGGACGAGCGGACCGACCGCCCGCAGGTACCAGGTCGCGGGGCGGCTGACGGCGGAGACGGTGAAATCGACCGCGCCGTCCGGATGGCGCCGCAGGACGAAGGCCTCCTCGCCGCATTCCGGGTGGCCCGGCAGGGTCCCGTAGGCGAACCCGGTCCGGTGCTCCTCGCGCACGGTCCACACCACCTCGCACGGCGCCCGGAACGGCCCGGCCCGCAGGAGCACGCGTACGCCTGGCGCCGCCTCGTCGGCGGTTGCCGAGACGCGCATCGGGACGGCACGGTGCATCCGCCAGCCGAAGAGCGCTTGGGCCGCGGTGTCGAAACTGCCCGGATCCAACAGGGTGCGCACGTGCAGCACGTGGAATCCGGGGGGCGGCGGCCCGGCGTCGTCGGCCGTGATGCCCGCGGGGCTGTACGTGAGGTCGGACATTCGCGCACCCTACCCGACGCGTCCCCGGCGCCGACCAGGACGCGACAACGGTGCGGCGGGCATCGCCGCCGCACCGTTCGGGCGCCAGGGTCTGGCGGTCACGCCTGTTCGGCGAGAGGGGTCAGGCCATGCGCGGGCCGGCCGTGGTGTTCAGCCAGGCCCACTCGGACCAGGTATTGAAGCCGGTCTGCCATTTGTGGAAGACGCCTGCGCTGCTGGCCCCGAGCACCTCGATCCGGCCGTCCTGGTTGTTGACCGCGGTGATCTCGGTACCGCCGGTGCCGAAGGCGGCCCACGGCGACCAGTCGCCGTTCACGGCGGTCTGCCAGAGGTGGGCGGCGGTGGTGCCGTTGAGGGCGATCACCTCGATGCGGCCGTCGGCCGAACGGGCGGAGGACAGCGCGGAGTTCGCGGGCGCGTCACCGGTTCCGATCCAGGCCGACCAGGTGGTGGGGCTGGTCTGCCACCGGTGGTACACGCCGGTCGCGTTGGAGGCGAACACCTCCAGGCGCCCGTCGACGTCGTGGTTGACCGTCAGCGCGTAGCCGCCGGTGCCGAAGTTCTCCCATGCCGACCAGCCCCCGTTGACGCTGGTCTGGTACAGGTGGCCGAAGGTGCTGTCCGACAGCGCGAACACCTCCAGGCGGCCATCGGGGGTGCTCTCCATCTGCAGGCGCGCGTCGGTGGGGCCACCGACGCCGGCCCAGCCGGCGAAGCCGCTGTTGGGGGCGGTCTGCCAGGTGTGGAACACGCCCGCGGTGCTGGAGGCGAACACTTCGATGCGGCCGTCGGCGTTGCTGCCGGCGGCGATGCGGTATCCGCCGCCGCCCAGGCCGGACCAACCCGACCAGTCGCCGCTCGGGGCGTTCTGCCACATGTGGTCCAAGGTGGTGCCGTTGACGGCGAAGACCTCGAGCCGGCCGTCCTGGTTCGGGGCGAGCGCCAGTTGGGCGTTGGCCGGGCCGCCGACGGGGAACCAGTCCGACCAGGTGCCGTTGACCGCTGTCTGCCAGGCGTGCCAGACGCCGTCCGGGCCGGCGGCGAAGGCCTCCAGGCGGCCGTCCGCGTCGCGCCCGGACACCACCCGTCCGGACGCGTACGGGTGCGGGCGCACGGTGGCGGCGCTGTCCTCGATCACCTGGTGGTAGCGGCGGGCGGTGTAGGAGCTGTTGGGGTGCCCGTCGAGGGAGGCGTCGTCGATGTTGGCGGTCAGGTGCTGCACCCAGGTGCCGCCGAAGGTGTAGTAGGCGAAGTCCCCGTCGGCGTTGAGCCAGTGGTCGAAGAGGAACACGTGCTCCTGGTAGTTGTCCAGGATGTCGCCGGGGCGCAGGTCGTCGCGGCCGATGGGGTACGAGTACTGGTCCCACAGCACCGAGGTGCCGGCGTTGGCGTTGAGGTGCCAGGCCATCGAGATGTAGCCCGAGCAGTCGCGGCGGTAGTTGAAGTCACCGCCGGGGCCCGGTGAGGTGGCTCCTTGGTCGTAGGGGCCCGGTTGGTGGTCGAGCCAGATCTGCGCCCGCGCGATGACTTCGCTGCGGGTGATGGGGCCGCCGCGGTCCGAGTCGGCGGCCGCGGTGCCCACGGTGGCGAGCCCGGTGCCGGTCAGGGCGAGCAGGAGGGTGAGGGTCAGCAGCACGGCGCGGGCTGCGGCCCTTGCTGCGGTGCGCGCCGGGGCGGTGCCGGCGGGTGGGGTGGGGGCGGGCGGCGCCGGGGGCGGTGTCTGGAGTGTCACGGGGCCTTCCATCGTCGTGGGGGTGGGAGGTGCCGGCTTGCCCGCCCGGTGGCGTGCGGGCACGGCGATCACGGGCGGGCAGCTGCGGCTGCCCGCCCTGGTCGGTGGTGCGGTCCGGTCCGGTGGGCGGTGGTCGGGCTCAGGTGACGGCGGGGCCGGAGCCGCTGCCGACCCAGGCCCAGTCGGACCAGGTCGTGAAGCCGGTCTGCCACTTGTGGTAGACGCCCGCCTGGCTGGTGCCGAACACTTCGATGCGGCCGTCGGCGTTGGTGACGGCGGTGATCTCGCTGCCGCCGTCGCCGAAGCCCGCCCACGGCCCGTAGGGGGCGTTGAGCCCCGTCTGCCAGGTGTGCTGGGCGACGGTGCCGTTGATGGCGAACACCTCGACGCGCCCGTCCGGTGTTCGCTCGCTGGTCAGCTGGGCATCCGCCGGTCCGCCCGCGCCCTGCCACTGCGACCAGCTGGACGGGCCGGTCTGGTATTTGTGGAACACCCCGACCGGCCCGGAGGCGAACACCTCCAGCCGTCCGTCGGCGTTGTGGTCCACCGTCAGGTCGTGGCCTCCACCGCCGAAGGCATCCCAGGTCGACCAGCCGCCGTTGACCGCGGTCTGGTACTGGTGCTGGAAGACCTCGCCGTTGAGGGCGAACACCTCGAGACGGCCGTCCGCGGACTTCTCCAGCTCCAGACGGCCGTCGGCCGGTCCGCCGCCCGTGGGGGTCCAGGGCGACCAGCCGCTGTTCGGCGCCGTCTGGTACTTGTGGAACACCCCGACCGGCCCGGAGGCGAACACTTCCAGCCGTCCGTCGCCGTTGGCGCCCACGGCGACATCGTGCCCGCCGGTGCCGAACGCTTCCCAGCCCGACCAGTTGCCGGACGGCGTGAGCTGGTAGCGGTGCTCCAGGGTGGTGGCGTTGACGGCGAACAGTTCGAGGCGGCCGTCGGCGTTCGGGGCGATGCCCAGCTCCGCGCCGGCCGGGCCGGCCAGCGGCTCCCAGGCGGACCAGTTGCCGCTCGCCGCCGTCTGCCATGCGTGGTAGACGCCGTCGGCCCCGGCTGCGAAGGCCTCCAGGCGGCCGTCGGCCGACCGGGCCGACACCACCCGGCCCGATTCGGACGGATACACCAGCGGTACGGGGCCGGTGCCGGGATTCCCCAGGCGGGCCACCGCGGCGCGGGCCTCGTCCAGGTACCGCAGGTGGCTGCCCCGGTTGTAGGTGGACCACGGCTGCCAGTTCGTTCCGTGGGAGGAGATGCGATAGGCCTCGTTGGCGTTGCACTGGGCGTCGAAGGCGCAGGCGTCGGTGACGTCCGGGTGGTACTCGTCGTTGATCTGCCACAGGCCCCGGTCGGTCGAGCCCGGGGCGTCGACGTTGCCCTGGGTGTTGGTCGCGGAGGGGTTGCAGCCGGATTCGGCCAGCGCGACCGCGACGGCCGTTTCGAGGGCTTCGCCCCGCCAGCCGGCGGTGTAGCCGACCTGCGCGCACAGATCGCTCGGGGCGGCGTACGCCGGCGACGCGCCGATGAGCAGTCCTGCGGTGACGAGCAGGGCCGCCAGCAGGGACACGCCGGCGTGGCGCCGGGTGCGGTGTGCCGGTGCCGTCGTTCCGGTCCGGGCGGACCGTTGCACGTGGAGCATCTGCTCCTCCTCCAGGTTCTCGCGGGGTCGGTCCAGCGCCCCGGCCTTGTAACCACCTAGCCGCACAGCCGTATGGGGGATCGGCCGTGCCGATCCCCCATGGCCCCCGTCCCGGCGGTGGGAGCCCCGTCCCCCCAGCCCACCGCCGGGCGATTGTTGCGTCAGGCCCGGCGCAGCCGGCCGACGACGCCGTCGATGTCGCGCTGCAGCAGGTCGTGGCGGATGAAGTGGCCGCCGGGCACCTCGTACCACTCGTGCGGGATGCCCGCGTTGCCGAGCAGTCCGCGGAACTCGCGCTGTCCGGCGAGGACCTGGGTCTCGTTCATCGTGTCGAACCAGTTGATCGGGTCGGGGCTGGTGCCGGCGACCAGGAAGATCCGCTTGTTGCGGTAGCTCTCGATGCGCTCCACCGGGTTGTCGGCGCTCACCCGGGCCTGGTCCCACAGCGGCGCGCCGTACACGGTGCCGCCGTTGAGGTCCAGGGCCGCGGAGGTGACGTTGGCCCAGTGGACGACGAGGCCGTTGTCGCGGCGCAGGCTCGGCGGGCCGGAGTGGGCGCTGACCGAGGCGAAGTGGCCGTAGTACTTGGCGGCGTACTTCAGCGCGCCGAAGCCGCCCATCGAGAAGCCGGCGACGGCCCGGCCGTCGTATTCGGCGTAGGTGCGGAAGTTCGCCTCGACCCAGGGCAGCAGCTGCCCGATGTGGAAGGACTCCCAGTTGCGGGGGCCGACGTTGGAGCTGACGGGGTTGGAGTACCAGCCGGCGTGTCCGCCGTCGGGCATGACCACGATCAGCGGCCGGCCGGCGGTCATCTCGCGGATGTTCTCGCGGTCGAAGGTGATGAAGTCCTGGTCGGTGCCGCCGCCGTGGAAGAGGTACAGGACGGGGTAGGTGCGTCCGCTGTAGTGGTAATCGTCGGGGAGCAGGACGTTCACGCCCGGGTTCCACCCGATCTCGTTGGTCGCGAACCGGTAGTACCACATGCGCGGGTCGCCTTCGTTGCGGTCCACGATGCGCAGGCCGAAGCCGTCATCGGCGGCCGCGGCCGACGGCGCGGCGGCGAGGACGCCGGCGCCGCCCAGGGCCATCGCGGCGGACAGTCCGCCCACGGACTTGAGGATGCTGCGGCGGGTGGGCTGGTGTGCGGTCAACACGACCTCCAGGTCGAGGGGCAAGGGAGGGGACGGACGCCCGCGGTGAGCGGCGCCGTCCGGTGGACGAGCGGCGGCAGGGGTCGGGGGCGGGCGGCCGGGTGGCGGCCGCGGGGCGGTGGCGGGGTGGCCGGGGTGCGGGCCGGGCGGACGGGCCCGGCGGCTACGGCAGGCTCGCTGCGGCGGCGGCGCTGTAGACGGCCTGCTCCTCCGCGCCGAAGTGGGTGGAGCTCATGTTGGGGCCCTGGACCCAGCCGAACAGGCCGATGATCTGTCCCGGGTCGTCGTAGCGCGAGAAGACTCCCACCTGGAGGCCTTCGCCGGTGGCGGGGTCGAAGTTCTGCAGGAAGGCGCCGCCGCTGCAGCCGGGCGCCTGCGCGCCGGGCATGACGTCGTTGTAGTAGACCGGGTCGTTGCGGGTGGTGCCCGCCGTGACCATGAGGCTGCGGCCGTCGAAGGTCCGCTGCAGCGCTGCCGGCACGTTGCCGGGGCGGTAGTAGTTCCGCTCGTTGATCGTCGGGTAGCCGAAGATGTGGTTCGTCTGGTTCTGCGGCTGGCCGAAGCCGATCCGCTGCGCTCCGGTGACCTGCTCGATCGGCCGGGGGTCGTCGGGGTTGGCCACCAGGACCGCGGCCATGTCGCGGCCGAGCATCCAGTCGGCGCTCTGACTCCAGGTATTGGTGATCCACTCGCGGGTCACGCCCCACACCCCGTACGGGGCGATGTCCTTGCCGGGCAGCGCCGTGCTGGTGGTGTTGCGCGGCAGGCTCGCTCCGTTGAAGCCGGGGACGAAGACCATATTGGTGGCGAGGACGTTGCCGAAGCCGATGTCGAGGGGGGTGTGGATGCGCAGGCAGTGCGCGGCGGTGACCACGACGCTCTGGTTGCCGCTGGTGACCACGTCACCGGAGCACGAGGAGGTCGAGACGGCGCCGGTGCTCACGTCGGTGTAGACCATGAAGAGCTTGCCGGCGGTGCGGGAGATCAGCCCCTGCTTTTGGGGCCAGGGCTTGCTGAGGTTGTCCCAGCCGGCGGGCGGTGCGGTCGCGTCCTGGCTTTCGTGGTTGAGGCCGGTGGCGGCCATCCTCGCGAGGGTCCAGTACTCCACCTCCGCCCGTAGCTTCTGCTGGTGGTCGGCGCCGGCCGGCACCATCGGGAGGAGTTCGAACGCGGGCACGTCCGCGCGGGCCGGTGGTGCGGTGGTCAGCAGCGCGGCCAGTAGCGCGAGCAGGCCGAGCGCGGCGGTGGTCGCGCGGCGCGACAGCGGGGCGATGGACAAGCTGTTCCCTCCTTGAGGGCGGGCATGGGGGCGGACCGGGGCGGGCGCCCGGCGGGGCGCCCGCGGACAGGTCCCGCCTTACGGGTTGGTGGTGACGTCGAAGCCCGCGCCGTACACCCCGGCGGGCGCTGCCGCGTCGCGGGCCCGCAGGTCGGCGAGGATGTTCGCGGAGCTGGTGTAGGCGAAGGGCGGCCAGGACAGGATGATCGCCTTGGTGATGCCGGCCCACGGGCCCGACGCCTGGAAGCCGTTGTCCGACGAGGGCAGCGCGCTGCCCGGCACGTGCTGGATGGCCGGGCCGCCCGAGTCGCCGGCCTGGTGCGGGGCCACTGCCTGGTAGATGCCGTCCTGGTTGTCCCAGAGCGTGCCGTACCACACCCCCGTCTGGCCGGACACGATGAGCTCGTTGCTGCCGGGGGCGAGCAGCCGCTCGGTGTCGAGTGCCGGGCTCAGCGCGTTCGGGCTGACCTCTCCGCCGGGCACCGCCAGCTCGCCGGTCTGCCGCAGGTAGGGCCCCTGCGCGGACATCGTCACCTCGGGCACCAGCTCGATGATCATGTAGTCCTTGGTCAGGTGTCCCGTCTGCGACCCCTCGGGGCCCTTGAAGTAGCGGATGTGTCCGATCGGGCCGAAGCCCGGGTCGGCCCGGTCGTAGACGGGGGCGATGTCCTCGTGGATCTCGCGGTCCGCGTAGCCTGCGCCGGAGACACAGTGGCCGGCCGAGATGGCGATGTGGTGCCCGTACTTGTCGGTGCCCACCGCGCCGATCGTGCAGAACGCGTCGGGTTGCGACAGGCTGAAGAGGATCTGCATCGCGTTGAAGACGCGTTTGCCCGGCTGCGCCTGGGCGGCGACGGCCCCCAGGGACAGCACCAGGGCGAGGCTCAGCAGGAGCGTGGTCAGCCGCTTGGTCATGTGCGGAGAGTCCTGTCTTCCGTGCGGAGGGGGTCAGGCGGAAACGAGGGTCGCTTCGAGCCGCGGGACGAAGTCCACGAGGTCCTGTGCCCAGCACCCGGAGTTGTGGCCGCCGTCGCAACTGCCGCCCCACATCGCGCCGTTGCCGTAGTCGACGTAGTGGTAGGGCTGGCCGAGCGCGTCCAGGGCCTCCTTGGCGTGCGCGGACGCGGACTGCGCCCACAGCTCCGGGTTGGCGGCGTCGCCGTCGCCGTTCCCGGTGTAGAGCGCCACACCCATGCCGGCCAGCCGGTCCATGTGGGTGGACGGGTCGGCCTCGGTCCAGCGCCAGTCGACGTTGAACACCGGGTAGGGCGAGCCGAAGATGGCGTCGCTGGAGACCGCGGGCCCGAAATCGAGCGAGCAGGTGGGGCCGCTGGTCCCGCACAGCGCGGCCCCGACGTTGGTCAGCGTGGCGACCACGGCCGCGCGCATGACGAGGTGGTCCACCGACAGGTCGACCGCACCGGAGAACGCGCCGACCTGGCTGAACAGTTCGGGATGGTTCTGGGCGTAGTGCACGGAGCCGAAGCCGCCCATCGACAGCCCGGCCACCGCGCGCCCGCTCCTGGTCGCGTTGGTGCGGAAGTTCGCGTCGATGAACGGGATCACCTGCTGGATGTGGAAGTTCTCCCAGTTCTGCGCTCCGGCCGCGGTGTGCTGATCCAGCCAGTTGGTGTACCAGCCCCGCTTGCCCCCGTCCGGAATGACCGTGATCATCTTCTGGGTCGCGGTGAGGGCCGGGTAGGCCAGGTTCGGGTTGCCGGGGTCGTCGGAGGCGCCGTGCAGGAAATACAGCACCGGGTAGCGTTTGGTGGCGTCGGCCGCGTAGTCGCGGGGCAGCAGGATCCGGATGTGGTGCTCCCCCGCGACCTCGGGCGTCGTCACGGTGATCACGAAGTTGGTGGCGGACCCGACGGGCTCCCCGACCTGGGTCAGGCCGAAACCGTCGGCGGTCCGCTGCGGGCCCGGGCCCGCCGCCTGCGCGGACGCGGTGGTGGACACGGTCGACAACCCCGTCAGGATCACGGTGGCGGCAACGGCGGCGACGGCTGCTCGGGCGCGCAGAAGCCGTGCGGGCAGGACTGATCGCATCAGTTGTCCTCAAGGGTGCGCTGGATGGCCAGGGGCTGGCGGTTCAGCCCGACTCAGGAATTGTCATCGCACGACTCCGCGCGGCGCCAGCGATGCCGGTGTCGCACATGAGCCACTGGCGCAGCTGCGCCTACCCGACAGTAGAATTCGATGGCCGTGCCACCGACTCCGGTGCGGATGAGGGGGAGCCGTGCACGACGTCTTGGACCCGCACTCCGACCGCGGGCGGGTCTACCGATCCTTGGTCGGCCATCCGCGAGAGCCCGTCGGCGGGTTGGCGGCCCGCACGGGGCTGAGCGCGGCCGTGGTCCGCGCGGTGGTGGAGGAACTCGCCGCCCACGACATCATTGTGCGGACCGACACCCGCCACGGGGAAGCCTCGGGAGCCGGGGAAACCTCCTGGGAGGCCATACCGCCCACGGAGGTCGTCGAGAACCTGCTGCAGCGCGAGGCCGCGGCCCAGAGCACCCTGCGCAGGACCGGAACGGAGCTGGAGCGCCTCTACCGCTTCGCCCGCCGGGACGCCGGCCACTACGGCGCCCTGGAGGTCGTCGAGGAGTCCGCCCGCCGGATGGCCGTCAGCCGGCAGCTGCAGCACACCGCGGGCCAGCAGATCCGGGTCATCGACGTCCCCCCGTACACCGGCACCTCCGAGCACTACCGTGAGCAGGAGGTACTCCAGCGCGAGCGGATGGCCGCCGGCGTCGCCTACCGCTCGATCTACCACGGCTCGGTGTTCGACGACCCGGTGGCCTGGCCCAACATGGCCCGCATGGTGGAAGCCGGCGAACAGGCGCGGACCTTGGACGATCCGCCGCTGAAACTCGCCATCAGCGACGGCGACCTGGCGGTCGTGACCCTGCCCGCCGACGACCACCTGGGGGTCGTCTCCCTCGTGATCCGCCCCTCCAGCCTGCTGCAGGCGCTGGCCAACGTGTTCGAGTCCTTGTGGAGGCTCGCCGTGCCGGTGTCGGCCGGGGGCAGCGGCACGCAGATCGACGCCCGGGACCGCCAGATCCTCACCCTCATGGCCAGCGGCGCCACCGACGACGCGATCGCCCGGCACCTGGGCCTGAGCCGCCGCACCGTCGTGCGCCGCGTCTCCACGCTCCTGGCCGCGCTGGGCGCCTCCAACCGCTTCCAAGCCGGCGTGCAGGCGGCCCGCCGCGACTGGCTGTGAACCCCCGCACCACAGCCCGCGCGTACGCCGCCCCCCACCGGTCGCCGTGCGCGGACGACCAGCGGCCCCGATGCCGCCGGCGGGACGCGCGTGAGATCATCCGTCCATGAGCAGCGACCTGGACGTGAGCGCTCTGGCGATCAATGTCACGATCCCGCCGGCGCTCCGCTGGACGGACACGCGCCGCGGTGAAACGTTCACGCTCACCACCCTCAACGTCCGGCTGCTCCCGGACGGCAGCCTCGCCGCCAAGGCCTACGGACGACCGGTCGGTGGGGGTCGGGGCGCCTACGTCTCGTTCCCCGTCCCCGACGATCCCGCACTGGCGTCCCTGGTCGCGGACGCGGCCGGCCACGCCGGCAGGTTGTGGGCCGCCCACCGCGGTCTCGGCTGAGCCCCTTCGCGTCGCGCTGGGGGCACCGGGCGCGGCCTGCCGCAGGAGCACGCCGGCAGGTGGGGTGAACGTGGCCCCCGGAGGGTCCCGGGGGCCACGCCGTGGTCGCGCCGGTCACCTGCTCCGGCGACGACCCTCCCCCGTCTCAGCGGTAGTAGTAGGCCTTCGCCTCGACCGTGTGCGCCTTGCCCTGCAGGTAGATGCGCATGTAGTACGCGGTGCCGGACGACGCGGTCGTCTTGACCGTCATCCAGTTGCCGTTGCAGTAGCCCCAGCCGCCCTTCTTGACGACCTTCTTGTCGCGGGTCCGCACCACGTCGATCTTGTACTTGGTGCCGTCACCACCGTTCCAGCAGCGGGCGTTGACGCCGAGCGTGCCGCTGCGCGGGACGAAGTCGGGCGTGGCCCAGTACTTGGTGGGCTTGTGGCTCTTCGGCCCCCAGATCAGGTGCCAACTCGCCCTCGCGGCCGACGCGTCGGTCCGCGCAGCGGCGCTGCCCGGTGCGCTCGCCGCCGCGGGCGCGGCCTGGGCGGCCGGAGCGGCCAGCGCCAGCCCTGTGCCCAGCGCCACCGTAGCCGTCGCCAAGGCGAGGCTCTTTCGTGCCGTCATCATGTCCCATCCCTTCCCGGACCACCGGTCGGGTTCCCCCGTTGGGCCCCGTGTCGACCGGGTCTGTCCGGCGCCCGGTCTCATCGGCCGCGGCGCCGTGGTGCTGAGGCAAGACGCTACGGGCGGGCCCTGCCAGGACGCGTCCGGCGACGGGTTGAACTACCGGCCCAACCGCGGCAGTAGACGCGCGGTTCCTGCATCTTTCGCGGTACCGCGCCAGTTGGAGGCCCTGCCCCCGCCCCCCGGGCTACGCTGCGACAATGCGGACCCTCCTCCCCGGCCGCGTGGGCCTGGCCGCCGACGCGCTGCTGGCCGTGGCGCTGACGAGCGTGGCCGTGCTCCTGGGGCAGGAGGCCTCCAGCCAGGGGTGGACCGCGCTCGACGCCTGCGGTTACGCGCTCGTCGCGCTGGTCAATCTGCCGCTCGCGCTGCGCAGCAGGGCACCGGTCGCCGTCTGCGCCTTCGTCCACGGGGTGTGGTTCTGCTACGTCACCGCCGGCTACTGGCCCGTGGTGAACACCTTCGGTCCGATGCTCGCTATCTACACGGTGGCGTCGCTGCGTCCCGCCCGGCAGTCCATCCCCTGGGCCGCCGTGATGGCCGGCATCTGGATCTACGCGGGCGTCGTCAGCCACAGCGACTCCCTGCCGTCCGTCGTCGGCCAGGCCCTCGTCTTCCCGGCCGTGCTGTGGCGCTTCGGCACCACCGCCCGGCGCGCCGCCGAACTGGCCGGACGGCTGCGCGAGGAGCAGGCGGAGCGGGCCCGCCGCGAAGTGGCCGAGGAACGCGGCAGGATCGCGCGCGAGCTGCACGATGTGGTGGCGCACCACCTGTCGGTGATAGCGGTGCAGGCGGGCCTGGCCGGTTTCGTCTTCGACTCGGACCGGGACACGGCGCGCACCGCGCTCGCCACGATCTCCGGCACCAGCACCGAGGCCCTCGATGAGTTGCGCCGCATGCTCCAGGTGCTGCGGGCCGGGGACGAGGACAGCGCTCCGGCCACGCCCATGCCGGGCCTGGCCCGGCTGGGCGAGATGATCGAGCGGGTCCGGTCCGGTGGCGTCCGCGTCGATCTGCGGATCACGGGCCCGGTCCGCCCGCTGACGCCCGGGATCGACCTGTGCGCGTACCGCGTCGTGCAGGAGGCCCTGACCAATGTGCTCAAACATGCGCCCGGTGCCAGTGCGAGCGTGGACCTGCGGTATACCGCGCGCCAGGTGGAGGTGATCGTCGCGGACGACGGACAGGGGGTGCTTTCGGACAAGGTTCGGCCGGGGGGCGGGCATGGGTTGATCGGCATGCGGGAGCGGGCCAAGCTCTACGGCGGGCGGGTCGACATCGGCCCGCGGAGCGCAGGGGGATTCGCGGTGCGTCTGACGCTGCCCACTTCCCCGCAGGCCGTAGGCGAGGGGGACGACACGCCGGAATGACCAGGGTGCTCGTCGTCGACGACCAGTTTCTGATTCGCGCCGGACTGGTCGGTCTGCTGCGCGCGGCACCCGGTATCGAGGTGGTCGGCGAGGCCGCCGACGGTGAGGAGGCCCTCGCCCTGGCCGCCCAGACCCGTCCCGACGTGATCCTGATGGACATCCGGATGCCCGGCATGAGCGGCGTCGCTGCCACGGAGCGCATCCTGGCCGACGCGCCGGACCCACCGCCTCGCATCCTCATCCTGACCACGTTCGACCTGGACGAGTACGTCTACGGCGCTCTGCGGGCCGGTGCCTGCGGGTTCCTGCTCAAGGACTCGGGGCCCGAGCGGCTGCTCGCCGCGGTGGCGGCGGTCGACGGAGGCGACGCGCTCTTTGCACCCAGCGTCACCCGCCGTCTGGTCGAGGCCTTCGCCCAGCGGGCCGGAACCGCCGCGCACACGGGCGAACCGCCGCCCGATCTGGGGGCGTTGACCGCGCGCGAGCGGGAGGTGCTGCGCCTGACCGCCCGAGGCCTGTCCAACGTGGAGATCGCCGGTGAGCTGGTCATCAGCGAGGCGACGGTCAAGACCCACCTCAATCGCACGATGACCAAACTGGACCTGGGCAGCCGGGCGCAGGCCGTGGTGGTGGCGTACGAGACGGGCCTGGTCACTCCCGGGGGCGCGAGCTGACCGCCCGCGGAGAGGTGTCCTGCGTCGGGACGCCGATCCGGCCCTCGGCAGGGGCGTCGGCCTGGACGGCCCGCGGGATCGTCTCCCGCGGGCCGTCCGTCGACCATCTTCGATGACGCTCGTGCACCATTCGTCAGCTACCGCAGTGGGGCCCGGTGCCCCGGCGAGCGCGTTCTTGGGGGGAGGGCACGCGGCCTGTCGGACCGGACCTCGGGCGGCGGTAGCCGCAGGGCGGAGCGTCCTCGCTTCCTCCTCGCGCGGTGGGGGTCAGGTGCGGGTCCAGCGCTGGTTGCTGCCGCCCGAGCAGGCGTAGAGCTGGATCTGGGTGCCGTTGGCGGTACCGTTGCCGACGGCGTCGAGGCACAGGCCGGACTGGACGCCGACGATGGATCCGTCGGAGTTCAGCCGCCACTTCTGGTTGTCGCCGCCCCAGCAGCTGTAGATCTGCACCTTGGTGCCGTTGCCGGTGCCGGCGGCGTCCAGGCACTTGTTGCCGTAGACCGTGAGCTCCCCGGCGGCGGTGGAGGTCCACTGCTGGTTGGTGCGGTTGTTGCAGTCCCACAAGTTGAGCTGGGTGCCGTCGGTGGTGCTGGCGCCGGGTACGTCCAGGCAGCGGCCCGAGCCGACGCCCTTGATCTGCCCGGACCCGGGGGTCGGGCCGGGGTCGGACGAACCACCGTTGAGTGCGTTCAGCACGGCGGTGTAGGCGGCCTTCTTGCTGCCGTCGCCGTTGAACAGCAGCGGGGTCTGCTCCGCTCGCCAGGAGTCGCTGTCACGCACACCCCACACGGTGATGCCGAGGCAGCGCGAGACGGCCAGGCAGTCGTTGGTGACGTTGGCGTAGGTCGTGGGCGAGGCACCTTGGATGTCGAGCTCGGTGATGGCCACATCGACACCGAGGGCGGCGAAGCTCTGCAGCGTGGTGCGGAAGTTGCTGTTGTACGCGCTGTCGTTGTTGAAGTGCGACTGCAGGCCGACGCAGTCGATCGGCACACCGCGCTGCTTGAAGTCCCGGACCATGGAGTACACGGCCTGGGTCTTGGCCCAGGTCCAGTTCTCGATGTTGTAGTCGTTGTAGCAGAGCTTGGCGGCGGGGTCGGCGGCGCGCGCGGTGCGGAAGGCGACCTCGATCCAGTCGTTGCCGGTGCGCTGCAGGTTGGAGTCGCGCCGGGCTCCTGAGTTGCCGTCGGCGAACGCCTCGTTCACGACGTCCCACTGGACGATCTTGCCCTTGTAGTGGGCCATGACGCCGTTGATGTGGTCGGTCATCGCCTGCCGCAGCGAGCTGCCGCTGAGGCTCTGCATCCAACCGGGCTGCTGGGAGTGCCAGGCCAAGGTGTGGCCCCGTACCTGTTTGCCGTTCTGTACCGCCCAGTTGTAGACGCGGTCACCGGCGGAGAAGGTGAACTGGCCCCGCTGGGGTTCTGTGGCGTCGATCTTCATCTCGTTCTCGGGCGTCACCATGTTGAACTCGCGGCCCGCGATCGTGGTGTACGCCCCGTCGTTGAGGCGGCCCGAGGCGATGGCGGTGCCGAAGTAGCGGCCGCTCTGCGCCGCGGAGGCGCCGAGCGTGCTGGCGGCGGCGTGTGAGGTCTGCGGCACCGCCAGTGCGGTGGCCGAGCCGAGAACGCCGACGACGAGCGCCATCCACAGACCGCCGATCTTGCGGCGGACGGTGGGTGGGGGGATGGCAGATGAGCGCATGACCGAGCCTCCAGGATGGTTATCACGGAAGAGGTGAAAGCGCGGCAGAAGTAATCCGCGTCAGCGATGCCCGTATCCGCGGTAAAGGGCGTGCACGGCCGGGGCGCGACGTTTTGCAGGCCGGCACCCGACACCCGGACAGACGGGTGATATCGCTTCGGGATTCAGTCTGGAAATTTCCCGGAAACAAGTCAAGGGTTTCGAAATTGTTTCGGAAAGGCGGCCCTGTCGGGGCCGGTGGGCGCAGCAGTTCATCGACACCCGCCCGTGGAGCATCACCTGTAGAGCCAAGCCAGCAGGGGTCATCGCATCGTGGCGCGGGCGCTCCGGGGCGATTCCTCAGCGTTCTGGGCAGTCGCGGGCGGGCCAGCCGACAGAAGCGCGGGCCGGGCACGAATGCCCGAGCCGGCGAGAAAGTGCGGGGACACACGGCGATTCACGAAGGGGAATCCAGCCATTTACGGCTCGATGTTTCGGTGCGCGTCTCAGTAATCGCTCTGCGCCCCCCGAAAAGTGGGCTGCCCTATTGCGGACCGGAGCGCTGGAGCCCGCGCGGCCACGGCCGCGACGCCGGTCGCCCTGATCACGGCGGGGCGACTGAAGGGGTGGGCCGGCACGGCGAACTCCAGGGTCGGTGGGAGCAGCGGCCGAGGGGTCCTCGACGGGCGACGTAGGAGGTGCCGCACGGTGGTGTGGCCTTCGGCCGCACGGTTGCGGCAGGTTCACCGCACCCTCCGGGCGGCCAGGGGCCGGCGGCGGGAACCGGTGGATCCGGGCCGGGGCGCCAGGGGTGGCGGCGCCCGTCCGCAGCCCGAGTGTTAACGCTCACAATGAGCGTGTCAAGACTTTCGACCGCAGGGTCGGCGGCGTCGGCCGGGCCGTCCCCCGCCCACGCGAGCCGGTCCGGCGCGCCGCTGGCCGGTGGCCGGAACCGGTGGGCGCACGTCAGCGACGCCCGGGCCCAGCGGTGGACGCCACCTCGGATACGCATCCGCCGCACCAGACCGGCGACGCGCTCGGACGCGGGCAGCAGGGGGTCGTGCCCGGGCTCGGTCAAGGGTTTCTCCTAGGGACGAGGCGGAGCGGTGGAGAGCCGGACCTTGAGCTCGGTCGAGAGCTCCATCCGAGGGCTGACCAGGGGCTGGCGGTCCAGCAGTTGGAGCAGGGTGCGGGCGGCGAGCCGGCCCATCTCCTCCAGCGGCTGGCGGACCGTCGTCAGAGGTGGGGAGAGCCATCCGCACGTCGGCAGGTCGTCGAACCCGACCACGCTGAGGTCCTGCGGGATACTCAGCCCCGCCCGCCGGGCGGCTTCATAGACACCCATCGCCTGCTGGTCGCTGCCGGCGAAGATGGCGGTCGGCGGCTCGGGCAGGGCGAGCAGTTCCTGGGCGCGCCGGAATCCGCCCTCGTGCTGGAAGTCGCCGAACCGGATCAGGTCGCGGTCGACCTCGACCCCGGCGCGCTCCAGCCCGGCCCGGTACCCGTCGATGCGGGCCTGGCTGCAGAGCATCTCCTTGCGCCCGCCGATCGCGGCGATCCGGCGGTGCCCCAGCTCCAGCAGGTGCTCGGTGGCGGCCAGGCCGCCCGCCCAGTTGGTCGCACCGATGCTCGGCACCCCGTTGCCGGGCAGGTCGATCGGATCGATGACGACCAGCGCCACCCCGGCCCGCTCGACCTGGGCGCGCTGGGCGTGGGTGACCGAGGCGGTGACGAGGATGACGCCGTCGCTGTGGTGCAGCACCGGCAGTTCCGCCCAACTCGACGGTGTGGCCTCCCCCGGCGGGACGAGCGAGACGACGGTGCCGACGCCGCGCTGCGCGCATTCGGCCTCGACACCGCGCAGGATCTCCACCGCCCAGGCGCTGTCCAGACCACCAATGATCAAGTCGACCAGGCCCGACCTGCGGGCCCTGCCCTGCCGCCCGGGGTGCAGGTAGTGGCGGGATCGCAGCAGGCTCTCTATCCGGTCACGGGTCGCAGGTGCGACATCGGAGCGGCCGTTGATCACCTTGGACACCGTGGCCTGGGAGACCCCTGCCTCCGCCGCGATGACCGCCAGGGTCGGACGCTGCTCGCTCAACTTCGCTCCTCTGCACGGCCGTTGCGGCCGGCGACAGATAACGGAAACTTTCGAAAAGTTTCCGGTCGATTCAGCCGGCTTGTCAAGGCCGCAAACAGCGCCCGTTCTGGAGAAATTCGGCCGTAGGTCTTGACCGAACAGCCTGGTGTTCCTACTTTGTGGCAGCAATGAATTCGAGAGTATTTCGAAACATTTTCGCTCGCGCACCGACACTCTCCACCCGGAGGTCCCATGGCCGGCACTCCCCCCACCCGACGGCACTTCCCGGCGCTCTCGCCCTGACCGCACCGTCCGCGCCGCCGACTGCGGCCTGCAGCGGTGCCGACTCCGACGGCACGTCAGCCGACGTTACGGCGTCCTTCACCTGACAGAGCATCGCGACGACGGAACCGGGCACGTCCCTCTTCCCGCAGATCCCCCGGCCTTCCAGCCGCGCCGACAACGCGCTCGCCCTGGCCCCCTCGTGGCGGCCATTCCCCCCCCCGCCCGCGCCTTCCCCGCCGTCGCCGAACGACCGCTGATCGGCCGCCTCGCCGCGGGCACCAGCACAGGCCGACCCACCCCGGAAGCATCCACCCCCCAGGAGACGCTGTGAAACGTCTGACCGCCCTGGCCGACTCAAAAATGTTAGCGCTATCATTACCGTCGGCTTTCACTCCGTCACGGAGCGCCGACTATCGTCGGCCCGCTCCGCAGCCCATCGGCGGATCCGGTTGCCCGCTGCCCTCCACCCAGGCCGCCCGGTACACCGACCGGGTCGCAGCCTGTCTGGCCGGGACCGGCCGGCTCGACCCCAGTCCCCCCGACTCCCCGACGCCGCCGCTGCGCGGTGCGCCGGGATCGCCCCACCCCCGCCCCCTGAAGGAGCTCTTCTGATGCGGTTTCGCCATCCACCCCTGATCCTGGGCCTCGTCCTCGCGGTCCTGACGTCCTTGCTGCTCGGGGCCACTTTGAGCGCCGCCCCGCCCGCCGCCGCGGCGACCATCGACACCAACGCCTCCTACGCGCTGGTCAACCGCAACAGCGGCAAAGCCCTCGACGTCTACAACCTGGCGACCAACGACGGCGCACGCATCACGCAGTGGACCAGGAACGACCAGAACCAGCAGCTGTGGCAGTTCGTCGACTCCGGCGGAGGCTACTACCGCATCAAGTCCCGCCACTCGGGCAAGGTGCTGGACGTGCAGAGCGGATCCACCGCCAACGGCACTCCGATCGTCCAGTGGGCCGACGCGAACGGCACCAACCAGCAGTGGCGACTCGCGGAGAGCCCGGACGGCTACGTACGGCTCATCGCGCGCCACAGCAACAAGGCCCTGGAGGTCCAGGGCGCCTCCACCGCCGACAACGCGAACATCGTCCAGTACGACGACTGGGGCGGCACCAACCAGCAGTGGCAACTCGCCCCGGTCGGCGCCGGCAACCCCGGCACCTGCGCCCTTCCGTCGTCGTACCGCTGGGCCTCGACGGGCGCACTGGCGCAGCCCAAGGCAGGGTGGGCGTCGCTCAAGGACTTCACCGTCGCCCCCTACAACGGCAAGCAGCTCGTCTACGCGACGACGCACGACACGGGCAGCAGCTGGGGTTCGATGAACTTCGGCCTGTTCACCAACTGGTCGGAGATGGGCTCGGCCGGCCAGAACACGATGTCGGCAGCCACCGTCGCGCCGACACTCTTCTACTTCGCGCCGAAGAACATCTGGGTGCTCACCTACCAGTGGGGCGGCAGCGCCTTCTCCTACCGGACGTCGAGCGACCCCGCCAACCCCAACGGCTGGTCCGCACCGCAGGTGCTCTTCTCCGGAAGCATCGCCGGTTCCGGCACCGGACCCATCGACCAGACGCTCATCGGTGACGGCACGACCATGTATCTGTTCTTCGCCGGAGACAACGGGAAGATATACCGTGCCGGCATGCCGATCGGGAACTTCCCGGGCAGTTTCGGCTCGACCTCGACCGTGATCATGAGTGACACGACGAACAACCTGTTCGAAGCCCCGCAGGTCTACAAACTCCAGGGCCAGAACCGCTACCTCATGCTCGTCGAGGCGATCGGTACGCAGGGCCGCTACTTCCGCTCGTTCACCGCCTCCAGCCTCAACGGCTCCTGGACGCCTCAGGCCGCGACCGAGGGCAATCCTTTCGCCGGCAAGGCCAACAGCGGCGCCACATGGACCAACGACATCAGCCACGGCGAACTGATCCGCACCAGCGCCGATCAGACCTTCACCGTCGACCCCTGCAATCTGCAGCTGTTGTACCAAGGGCGCAGCCCCAACTCCTCCGGTGACTACGGCCTGTTGCCCTACCGGCCGGGTCTGCTGACCTTGCAGCACTGACAGCATGCCACCGGCCCCGGCCCCGGCTCCGCTCAGGAACCGGGGCCGGGCGGGCTCGACGGCACGCCGAGCCCGCCCGGGCCACGCGCCACGTTCACGACCCCTGACCGCCGGCAACGTCCGTGATCTACCGGTGAGCATCGCAGTAGCACCAGGGCACGGCGCTCCGCATCGAGGGCCGGGGCGCAGCCGGCCCCTGGGTGGGCTGACGCCGGAGCCAACTTTCCATGAAGTCCTGGCAGGACTGTGGCCGAGCATCGCTACTGACTGGTAATACGTAGGGGCGCGGGGCGGCCGCGCGCCCTCGTACAGCTCACCGTCAGGAGACCTGCCCATGAGCGCTCACACCAGACGCCACTTCCTCACCGGTGCTGCGGCCACTGCGGCGGCAGCAGCTCTGGGCCTGGCGGACGCGCCGTACGCGTCGGCCGCCGCCCGGGACCGGGCCGTGGCCCTGAGCGCGGCACGCGCGGTCGATATCGAAGGCACCACGCTCGCCCAGGCCGCGACGGCGACCGGCACCGGGACGTACAAGACGCTGGCCGCGGGGCCGGGTTGGCCGCTGGTGGTGCGCGCCGAGCTGTCCGCCGGTGCCCCCGGGCGGGACACCCGGCGCACGGGGGTGGCCTCCTTCGTGCAGTTCACCGACCTGCACCTGGCCGACACCGAGTCCCCCGTGCGCTTCGAATACCTGGCGAAGTACATCGGCTCCGCCTACCGCCCGCACGAGGCACTGACCGCGCGCGGCGCGGCCTCCCTCGTCGAGCGGATCAACTCCCTGTCCGGCGGCCCCTACACGGGCCTGCCGTTCTCGCTGGTGATGGCGACCGGGGACAACACCGACAACCATGAGCGGGTCGAACTCGACTGGTATCTGTCCGTGATGAGCGGCGGCACCCTCACCCCGAACACCGGCGACACCGCACGGTACGAGGGTGTGCAGAACTCGGGCTCCGCGCTGTACTGGAACCCCGAGTCGTCGTTCCAGGACGACTACAAGAAGGTCGGCTTCCCGCAGGTGCCCGGGTTCCTGGCGGCAGCCGGCAAGCCCTTCACCGCCGGCGGGCTGCGCACGCCCTGGTACAGCACGGTCGGCAACCACGACGACAGCATCGAAGGCACGCTGCCGGACCTGGGGTTGCTGAGCTCGCTCTACACCGGTGGCCGCAAGATCGAGGGCGTGGACGACGCGACCGCGGCCAAACTCGCCGACGTGCTCCAGCACGACCCGGCCGCCGCGGTCGTGCTGCTGCTGCAGCTCCTCAAGGGCGGCGCGCCCGTCCGCCATGTGACGCCCGACGCCCAGCGTGCCCCGTTCACCCCTCAGCAGTTCGCGCAGGCGCACCTCAACGCCGCGTACACCGGCCCCGGCCCGTTCGGCCACGGCTACACCTCCGCGGCGGCCGCCAGCGGCAAGCTCTACTACACCTTCCCGATCTCCGACGGCGTGCTCGGCATCAGCCTCGACACCACCAACCGCGCCGGCTGGGCGGACGGCTCCATCGGATCGGCCCAGCTGCGGTGGCTGGAGGGCGTCCTGCAGTCCGCCAGCACCCACTGGTACGACAAGGACGGCCGCGTCGTCCGCCGCGGCGCGAACGACCAGTTGGTGGTGCTGTTCAGCCACCACACGAGCACCACCATGGGCAACACCCTGCCGGACCCGTACAACCTGCTGGACGGCCGGCACACCGGTGGCGAGCTGGTCACGCTCCTGCAGCGGTACCCCAACGTCGTCGCGTGGGTGAACGGCCACACCCACGCCAACCGCATCACCCCGCACGGCCACGCCGTCGCGGAGCGGGCCTTCTGGGAGATCAACACCGCCTCGCACGTGGACTTTCCCCAGCATGCCCGGCTGATCGAGATCGCCGACAACCAGGACGGCACCCTGTCGCTGTTCACCACCCTCGTGGAGTCCGCCGCCCCCTACGCCACCGACTACGCCTCCTCCGCCGAGGCGAACCTCGCCGCCCTCTACCGCGAGCTGTCCTTCAACGACCCCTACGCCTCGCCCGCCACCAAGCTGGGCGGCTCCGCCGACCACAACACCGAACTGCTCCTGGCCAAGCCGGGCGCCTGAGCCGAGAGGGCGGCGTCGGCCGGGTGGGCGGGTCAGCCGCCCTGGCCGGCGCTGCCGATCGGACCGACCTTCACCGATGAGCCGGCGCCGTCCGTGACGGGCAGCGTGGCGGCGCCCGGCCAGGCGAGGCTGACCGTCTTCGTCTCGTTCGGCGGGGTCACCAGCAGGCCCGTGACGCGGACGCCGGAGCCGCCCGAGGCGTTGATCGGGTAGTTGATGCCGAACGACACCGACTTCCCGTTCTTCAGGGTCATCGAATCGGCCTTCTGCCCCGTGCGCAGCGCGGGCAGCGACCCGGCGCTGGTCTTCAGGTCGACGCCCGCGTACCCGGCGAGCGTGCAATCCCGCCCGCCGTGGTTCTTGAACGTCACCGCGACGGTCCCGTCGCGGTCACCGTCGATGGTGCTGTCCATCGCTGTGATCTCCAGCTCGCCGGTGCGGCACTTGCCGGACGCGCCGTTGTTGTCGGAGCCGGATCCGGCGGCCGAACCCGGCCCGGCGGACTTCTTGCCGCCGCCATCGTTGGCGCCGCTCTGGTCGGAGCCGCTCGCGCCCGGAGCACTGCTCGAGGACGGTGCGCTGGGAGCGGCCGACGCCTTGCTCTGGTCCGTGCCACCCGCGTCGCTCTGGCATGCCGTGAGCGCAAGTCCGGTGGCAACGACCAGGGCTGCGAAGGTGAGCTGGTGAACGGGCATCGTGTCTTCCTCGGTGTCAGTGGGCAGTACGGGCCGCCCGGGTACGGATCCGTACCGGCGAGCGTTTCCGATCACCAAGAGGCGTTCCACCCAGCGCGCCGTTCCGCGGAACTGCCTGCTAATACATCCCCGTTACACACAGCCCGACCGCCGGTGCGCTGCCACCGCGCGTCGCCCGCCATCGCCGCACCGCTGGAACAGAGCTGTGACCCGGTGGATCTTGACCACGTTCGGGCACCTGCCCTGCTGGACGTGGCGTGGGTCGAGGGCCGGTACCGGCACTGGGCCCGCCCGCGGCTCTCGCGTGGGTGAGGTAGCGTCCTTCGAGGCGGGGTGCTCGCGGCGGGGACCGTGCAGCCTCGACCGACGACGCAACCGGGCCCCGTACCGTCCGTCCGTCATGCGAAGGTGAAGAAACGTGATCGTTCCGGTGTTGCTCGGGCTCCTGGTGCTGGCCGCCGTGGGCGGTTGTGTCTGCGTGGTGTGGGGCGCTCGCGGTGGCCCCCGGTGGGTCCGTGCCGTGGCATCGGTGACCCTCGCCGCGGGCGACGCGGTGCGCCGCTCCGACAAGCGCCGGCGGCGGGGTCTGCAGGGGACGTCCGGCCAGGACTGACCGCCGGTCGGGTGCGTGCCGTTCGGGCGGACTGCGGGCACACTGGCGGGCATGCCTCTCTCCTTGCACCACATCGTCATCGACGCGCACGATCTGCCCGCCCTGGCCCGGTTCTGGGCGCAGGTGCTGGGCTGGCAGATCCTGTCCGAACGGGAGCGGGAGGTCGTGATCGGGCCGGCCGAGACCGCGTCGGTGGGCATCTGCTTCATGGCGGTGACGGATCGGAAGGTGGCCAAGAACCGGTTGCACCTGGATCTGACGTCCGCCGCGCAGGACCGGGAGGCCGAGATCGAGCGGATCCTCGCGCTCGGTGCCCGCCGGGTGGACGTCGGCCAGCGGGGCGACGAGTCGTGGATCGTGCTGGCCGACCCGGAGGGCAACGAGTTCTGCGTGGTCCGCCCGAAGTCGACCCTGATCAACTAGAAGGTGTTCGCAGTCATCGCGGTCCGCGGTCCTTGTGCTCCGTGCGCACCGGGCGCGGGGCCCGTGGTGGCAGCACGCGGTCCAGCCACCACAGGGCGGCGATGAACAGCAGGGTCATCACGGCCACGCCGGCCACGTTGCGCAGCGCCACCGGATAGCCCTTCAGGGAGACGTCGAGGAAGGGGTAGGGGTACCACCCCGTGACGGCCCCGTGGAGCAGGGTGTAGGCGATCCAGGCCAGCGGCCAGAGCACGGACCAGGCGAGGGTGGCGGGGTCGAGCCGGTTGCGGGGACCGAAGAGGAGCCAGCCGAGCACCGCCGCGACGGGCGCGATGTAGTGGAAGGCGATCGTGCAGGCCAGGGCCCAGCCCGTCAGATGGACCTGGGAGGCGAGCACGGTGGCGAAGATCAGGCCGGTGACCGCGATGCCCAGCACCGCGTCCAGGCGCAGGACCCGCAGGAGGGTGCTGTCGTGTGCGGGTGCCAGGGCCACGAACGTGCTGGAGGCCAGGACCAGGAGATTGGACTGGATGGTGAAGTAGCTCAGCAGCCGCACCATCCGGGTCCAGGTGCCCACTTGCGTTCCGGAGTCGCCGGAGTTGGCGTCCTCTCCCCCGGTCAGGACCAGGACCACCTGCACCACGAAGGCGCACGCGATCATCACCGCCAATGCCAGATGCCAGCCACGCGACCACCGGGCGCGCCGGCCGGCGCTCGCCGCGTGGTGCGGCTCCGCGTGCGTCGCCGATCCGGCGGTCACCGCGCGGCCTCTGCCCCGTGCAGGCCGCGGGTGCGGGCGGCAGGGTCGGCTGCGGTGCTTCCCCGGTGCCACGAGCCGGCGGCGGGGGCAGGATGCGACAGCGTCCCGACAGCGCTCTGAGCCGCCGGGTCCTGGACGGTCAGCGGGATCCCGCCCGGCAACGTGATCTCCAGTTCGTCGGCGGCAAGATCCTGGGTGGCTCCGCTGTGGACGGCCCGCGCGCGCAGAGGACGGGGTTCGGTCATGGCCCGATCCTCACACCCGGGCACCTGTGGCACCGGCGGGCGCGCGCGGTACTGACCCGAATGACGGACGGTCACCCGTTCTCGCGTCGCGGCCGCAAGGACCCCGGCCGGGAGGTCCGGCCGGGGTCAGGGGGGGTGGCTGTCGGCCGATCAGCCGAGCTGCAGGGCGCTCAGGGCCTGCTCGGCCATGCGCTGTTCGCCCAGTGCGTTGGGGTGGACGGGCACGATGTTCTGTCCGAACAGCAGCGGCTCGATCCATCGGGTGCTGGCGGCCTTGCAGGCGTCGTGCCCTGCGGAGGCGTCGGTGAAGTCCACGTAGGTGGCCCCGGTCTCCTGGGCCGCGCGCTTGATGACGTCGTTGAGGTGCGCCTGGATGGCGTGCACGTAGGGCACGTCGCCGGCGGCGAGGGGGAGCTTGGCGAAGCATGACGGGTCGGCGGTGGCCGGGGTGATCCAGGGGTAGCCCAGGGCGGCGACGCGGGCGGTGGGGGACTTGGCGCGGATGCTCTGCAGGGACGTGACGAGGGCGGGATAGGTGTTCGTCTCGATCTGGTCGTCGAAGGAGGTGCCGTGCTGGTCCTTGCAGGGGCTGCCCTTGCCGCCGCTGAAGATGCCCGCGGTGCCGCACGCGAGCATGGCGTTGATGAAGGTGTTGTTGTCGTTGCCGCCCATGGTGAAGGTCACCAGGTCGGTGTCGGCGCTCAGCGCGTCCAGTTGCGGGGCCACCCCCGGGTACTGGGATCCGCTGAAGTCCTTGGTCTGGGCGGCGCCGCAGGTCACGTCGGTGAGGTGGGCGCCTGTTGCGGCGGCCAGGACGTGGGGGTAGTTCGCGGTCGAGCGCAGGCACAGCAGGTTGCTGGGGTCGACGGGAGTGACGCCCGAGGCGGCGCTGTAGCTGTCGCCGAGGGCCGCGTACCGCAGGGGGGAGGTGGCGTGGGCGGTGGCGCCGGTGAAGCTGACGGCCAGCACCCCCGCCAATATTGACGCGGTCATGACATGATGCAACTTGGGCATGTGCTCTCTCTTCTCACGAGTGGTGGGGCGGGGCCCGGCCGCGTCGAAGGCGGCCGGGCTTCACGAGAAAGAAGCGGCTCGAGCAGGGTGCGGACGGCGATCCGGGCGGCTGCCGGCGTGCACGCCACCGGCCGGGGCGTACCGGCCGCAGGGTTACCACGGGGTACTACCGCTAGGTAATGTGGCGCAGCACTGCCCCCGGGTCAACCGTGCGGACAGCGCTTTTCGGCCGCGTCCGCCCCGCCGCCCCGCGCCCACCTGCCCGCTCCCGTCCCGGAAGTCCCCGGCAGGCGACGCGCCCGGCAGCCCCGGCCCGCTCAGCGGAACACGGCGCGACATCCACAGCCCGGTCGGGAACAGTTGCTGGGCGAAGGGGGCCCAGCGACGCACGAGGCGGGTTGGACCCGGGGATGCGGCTGCCAGGAGCGGGCAGACCGCGGCACGGGGCCGGGCCTCGACCCGTTCCCGGCCGAGCGGACGTATCGGCGATCGCCGTGGGCGGGGGAACCGTCCCACCCACGCGCGGCCGGCGCCCCTTCGGCGGGACGGCGCAAAGCCGTCCCGCCCAACCAACCATGATGGGCCGTCAGGTAACTCATGACCTGTGCGGCTCCCGACCGAGGAGACCACCTTGCGCAACATGAAACTGGCCCGAGCCGCCGCGGTGACCGTGGCGAGCACCGCCCTGATCCTGGGCGGTGTCAGCGCCGCGAGCGCTGCCCCCGCCCCGGGCGCGATCGCCTCGTCCGGGGTGCACCCGCACGCCGCCGGGGCGACCCTGACCAGCGCGTCGATCAGCTTCTTCACGCTCGACGACAACAAGGACTTCGACACCCTGCTGACCATCCAGGTGCGGACCGCCGGGGGCACCGTCGTGGCGTCGAAGACCGGGTTCTTCGGCGAGTTCCGCGACCAGTCCACCACCACCATTCCGCTGCCGATCCGGTCGGGCATCAGCTGGGAGGCCCTGCAGGGCGGCAGCGTGCGGCTGACCATCCAGCCGAACGGCAACGACACCTGGAAGTTCGGCTACGAGCTGGACCTGAACTTCTCCGACGGGGACTTCGTCCCGACGACCGAGAGCCGCCTGTCTCTGAGCGAGGACAACAAGGTCTTCACCGACCGCCTGCAGTTCTGACGGTCCCCGCGCCCAACGACGCACCACCGTACGGCGGCCGAGCGCCGTAACGTGCACCAGACCCCGCACCGGGCGGGCCCCGTGGGAACGGGACCCGCCCGGTGCGGAGAGCCGGATGCCCCGCTACGGCGGCGTCACAGGGCGAACCGCACACCCGACGCCGTGGTGACCGCGATGGCGGGTCGGGCGGCGGACGGTGCGGTGCGCTCGCCGGCCCCCTCGTCCCGCGGCCGCATCCCCGGGCAGGTCCCGTTGTCCGGGCTGCCGGTGTCGAAGTACGCGACGAGGTGCGCCGCGCACTCGGGCACGAACGGCACCGAGCCGTGCACCCAGTCGTCCACGGTCAGCACGTTCCCGCCGATCGTGTCCTGCATCTGGTGGACCCACGGATACGGCGTCGCCGTCTCGTACCGGTGCCCCGACATCTGCAGCGAGCCGGTGCTGTGCCGCAGCTGGAACCGCTGGACCGGCAGCGTCCAGCCCGCACAGGTCGGGCGCAGCGCGGTCATCTGGCCGGTGACCGGGTTGCGGTGCAGGTTGCGCTGGTATTCCTGCCACAGCGGTTCGAACGCCCGGGAACTGGTGTCCTCGTTGCACAGGTAGGCGTTGCCGGCCGTGTCGTTGAAGTTCGCCGGGGCGCCCGCCGGCGGCTCGGGCGGGGGGCCGTCCGGGATGCCGACGACGTCCTTGACGACCTGCGGCGCGGGGCCGCCGTTGGTCGCGGTGGTCAAGGCGTGCAGGATCTCGGCGGCCTGCGGCCAGGCGAGATCGGGCGCCGAGGCCAGGAACGCGATGAAGCCGCCGCCGAGCGGCAGGGGCAGGTCGGAGAACTGCCAGGGGTGGGCGTCCGCGGCCTGGCGCATGGCCAGCACCTTGGCCCGTACCTGCGCCGCGCCCGCGCCGAGGCCGTAGGTGCTGTCGTGGGCCGCGAGCCAGTTCGCGAACAGGGCGAACAGCTGCTCGGTGGTGCGGGCCGCGTAGTCGAACCGGTAGGCGAGGTCGTAGGCGTGCGGCGAGACCACGCTGTCGAGCCACATCCGGCCGATCGTCTGCGGGAACAGGCTGCGGTAGACGGCGCCGAGCTGCGTGCCCCACGACGCCCCGAAGAAGTTCATCGTCGGCTCGTGCAGCGCCCGCCGGATCCCATCGAGGTCGCGGGCGACGTTCGCGGTGGTCAGCTGCGCCAGGAACTGCGGGTGCGCGGACGAGCAGGCGGCGTTGGCCTGGGCCTGGTCGTCGTACATCCGCTGGAGCTGGGCCCTGGTCAGGGGCTGCGTCGCGGGCATCTCCGGGCCGCTGGGGCCGGGGCGCGGACAGTCGAGGGACGTGCTGTAGCCGACGCCGCGCGGGTCGAAGCCGATCAGGTCGTAGCGGTCGTTGAGCTGGGCGACGGTCGGGTTCTCCAGGACCAGCGTCGTCGGCATCAGGTAGCCGCTGCCGCCCGGGCCGCCGGGGTTCATCGACAGGCTGCCCAGGCGGTGGGTGCGGTCCTTGGCCTTCAGCCGGGTGAGGGCCACGGTGATCTGCTCGCCCTGCGGCTGCCGGTAGTCCAGGGGGACCTTGACCGTGCCGCATTCGGTGCGCGCCCACAGTGTGCGGAACGCCGTCCGGTCCTCCGGCCGGATGCGCAGAAACTCCAGGACCTCGTCGGAGTAGCTCGGGCAGGACTGCCAGTTCACCGTCGGCGGCGTCGTGGCCGCGGCGGCCGGCGGGGGCGCGGCACCGGCCGCCAGGCCCGTGCCCAGGATGCTCAGGCAGATCCCGGACACGGCGGCCCACGCCGCTGCTCGCATGCGATGACCCATGTTCTCCTCCACTGGTGGGGCTGATGGTCCGTCGGTCCTCAGGTCTACGCGCCGGACGGCAACAGGAGCTTCACAGCCGCTGTTATCGGTTTGTTGCCGCCGCACGCCGATACTGGCCCGGGCACACACGACGACTGGGGGTGGTGGAAGGTGTCGATCGCCTGGCGTCCACGCACGATTCGCATGCGGCTGACGCTCCTGTACACGTCCCTGTTCCTGGTGTCGGGGACGGTGCTGCTGACCATCGCGTGGCTGGTGGTCTTCCGCCAGCCGATTCTGGCGACGTTCGCGCCCGACGGTCCGCCGAAACCACCCCCGGACCTGCTCGGCGCCGCCCCGCTGCCCGGCGCGGCCCTGCCGCCGAGCACGCGCGGGGTGGACATGCTGGTCACCCCGACCTCGGGCACCGTGCGGGCGGTCTTCCTGCAGTCCCTGGGGGTGCTGGCCCTGATGGCCGTGATGTCCACCGCGCTGGGCTGGCTCGTCGCCGGGCGGGCCCTGGCCCCGCTGCGGACGATGGCCGCCAAGACGCAGCGCATCTCCGAGCGCAACCTGCACGAGCGGCTGTCCCCGGCCGGACCGCAGGACGAGATGAGCGCGCTCGCGCACACCATCGACGGGCTGCTCGCCCGCCTGGAGCTGGCGTTCGAAGCGCAGCGCCAGTTCGTCGCGAACGCCTCGCACGAGCTGCGCACGCCGCTGGCAATGATGCGCACCTCGGTGGATGTCGCGGTGGGCAAGCCGCAGCCGGCGCCCGAGGTCACGGTCCTTGCCGGCAAGCTCCACGAGGGCCTGGACGCGGCCGACCGGCTGCTGGAAGGGCTGCTGTTGCTGGCCCGCGCGCAGAACAACGGACGGTCCGAAGTGCTGGCCGTGGTGCTGCCGGTACTGGCCGCCTCCGCGCTCGACTCCCGCGCGCAGGCGATCGCCGACAAGGACCTGACCGTGGAACGCCGGCTGGCCCTGGCCACGGTGCAGGGCAATGCGATGCTCCTGACGAGCCTCGTCGAGAACCTGGTGGACAACGCGGTCCGGCACAACACGCCCGGCGGCTGGCTGCGCGTGACGACCGCGACGATCCCCGCAGGCCTGGGCCGCTGGGCGGTCGGCGGGCGGGCCCGTGCGCGATTGACGGTCGAAAGCAGCGGCGACCTGCTGGACCAGCGGTCGGTGGAGCTGCTCGGTCAGCCGTTCCTGCGCCTGGGCACCGAGCGCACCGCGCGGCCGGGCACCGGTCTGGGCCTGTCGATCGTGAAGGCCATCGCGACCGCGCACCACGGGCAGCTCACCTTGTCCGCCCGCGCCGAGGGCGGGCTGCGCGCGGAGGTGTGGCTGTGAGGGTGCTCATCGTGGAGGACGTCCACCGGCTGGCCGACGACATCGCCGAGGGCCTGCGGGACCAGGGCATGGCCGTCGACGTCGCTTACGACGGCCTGGCCGGCGCCGAGAAGGCCGCACTGACCGACTACGACGTCGTCGTCCTGGATCGGGACCTGCCCGGCCTGCACGGCGACGTGCTGTGCGGGCAGATCACCGCCGCCGAGGAACCGGCGATGGTCATCATGCTCACCGCCGCCGGCTCGCCCGGCGAGCGCGTCGCGGGCCTGACCCTGGGCGCCGACGACTACCTCCCCAAGCCCTTCCACTTCCCCGAGTTGGTCCTGCGGGTGCAGTCCCTGGCCCGGCGGCGGCCGTCGGCCAAGCCGCGGATCCTGCGGGCGGCCGGCATCGAACTCAACCCGGCGCTGCGCACCGCGGTCCGCAACGGCCGCCCGCTGCGGCTGTCGCCCAAGGAGTTCGAGGTACTGGCCGCCCTGCTGGCCGCCACCCCGCTGCCGCTCAGCGCCGAGCAACTGCTGGAACGGGTCTGGGACGAGAACGCCGACCCCTTCACCAAGACCGTTCCGGTGACCGTGGCCCGCCTGCGGCGCAAGCTCGGACCGCCCGACGTGATCGTCACCGTCGCCGGGGCCGGCTATCGCATCGGGGCGGTTCCGGCGGAGGGCCCTTCTTGACCGCGCCGAGCGCCGAACGGGGTTGGCGGTACGGGCGGTGCCGGGGCGCTGGATCGCGGCCGGCACGGCCGATCGGCCGGGCCGCTGCTCGCGCCCGGTGGCGGGCGACAGCTCGCGCGGCGCTCGTCACACGAGGTCGGGAGCCTTCTCCTGGGCGGGTTCCCGGTCGGCCGAGGGGTTCGGGCGGTCGGCCGGGGCGGCGGCCCGCAGGGCTGCTTCGACGCGGCGGTTGCTGGTCATGGTCGCCGTGACGGCCGTCATGGCGAGCAGGAGTCCGGCGGCGGCGAAGAGCGGGGTGCGGAGGTCGTAGGTGGTGGCCAGCCAGCCGCCGAGGAACGCGCCGAGCGGAGCGGCGCACATGGCGAGCATGCGGGAGGTGGAGGCGACCCGGCCCATCAGGTGGGCCGGCACGATCGCCTGCCGCAGGGAGGGGGCGAGCACCATCGTGGCGCCCATGCCCGCCCCGCAGACGGCGAGCGCGAGCCCGGCCACGTACGGGTTCGGGGCCGCGGCCAGCCCCAGGATGGCCAGCCCCTCGACGGCGGCCGTGCACGTCAGGGCGGTACCGGTGCCGAGGCGTCGGCCGAGGACGGAGGCGATGGCCGCGCCGAGCAGACCGCCGGTGGCCTCTGCCGTCAGGAGCAGGCCGAAGCCGTAGGTGTCGATGCCGAGGCGGTCGTGGGCGAACAGGGCCAGGACGGTCTCCACGGCGAGAAAGGAGATGTTCCCGACCGCCGGGCGCAGCGCGAGCCCGAGCAGCAACCGGTCGCGGAAGACGTACGCGGCGCCGGCCCGCGCCTGGCGCAGCAGCGATTCGCGGGCCTCCGGTGCGGGGCGCGCCGTGGCGGGCAGCGACCGGACGAGCGCCGCGGACAGCGCGAACGAGAGCGCGTCGGCGAGCAGCGGAACCGCCCGGCCGAGCGCGAGCAGCGCACTGCCCGCGGGCGGCCCCGCGAACCCGGACGCGGCGGTCTGCGCGCCGCGCAGCCGGGAGTTGGCGCGCTCCAGGAGCGCGGGGTCGCGGCGGAGCAGGTCCGGCAGGTAGGCCGTGGCGGCGGTGTCGAAGAACAGTCCGCCGAGGCCGAGCAGGAAGGCGACGGCCGCGAGCAGGGAAATGCTCAGCGCGTCGAGCGCGGCCGCCACCGCGGGTATCGCGAGCAGGACCGCCCGCGCCGCGTCCGCGACCCACATCGTGCGCCGGCGGTCCCAGCGGTCCACCAGCGCACCGCCGAGCACCCCGAACAGCAGCCACGGCAGTGTCCCGGCGGCCGTGACGACGGCGAGCGCCATCGGATCCCGCGTCAGCGTGAGGGCGAGCAGCGGCAGCGCGGCATGCGTCACGCCGTCGCCGAGCGAGGAGATCGTCTGTGCGGTCCACAGCCGCCCGAACCCGGTCGGCAACGTGCTGGTCGTCGCGTTCACTTGGCTTCCCCTTCGGCCTGCTCACGGCGCGCCGGGTGGAACAGCGCGAAGACCAAGGACGCGTCCGGCAGCGCGGGGTCGGACAGCTCCCGGTACTCCAGCGCCAGCGCCTGCAGGCGCTGGCCCAACTCGGTGAACTGCTCGTCGGTCAGCCGCAGATGCGCCATCCCCACGTGCCGTTCGCCGTCCGCCGGGGCCTCCTCCAGGTCCGCGACCGCATGGCGCATCAGCACATCGGGCCCCCCTTCGCCGGGATCCGGCAGCACGATCGACCGCGCGGCCATCGCGTAGTACCGCTCGGTGACGCCCCGCACCCTCCGCGTCCGCACCACCTTCACCAGGCCGGCCCGCTCGAGGAAGCGCACGTGATAGCTGGAACTCCCCTTCGCCAGGCCCACCCGCGCGGCGATCTGCGTGATCGTCGCCGGCTCGAAGCGGAGCACCGCCATGATCCGGTGGCGCGTGAGGTTGGAGACGGCGCGCAGCTGCTCGTCGGTGGTGACGTGAAACGTCTCGGGAAGGTCATCGGTGGGCATGCGCTCAATGGTCAACGTTTCTTGACCATTGCGCAAGGGGGTTCCCCTGAGGAGTCCCAGAACTGCTCCCCTGCCCCGCGCGACCACCGCCCCGCCTCCGGCCGGCGGAACGCTACGCCCCACTTCGGGCGGCGGCACGGCAATTTTCGTCCTTCTGCTGATACGACGCCGGCGCGCTGCCAGGGTGATGGATGCCGCCGGCGCCAACGGGGGATGCCGGCACCGCGGCCCAGAGGGGGACATCGTGATCGGTGGATCGCACCAGCCGGAACTCTCGGCGGAAGAACGGCACGTGGGCACCTGGCTGCTCTCACCGAGCGGGCGCACGGCCGTCGCCGCGCAGCAGCCCGGCACCCGCGTCGAGACGCGCGACTTCTTCGCGACAGGGGAGATCGTCGACGCGTGCAACCAGGCACTGGAGGCGGCGGGATCACCGCTCCGCCTGGAGGTGGACAAGGACGACGTCCCGAAGCTCCTGCTCGACCGCAACCTCCTCCGCGTGCTTCCGGTGCACGGCGGTGGCCGACAGGCGCGGCGCGGAGACGCCCTGCTGAGCAGTTCCATGTGCACCGACGTCGCCGCCGATCTGGCCAAGGAGGGATCGTGGCGCGCGGTCTTCCGGTCGGTGGGCGGCCACGCGGAGGCGGTCGCGCCCCTGACGATCGCCTCCGGTCCCGGCGCGCGCACCGATGCGTACGGGCCGCTGGCCCGCGTCCTCGTGGGGTCCGCCCGCACTCCGGCGGAGTTGGTGCAGCGGATGACCAGCGAGCTGGCGCGCTACGTCTTCACCTGGCCGCACACGGCGGCCCCGATCCCGGTGGCCGCCTTCGAGGTCGAGGACTCCGACGACTCCAGCCCGGAGGCAGCGGCGAAGGACGCCGCCCGGCAGCTCGTGGCCGGTGGGGTGTCCAAGCCCACCGCGAAGGCCGTCACGGAGTTCATGTGCACGAACTTCGACTCCAAGCCCGTGATGCAGCAGCTGTGGGTCGACCAGTTGCCCCGGGACTTCGGCCAGGGCGCCCCCGACGGCTTCGAACAGATCATGGAGGACGCCTGGACGGCGGCGCTGACCGCGCTGGCAGCACCGCACGCCGCGTACGAGCAGGCATCCGCCGATGTGCGGCGCCGGCTCGCCGCGGACTTCGGCGTCAACGAGGGTGCCGCACCGGCGGTCGGTGAGGTGTTCTTCATCGTGAGCAGCCGCAACCCGACCCAGGCCGAGGCCGCTCAGGCCACGGACAAGTGGGACCACCACCTGGCGACCGTCGTCGCGGTGGACGGTGGTGCCCGCATCACCTTGGAGAACTACAACCGCGACGGCGTCTCGGACGGCGCGCGGCGCTGGTACTTCGCCCTGTACGGCCCTGAGCAGGCCGGCGTGTTCTCCAGCGTGTGGGCGGACCTGACCCTGGCGCCGGTCACCGTCGTCCTCCGCAGGACGTAGCCGCCTCGACCGCGGAACCTCCAGGACGACCCCGGCCGCACCTGCGGTTGGCACACCACCGGTAGCGTGCGTCGCTATGACGCGTGCTTGGAAGTTCCCGATGGTGTTGGCGCTCTGCGGCGCACTCGTTGCGACCGGTCTGCTGGTCCGGGGGTCCCCCGGTACGGCCGCCGCCCTGCTGCTGGGGTTCGTCCTGCTCGCAGCAGGGCACTCGCCGCTGGCGTTCCCGCGATCGATCACGGCGGCGGAGGCCCAGCGCCGCAGTGCGGTCGACGGCCGGCCGATCGTGTACTGGCGAGCGGGCTGCCCGTACTGCCTGCGCCTGCGGTTCCGGCTGGGCCGCCGCGCCCGCCGGGCGCACTGGGTCGACATCTGGCACGACCCGGACGGCGCGGCGGCGGTGCGGGCGGCCAACGACGGCAACGAGACCGTGCCGACCGTCCTGGTGGCGGGCCGGGCGCACGTCAACCCCGACCCTGCCTGGGTGCGTGAGCAGTTCCCCCCTGCCACCTGACGGGAAGCGACCGGCGCGCCTCACGGACCGTCGGGCCGGGCCCCGGCGGTGAACCGGGCGGCGGCGGCCGGGTGGGCGCGGGCGAGACGGCTGGCGAGCGCCTGCTGGAAGTCATCGGACTTGGTCGTGACGATCTCCTGCTGGAGCCATGTCGCCTGGGCTCCCAAGTCAGGGTCACTCAGCAGAGCGCCCAGAATCCTGGAGATCTCCCCGGCGCGACGCTGCGAACACGCTTGGAGCACCGTGTCGGCTTCCCGGAACTGCTGGGCGGTGACCAGGGCTCGCACGAAGGGAACGACCTCGGCGGCCGCCCGGTGCCGGCCGACGGCCAGGCAGAGCGCCTGCACGATGCGCTCATCGCGAGGTGCGCGGATCTCGGCGTCCAACTCGCGCGTGGCCCAGTAGCGGGCAGCCTGTTCGATGTCCGCCAGCCACAGGGGCTCGTCCCGGGTCACCTGGCGCAGGCCGCCGGCGTCGCGCAGGACGTCGGGGAACGGCGGGAACGTCTGCGGCGGGTCGGGGCGCGGCTGTCCGTCGTGCTTGTGGGCCGACTCCCATTGCAGGACGCTTTCGGCCCTCGTCACGCCCCCTTCGGCCAGCCGGTCAAGGAGGAGGGGAGCGCGCGCGTCCTGCGCGATGGATCGTGCGGTGGAGCGCAGTTCCCACTCCATGCCCTCGGCACTCAGCACGGCCAGGACGGCCCCCAGTTCCTCCTCGGTGGTCAGCTCGCGCCGGACTTCCTTCCACTGCCGGCGGGCAGCGTCGGAGCCGCGGGACAGCTCCCCCACGCGGGCGATGAACGACTGCGCGCGAGCGACGGCTTCGCTGCCCCAGGTGGCCCGCGCCGCCCGCAGCTCCCGCGCGGCCTGCAGCGGTTGTCCGGCGTTGTCCGGCGGAGCGTCGCTGGTCGCCGCGATGTCCGGCGATCCGTGCGGTGGATGCAGGCCGGCCTCGCCCTCCGCCAGCCGGTGGAGCGTGCGGGCGCCGGACGTCAGCACGTGGTCGATCTTGTCCAGGGCCTGGTCGATGTCGTCCGCCGCGACCGTGGCAGGGGGCACGGCAGCCGGTGCCAGGGGCTCCACGGGCTCTCCGCCCCTGTCCTGGGCAGCACGCAGGCGGTCCAGCTCGGCCCGCAGGTCGGCAATCTGCTGCTGCGTGACCACCGCGAGACGCTCGGCCGCGCTGCGCTGCTGTTGGGCCTCGTCGAGCGCCTGCTGGGCCCGGTCCTGCTGCTGCCGGGCATGGGCCAGATCCGCCCGGATCTGCTCCAGTTCCGCCGCGTCGGCGGGATGCCGGGCCCGCAGGTCCTCCTGCGCGCGGCCCAGGTGCGCGACCTGCTGATGGAGACGCCCCACCATGCCGAGCAGCACCATGATCAGAACGGTGCTGTCACCGCGGGTGCGCTCCAGGTCGGCCAGCCGCTGCATCTGGGCGAGCAGGGACTCCGACACCTGCTGCTGCGGGCGGGTCGCCGGCATCGGGGCGGGTGAAGCGCGGTACGTCGCCCGGTGCAGGGCTTCGGCGCGGAGCAGCACCCGTGGCTGGTGGTCGGGCGAGGTCGTGAGCACCACGATCTTCTGCACGAAGGCCAGGGTCGGCTGCCCTTTGCCTGCCAGCAGCTCGCTGATCCGCTGCGACGACAGGCCCAGCGGTCCGACGAGCGCCTTGAGCGTCAGCGGGCTGCCGTCGATCCGCTCGCGCAAGAAGCGCACCAGCGCGGTCATCTCCTCGCTGGCCGTGCCACTGACCGGCCCCCACGGCCGCCCCATCGCCTCCCCCTCCCCCGCGCCCGCACCGGCGGACAATCCGGTGTTGTCCGGAACGCTATCTCGCAACACCCGCCGGGTGAGCAGCGCTTGCAGTTATCCGCCCCCGGCCGGTCCGCGCCGAGGACCGGCCCGCCTGGGAGGTTCGCAGCCAGCAACCCCGGCCCACCGTGCGGCCGGGTGAGGACCCTGCCTTCCGCCGGCACGCACCGGCAGGAAGCGGTCGGGCCCCCTGAGCCGAAAGGCCCGCACATGACGCTCCACCTCACCGATCTCGGCGGCTCCATCCTCATGATCGGCTGCGCCGTCGGCTACCTCGTGCACCGGCACAGCAGGACCGCACCCGGCGCGACGGCCTCCGGCGACGTGGTCGGGGCGATCGGCTCCGCCGTCGCGGTGATCACCGCCCTGCTCCTGCTCTTCGGCGGGGGCAGCGAGACGGCCCAGAAGAGCCCGCTTCCCGGGCCGACGCCATCCCAGTCGCCGCGGTGACGCCCCCACCGCCTCCCGTCCGGTCGTCGCACGGCGGGTGCGTGTGCTGCTTTGCTGCTGCGCGCGGGGCCGGTGGGTCAGTATGGGACGGTGATTACTTGCGTGGTGGAATACGTGATCGACCCGGCGAAGACGGAGGCGTTCGAACGCTTTGGGCGCCGTTGGATGGAACTGGTGAACCGCCACGGCGGCACCCACCACGGCTACTTCCTGCCCGCGGAAGGCGCCAGCGACAAGGCACTGGCCCTGTTCAGCTTCCCCAGTCTCGCCGCCTACGAGGAGTACCGGACCTTGTTCGGCCACGACCCCGACTTCGTCGAGGCGGACCGGATCCGGGACGAGAGCGGCTGTGTGCTGCGCTACGAGCGGACCTTCATGCGTCCACTGCTGCCCGGCGCCGCACCCGGGGCCCCGCTCACCTGACCTGCGGTCGCCCTACGGGCCTCTGGCGTTGGTCCCCGTCCGGCTCCCTGTACGGGGCCCGGCCGGGGACGAACGCCTCTCCAACAGCGGTCACTTCAGGTAGGGGCCGCCGGTGCCGATCTTGCCCGGTGCGGTGTTCTTGCCGCCGAGGTCGAGGACGTACACGCGCAGGTTGCCCTTGCCGGGGGCGGCGATGGCCAAGGTGCCGTCGGTGACCACGCGCCGGTCGCCGGTGACCGCGTCGACGTAGGTCCCGTTGGGGACGGTGGTGAAGGTGGCCGCGTCGGTCACCGCGACCAGGGCGAAGCTGTCCACGCCCGCGGCGGCGTCGGTGTACCGGCGCTTGTAGGCGATGCCGCCACCGGCGATGTGCTCCGTGCTGTACTGGCCCATCTGCAGCGCCGGGATCGCGCGGCGGATCTGGTTGAGCCGCTGCAGATGTTGGACCAGGGGTTGGGCCAAGGTGGTGGCGACCGCGCCGGTGGCGCTGTCGGCCTGGGCGAACTGCGTGGCGGTCACCGTGCCTTCGAGGTGGTCGCCGTAGTAGGCGCGGCCGGTGGTGGCGAGCGGGCAGCTGGGCCCGCAGTCGATGGCCTTGCCGGCCTGGAACTGGATCTCCGAGCCGTAGTAGAGGGTGGGGATGCCTCGGAAGGTCCACATCAGTGCCATGTTCTCGGCCCACGCGTCCTGCCCGCCGGTGTAGCGGGCGGAGGACTTGTTGGGCCCGTAGTCGTGGCTGTCGACGTAGACCGCGTTGTACGTGGCGTCGTTGGTGGCGTCGTCGGAGTCGGCGCCGTTGTGGAACGCGTTGTGCGCGTCGCCGAAGTTCATGTGCATCCGCATGTCGATGATGTTCATGCCGGAGAAGGTGCTGTGATCCGGGGCGTGGTAGGTGTTGCCGTTCAAGGTGGCGTTGGTCGAGGTGGGCTGGCTGCCGGTGCCCAACTGCTCCTCGTAGGTGTACTGCTCCAGGGCCGCCTGGGTGTCGTCGGCCGAGTACTCCTTGCGTTCCTTCCAGGTGTAGAACTGCGCGGAGTGGTTGACCGAGCCGCGGTTCCACTTGTCGTTGACGAAGGCGCCGACCTCGCCGAAGACATAGAAGTTCTGTGCCGTGTCCGCGCCCCAGTCCTGGGCGACCCGCTGCTGGATCGCGGGCAGGAACCGGCGGTTCCAGGTGATGCGGGGGACGTGCACGGCGGTGTCGACGCGGAAGCCGTCGACGCCCATGTCGATGTACTTGTTGTAGGCGCCGATCAGGTAGTTCTGCACGGCGGGGTGCTCGGTGTCGAAGTCGGCCAGGTCGTCGGCGAGCCAGCAGGAGCGCGAGTCCTCGCCCTCCCAGTTGCCGAGCCAGCACTGGTGGTAGTACGTCGCCGGGAACAGCTTGTTCGTCGGGCCGGGCCACTGGCAGTTGTAGAGCGTGTAGCCTCCGGGGCTCTTCTGGCCGGTGGGCTTGCCCCAGTTCAGGCAGGTGTTGCCGGTCGGGACGGCGGTGGACCAGAGGTCGCCGTTGTAGTAGGACTTGCCGGTCTTCGGGTCGAGGGTCAGCCCGTCGTACTCGAAGCCGGCTTGCTCCTCGTCGTAGTACCAGGACCACTGGGTGTCGCGCACCCCGTAGACGGTTGGAGTGAACAAGCCTTTGGCGCCCCAGCGGGAGCTGTGGTTGTAGACCACGTCCTGGTAGATCTTGATGCCCTTGGCGTGGGCGGCGTTGATCAGGTCCTGGTACGACGCCCCGGCCGATTCCAGGCGCGGGTCGACGCGGTAGAAGTCGTAGCCGTGGTAGCCGTGATAGTCGTAGTCACTGCGGTTGAGGACGACCGGGGTGATCCACATCGCGGAGAAACCGAGCGCCTTGACGTAGTCGAGCTTCTGTACCAGGCCCTTGAAGTCACCGCGGAACATCGGGTCGTGGTGGGCGGCGTTGCCGGAGGCCACGTCCTGGTTGCCGCCGCGGTTGTTGCTGCTGTCACCGTCGTAGAAGCGGGCAGTGAGCACGAAGTAGATCGGGTCCTTGCGGGGGTCGGTGCCCAGGGCCTTGCCCGGCGTGGTCGGCGGTGGGGCCGCGCCGGTGGTGGCGCTCGCGGGGGCCGAGGCGGCGGAGAGGTTGCCGGCCGCGTCCAGCGCCTTGACCGTGTACGCGTAGGCGGTGAGCGGTTCCAGGCCGGATTCCGACAGGACGGTGGAGCCGGTGTTCGTCACGACCGTGCCCTTGGTGCCGCCGGTCCGCGTCACCTGGTAGCCGGTCACGGCGGTGTCGTCGGTGGACGGCTCCCAGGTCAGCACGGTGGATACGGCAGTCGCGGACGCGGTGACAGCGCGGGGGACGGTCGGGGCCCGGGTGTCGGGGACGGTGGCCGCGCACGGGTCGGTGGCGCCCGGGGTGACGCGGGTGTCCTGGACGGTGCTCAGTCCGCTGGGCAGCGCGTAGTTGTTGCCGTTGTTGTTGTCCCAGATGCCGCCCCCGTTGTTGAAGGTCGCGGCCAGCCCGGCGGCCCCGCCCAGGTCCACGGTCTTCTTCACCCAGCCGGTGCAGGCGGCCTCCATGCCGAGGCCGGGTACGGGCGTCCATGCCTTGCCGGTCGGCGCGTAGTGGAGGTTGACCGTGGTCCAGTTCACCGTCGCGGTGGAGTAGAAGACAGTGGCGGAGGTGGTGCCGGTCGGGGTGGGGGTGGGTGTAGGCGTGGGGTCGGTGCCGCCGCCGGGGCACGGGTCGCTGTGGGCCACGGCGCCGTCCTTGACGGTGATGGCACCGGTGCCCAGGGCGTAGTTCTTGCCGTTGTTGTTGTCCCAGGTGCCGGTGCCGTCGGTGAAGGTCGCGGCCAGGCCGGCGGCCCCGCCCAGGTCCACGGTCTTCTTCACCCAGCCGGTGCAGGCGGCCTCCATCGCCACCCCGGGCACGGTGGTCCACGCGCCGCCGTCGGGGGCGTAGTGCAGGCGGTAGGCGGCCCAGTTGCGGGTTTTGGTGTAGTAGAACACCGTCGTGGAGGTGCTCGCCGTGGCCGCCACGGGGGTGGTGGGCGTGGCGGGGGCGGGGTGGGGCATCGCCGTGAGGAGCGCCAGCAGGACGGAGGCGGCCAGGGCGAGGGCCAGCAGGGGTCGCGGCCGCCTGCGCGTGGGGGGTTTCACGAAATGGCTCCAGGTGGGGGTATGCCGCGGCCGGTGGCCGCGGTGGTCAACGGGGCGGGCCCGGTCGGGCTGCCTCGTCTGCATCTCCCGCCGTGGAGCCCTGACGCGCCGCAGGACTCGGGCGAACAGCCTCTTGCCCTACCGCCACGGTAGGAAAGTTGCTGCAATCTCTTGCGCAGCAGGAAGTTACCTGTCCATGCCAAAGAGGTAAAGGGCCGGGACACGATCCGTTCCCCCGCAGCGCCCGGCAGGCCCCCGCGACGAGCAACTCCCGCTGTGAGCGGCGGATACGGGCCCGGGACGCGGGCTTTCGCAACACCGTGACGGTCCTTGCACCCACGGGCGGCCGCACGGCTGGTGGTGGCGTACTCCCCCGGGAGTACACGGCGTGCCCACCACCCCCCGGAGTAGGTCGTCCTTCGGTCCTGAGCCTGACGAGACCGGGCTTCCCCCAGGAGAGGCTGGTGCCCAGAAAACCAGTCGTTGATGGAGGGGAGGCCCTGATGGGGGCCACGAGGGCGCAACGCATCGCACTGCCGTGGGCGGTGATCGGGTTCTGGATCGTAGTGCTCGCCGTCGCCGGGGTGTTCGCCGGGAAGCTCGACGGCGTCAAGCACGACGACGCCGTCGACTATCTGCCGGCCAGTGCCCAGTCGACCCAGGTCGCGAAGATCCAGCAGACGATGCCGGGCGGCGGCGCGACCGACCTCGTGCTGGTCTACGACCGGGCTGCCGGGATCACCGGTCCCGACCGTGCCGCCGTCCAGCGGCAGACCGCGTCCCTGGCGGCCGCATACGAACTGGTCGGCGGCACGCCCCGGGTCGTCGCGGCGCGGGACGGCCGGACGCTGATGGTGCCGGTAGCGATCGCCGAGAAGGAGGGAAAGCCCGAGGACGTGGTCGCGGACGTCCGGGATCTGCTCGCGAAAGACCTGCCGGACGGGCTGACCGTCCGGGTCGGCGGCCCCGGGGGGATGCTGGCCGACGCCAAGACCGTCTTCCGCAGCATCGACGGAGCCCTGCTGATCGGCACCGTCGGCGTCGTCGCGTTCCTGCTGATCGTCACCTACCGCAGCCCGTTCCTGTGGCTGGTGCCCCTGGTCGCCGTCGGCGTCGCCGCAGGCACCGCGATGGCCCTCGTCTACGCCCTGGTGCAAGCCTTCGGCCTGACCGTCTCCAGCATGGGCTCCTCGGTGATGACCGTCCTCATCTTCGGCGCGGGCACCGACTACGCGCTGCTGCTCATCGCCCGCTACCGCGACGAACTGCGCCACCGGGCCGAGCCGTACGCGGCCATGCGTGCCGCCTTGCGCCGGGTCGGTCCGGCCGTGCTCACCTCCGCCGCGACCGTGGTCGCCGGACTGCTGTGCCTGCTCGCCGCCGACCTCAACAGCAGCCGCGGCCTGGGCCCGACCGGTGCCATCGGGATCGTCTGCGCGCTGGCCGCGATGACGACCCTGCTGCCCGCGGTCCTGGTGCTGCTGGGCCGCCGGGTGTTCTGGCCGCTGATCCCCGCCCACGGCAGCGCGCCGAAAGCGGCGGGCCATGGCTTCTACGGCCGGATCGGCGCGCTCGTCGTGCGCCGCCCGGTCGCGGTCCTCACCGTCTCCGCACTCGCCGTCGGGGCGCTCGCGCTCGGCATGACCAACCTCCCCGGCGACCTGCGTCAGGACGAGGCCTTCACCGTCACCTCGGAGTCCGCGACGGCCGCGCAGACGCTGCACCGCGCCTTCCCCGAGCGCAGCGCTCAGGCCGTCCTCGTGCTCGCCCCCAGCAAGCGGGCCGGTGCGGTGCTCGCCCGGGTGCGGGCCACCGACGGGGTCGCGGCGGCCGCCACAGGCCGGACGGCGGGCGGCTGGAGTGAGATCGAGGCCTTCCCCTCGGCCGCGCCCGACACCGCCGCGGAGCGCGGCACGATCGAACGGCTGCGGACGGGGGCGGCCGCCGACCACGCGCTCGTCGGCGGCTTCAGCGCCCAGCAGCTCGACACCGCCGCCACGTCCTCCCGTGACCGGCTGATCGTCGTGCCGCTGGTGCTCGTCGCCGTCTTCCTGCTGCTCGCCGCGCTGCTGCGCAGCCTGGTCGCCCCCCTGCTGCTGGTCGCGGCGATGGTGGCGGTCTGGGCGGCGTCGCTCGGCATCGGCGGGCTGCTCTTCGGCCCGGTGCTGGGCTTCCACGGCATGGATCCGGGCCTGCCGCTGCTGAGTTTCGTCTTCCTCGTCGCGCTCGGCGTCGACTACGGGATCTTCCTGATGCACCGGATGCGGGAGGAGGCCGCCCACGGCGCCGACGCCGGCCGCTCGGCCGTCCGCGCGCTGGAGGCGACCGGCGGGGTCATCGCCTCGGCGGGCATCGTGCTCGCCGCCACCTTCACCGTCCTGGCCTCCCTGCCGCTGGTGATGATGGTCGAGATGGGCACGACGATCGCTCTCGGCGTGCTGCTGGACACCTTCGTGGTGCGGACCTTCCTGATCCCGGCCGCGAGCACGCTGCTGGCCGAACGCGTCTGGTGGCCGGGCACGCTCAGCCGCAGGGCCCCGCGACCGCCCGAGCCGACGGCCGCGGACCTGCAGCTGGTGCGGTAGGCGGAACTGGAGCCGGCCCGGTAGACGGGCCACGCTTACTCCTGGAGCGCCGGGGGGGGGGGGGGGCGCCGCCCCCCCCCCCCCGCCGGGGGGGCCCCCCCCCCCCCGCGGTCGAGGGGGGGCGCGGGAGACACCCC
>NZ_JBEYJD010000052.1:0-56672 GCF_040636125.1 Streptomyces sp. NPDC006733 | reverse complement strand
ATCCCATCGCGGCCCACTACCCGGCCAGCGGGCAGCACTTCTTCGAGCGGCTGCGCTACTCGACCGCGTACCGCGAGACGGCGCGGATTCCAAGAGGTGCCGCCCGCCGCCGTTCTGAGGTGGCGTCGGTCAGGAGACGGACGCCGGATCCGCCGAGCGTTCCGGCGTCGGGGTGTTGTTGCCGTCCCCCATCGCGATGCCGCGCCGCTTGGAGTTGTAGACCGCGCCGACGATGATGACGATCGCGACCACCGCGACGGTGATGCGCACCGCGAGGTTCGCGTCGTCGCCGTACGAGAACTTCACCACCGCCGGGGCGATCAGCAGCGCCACCAGGTTCATCACCTTGAGCAGCGGGTTGATCGCCGGTCCCGCGGTGTCCTTGAACGGGTCGCCGACCGTGTCGCCGATGACGGTCGCGGCGTGGGCCTCGCTGCCCTTGCCGCCGTGGTTGCCGTCCTCGACCAGCTTCTTGGCGTTGTCCCAGGCGCCGCCGGAGTTGGCGAGGAACACCGCCATCAGGGTGCCGGTGCCGATCGCGCCCGCCAGGTACGAGGCGAGCGATCCGACGCCGAGGGAGAAGCCGACGGCGATGGGCGCGAGTACGGCGAGCAGGCCGGGGGTGGTCAGCTCGCGCAGCGCGTCCTTGGTGCAGATGTCGACGACCTTCCCGTACTCCGGGAGCTCGGTGCCGTCCATGATCCCGGGGTGCTCGCGGAACTGCCGCCGCACCTCGTAGACGACCGAGCCCGCGGAGCGCGAGACGGCGTTGATGGCGAGGCCGGAGAAGAGGAACACGACGGCCGCGCCGAGCAGCAGTCCGAACAGGTTGTTCGGCTGCGAGATGTCGAGGCTGAGCCATCTCAGGTCCGACGTGGAGATGTGGGCGCCCGCGACGGCCGTGTCGATCGCCTCCTTGAACGCGCCGAAGAGCGCGGTCGCGGCGAGGACCGCCGTGGCGATGGCGATGCCCTTGGTGATGGCCTTGGTGGTGTTGCCGACCGCGTCCAGGTCGGTGAGCACCTGGGCGCCCTCGCCGTGCACGTCCCCGGACATCTCGGCGATGCCCTGGGCGTTGTCGGAGACGGGGCCGAAGGTGTCCATGGCCACGATGACGCCGACGGTGGTGAGCAGCCCGGTGCCGGCCAGGGCGACGGCGAACAGGGCCAGCCACACCGAGGTGCCGCCGAGCAGGAACGCCCCGTAGACCGACAGCCCGATCAGCACCGCCGAGTAGACCGCCGACTCCAGGCCGATGGCGATGCCGGCGAGGACCACGGTGGCCGCGCCGGTCAGCGAGGACTTGCCGATGTCCTGGACGGGGCGCCGGCTGGTCTCGGTGAAGTACCCGGTGAGCTGCTGGATGAGCGCGGCGAGCACGATGCCGATGGCGACCGCGACGAGCGCGAGGATACGCGGGTCGCCGGGGTGGCCGGCGATGTCCGCCGGGACGCCCTTCAGCTCGCCGTAGGTGGCCGGCAGGTAGAGGTAGACGGCCACGGCGACGAGCACCATGGAGATGACGGCGGAGATGAAGAAGCCGCGGTTGATGGCGGTCATCCCGCTGCGGTCGGAGCGGCGCGGCGCGACCGCGAAGATGCCGACCATCGCGGTGAGCACACCGATCGCGGGGATGAGCAGCGGGAACGCCAGCCCGGCGTCGCCGAACGTCACCTTGCCCAGGATGAGTGCGGCCACCAGGGTGACGGCGTAGGACTCGAAGAGGTCGGCCGCCATACCGGCGCAGTCGCCCACGTTGTCGCCCACGTTGTCCGCGATGGTCGCGGCGTTGCGCGGGTCGTCCTCGGGGATGCCCTGTTCGACCTTGCCGACCAGGTCGGCGCCCACGTCGGCGGCCTTGGTGAAGATGCCGCCGCCGACACGCATGAACATCGCGAGCAGGGCCGCGCCGAATCCGAATCCCTCCAGCACCTTGGGCGCGTCGGCCTTGTAGACGAGCACGACGACCGAGGCGCCCAGCAGGCCGAGGCCCACCGTGAACATCCCGACCACACCACCGGTACGGAAAGCGATCTTCATCGCGCGGTGCGAGACATCGGTCAGATCCGCTTTCGGCTCACCGGGCGCGGGCGTGGCCGCCCGTGCGGCCGCGGCCACGCGCACATTCGCGCGCACCGCCAGCCACATGCCGATATAGCCGGTGACCGCCGAGAAAACGGCGCCCACGAGGAAGAACACCGAACGGCCGATTCGCTGCGAAGTGTTGTCCGAGGGCAACAGCATGAGCAGGAAGAACGCCACTACGGCGAAGATCCCCAAAGTACGGAACTGCCGTGCGAGGTAGGCGTTGGCGCCTTCCTGCACGGCAGCTGCGATGCGCTTCATGCTGTCGGTGCCCTCGTCCGCCGCGAGCACTTGACGTACCAGCACTCCGGCGAGCACCAGTGCCGCCAGCGCCACGGCCACGATGATCAGTACGAGATTCCGATTGCCGTCGGTCAGTACCGGCCCGGCGGCCAGTGCCTGAGCGATGTCGTGCGTGTGAGGGGTAAGTGGCCCCGCCATTCGTCCTCCTTGACGTTTGGCGCATGGGCGCGCGGCTCCATCCATCGACTCCCACAGCCGCGACGCTCAGCGAGCTGAGCAAAGATGGACGGATTGTAGGGAGCGGGACTAGATCAAAACAGTGCGCGGGATCAGAATTCGCCTGTGTCGGGGAAGACGGAATTCCCCACGAGCGCGTAAACCACCGAATGCGGTGAAGAATCGGGCGCGGCGAAGGGCGCGGGCGCGGCGCCGAGGGGGTGCGGAGGGCGCGGCCGTGGACGCGCGGAGGGCGCGGCCATGGGCGCGGCGTTGGGTGCGGCCGTGGGCGCGGCGTTGGGTGCGGTGGCGACTCGGGGCGGCCCGGGGGCCGGGCAGGGGCGCGAGCGGAACGCGGGCGGGGCGGCGCGGGCGGTACGGGGCAGCACGGGAGGGCGCCGCGGGGCGTGCGATTCGACCGGTGCGGCTGGGCCGTTCGGGTGAGGCGCGCCGTCAGGCGACCGGTGGCGGCGGGCAGGCCGAGGCTCGGGACGGGTCCTGGCCGGACCGGTCCTGGAGGGCGGCGGGCGGGACGGGTCCTACCGGGTCGAGCCCGTCAGGGGAGCACGACCACGGGCGCCGTCGGCCAGCTCATGCGGATGATCCCGCCGTGCTCGCCCACGGTGACCTCGACGTCGTCGACCAGGCCGCTGATGACGGCCAGGCCCATCTCGGACTCCTCGTCGGAGTCGTCCGCGCCTGCGGCCCGGGCCGACGGGACGGTGCCCGCCGGCGCGCCGGGTGCCTCGTCGCCGACCTCGATGGAGAACTTCTTCTCCTCCTCGGTCAGCAGGACCCGCACGGGCCGGTCCACGCCGTTGCTCAGGTGCAGACCGACAGCCCGGCTGCACGCCTCGCCCACGGCAAGCCGCACCTCGTCAAGGACTGCCTCGTCCACCCCCGCCCGGCGCGCTACCGCAGCCGCTACGAGCCGTGCGGTGCGCACGTGCTCGGGCTGAGCGCTGAAGAGCAGTTCTACGGTGGGCATGGCCTCCCCCTCGCTCCTATGGGTGGGCATCACAGGGGACCGGGCGACGAAACCGCCCGGTACCCCCGTCCTGCGACGATCGGGACGGTCAGTCGTTCGCCGCGACAGCCTCGTCGACCGAGGTGTGGATCGGGAACACCTTGGTCAGGCCGGTAATCCGGAAAATCTTAAGAATGCGCTCCTGGTTGCACACCAGGCGCAGCGAGCCTTCGTGCGCACGCACCCGCTTGAGACCGCCGACCAGCACACCCAGACCGGTGGAGTCGAGGAAGTCGACTCCCTCCATGTCCACCACCAGGTGATAACTGCCGTCGTTCACCAGCTCAACCAGCTGCTCACGCAGCTTGGGCGCGGTGTACACATCAATCTCGCCGCCGACCTCGACGACCGTACGGTCGCCAACGGTTCGAGTCGACAGGGACAGGTCCACGGATCCTCCAGCACCTTGCATCGAGCGGCGTCGCCCCCGGGAACCTCCCCGTCGAAAGGGAGGGTACGGATCGGCAGCCGCGATGGCATTCAATCACTTCAAAGCCGGCCGGCACGACGCCTTCCTGCGATTGTCCGTCATGCCGGTGACACACTGAGTGCCGATGGCTAAGGATCAACTGCCGCAGTCGGCGCACGGCCGCCCGTCCCCCCGCACCGTTCTTGAGCGGCTCGCCACGGGGGCAGGCCGAGCCGCACGCATCACCCATACGGAGCACTTGCCCCCGCGGGTGGGTCGCCATGCCGATTGGCCTGATCAGATCCGTCCGGAAGTGCTGAACGCCATCCGGACGGCGGGTATCGCCCGCCCCTGGGAGCACCAGGCACGCACCGCGGAGCACGCGATGCGCGGCCAGTCGGTGGTCGTCGCCACCGGAACGGCCTCCGGCAAGTCCCTCGCCTACCTCGCCCCGGTCCTCAGCGCCCTCCTGGACGGCTCGGAGGCCCCGAACGGCCGCGGGGCCACCGCGCTCTATCTGGCGCCCACCAAGGCCCTCGCAGCGGATCAGCGGCGCGCGGTGGCCGCACTCGCCCGCCCGCTCGGCTCGGCGATCCGTCCGGCCCTCTACGACGGCGATACTCCGTTCGAGGAACGCGAGTGGGTCCGCCAGTACGCCACGTACGTCCTCACCAACCCCGACATGCTGCACCGCGGCATCCTCCCCGCCCACGCCCGCTGGGCCTCCTACCTGCGCCGACTGCGGTACGTCGTCATCGACGAGTGCCACACCTACCGGGGTGTCTTCGGCTCGCACGTCGCCCAGGTGCTGCGGCGGCTGCGCCGGCTCTGCGCCCACTACGGGGCCGATCCGGTGTTCGTGCTCGCCTCCGCCACCGCCGCGGACCCCGCGGTGGCCGCCGGCCGCCTCACCGGCGTCCAGGTCGTCGAGGTCACCGACGACGCCTCCCCCCGCGGCGAACTGGCCTTCGCCCTCTGGGAACCACCGCTGACCGAGATGAGCGGCGAGCACGGCGCGCCCGTCCGCCGCACCGCCACCGCCGAGTGCGCCGACCTCCTCACCGACCTGGTCGTCCAGGGCACCCGCACCGTCGCCTTCGTCCGCTCCCGGCGCGCCGCCGAGCTGATCGCCCTGATCGCCCAGGAGAAACTGGCCGCCGTCGACCCCTCGCTGCCCTCCCGGGTCGCCGCCTACCGCGGCGGCTACCTCGCCGAGGAGCGGCGCGCCCTGGAACGCGACCTGCACTCGGGCCGGCTCCTCGGCCTGGCCTCCACCACCGCCCTGGAGCTGGGCGTCGACGTCTCCGGGCTCGACGCCGTCCTGCTCGCCGGCTATCCCGGCACCCGCGCCTCCCTGTGGCAGCAGGCGGGCCGCGCCGGGCGCGCCGGGCAGGGCGCACTCGCCATCCTCGTGGGCCGTGACGACCCGCTCGACACCTATCTCGTCCACCACCCCGAAGCGATCTTCCAGCGCCCGGTGGAGTCCACCGTGCTGGATCCCGACAACCCCTACGTCCTCGCCCCCCATCTCTGCGCGGCCGCCGCCGAACTCCCGCTCACCGACGACGATCTGACGCTCTTCGGCCCCGAGACCGCCGCGCTGCTCCCGCAGCTGGAACGCCGCGGCCTGCTGCGGCGGCGGCCCGGCGGCTACTTCTGGACCCGCCGGGAGCGGGCCGCCGACCTCACCGACATCCGGGGCGCGGGCGGCAAGGCCGTCCAGGTCGTCGAGTCCGCCACCGGCCGGCTGCTCGGCACCGTCGACGACGCCTCCGCCCACGCCTCGGTCCACGACGGCGCGGTCCACCTCCACCAGGGCCGGACGTACCTGGTCGAGCGCCTGGACCTCGAGGACGCCGTGGCGCTGGTCGGCGAGGCAGACCCCGACTACTCGACGATGGCCCGCGAGAACACCTCCGTATCCGTCCTGTCCACCGACTTGGAGGAGTCCTGGGGCGCGGCCCGCGTCCACTTCGGCTCGGTCGAGGTCACCCACCAGGTCGTCTCCTTCCTGCGCCGCCGCCTGATCACCGGTGAGGTGCTCGGCGAGACCAAGCTCGACCTCCCGCCGCGCTCCCTGCGCACCCGCGCGGTCTGGTGGACCGTCACCGACGACCAGCTGGAAGCGGCCCGCATCCACCCCGAGGAGCTCCCCGGCGCCCTGCACGCCGCGGAGCACGCCTCCATCGGCATCCTCCCGCTCTTCGCCACCTGCGACCGCTGGGACATCGGCGGCGTCTCCATCCCGCTGCACGCCGACACGGGCCTGCCCACCGTCTTCGTCTACGACGGCCACCCGGGCGGCGCGGGCTTCGCCGAGCGCGCCTTCCACACGGCCCGCGGCTGGCTCACCGCCACCCGGGAGGCCATCGCCTCCTGCGAGTGCGAGTTCGGCTGCCCGTCCTGCGTGCAGTCCCCCAAATGCGGCAACGGCAACGAGCCCCTGGACAAACGCGCCGCCGTCCGCCTCCTGGACTGTCTGCTGACCCGCGAGACGCCCCCGGACCCGGAAACCGAGCCGGATGCCGAACCAAGTGCCGAGCCGGAAACCGAGCGTGGCACCGAGCCAGGTGCCGACGGCGGCACGGGAGCGGGCCCGGCGGGGAGCTGAGGGTCAGCCGGCGGGGCGGGGCCCGCGCGGGAGCGGGCTCTCGCCCGGCCCACGGCGGCGGTGACGTCGGCGGTGTCGCCCGTCATCGCGCACCGGACGAGCCGGGCGCCCTGGGCAGTCGCCGTCCGGGCCGCCCGGGCGCAGGCGGCGGCCGGGCCGTCCGCCGCGTGGTCGGCCGCGGCCAGCGCGGCCAGGTCGGCCGCGGCGCCCGCCCGGTGGCGGGCGACGATCGCCTGGCCCATGGCCAGGGCCGCGCCGAAGGCCAGGCACAGCACCCCCATGAGCAGCGCGGCCCAGACCGTCGCCGACCCCCGGTCCCCGCGCCACCCGCCGCTCACCGGACCGTCTCCTCGGCGAGCGCCGCCGCTTCGGCGTGCAGCGCGACCTTCAACACCGGCGCCCGCGCGGTGACCCGCACCCTGACCAGCTCGCCGTCCCGGGTCAGCGACACGGCGGCTCCCCGCGGTGCGGCGGAGCGGGCCGCCGCCAGGGCGGCGGCCTCCGGCTCGGACCGCGCCGCGGCCCGCGCGCCCGCCCGCGCGGCGTCCACGCACTGGATCTGCGCCGCCACGGCCATCAGGCCGCCCAGCAGCGCCGTGGTGAAGAGCACCATGACCGGCAGCGCGACGGCGGCCTCCGCGGTGACGGATCCCCGCTCGGACAAGCCTCGACACGGCCTCTCCGGCGGACCCTCAGAAGGACACATCGAGGGCCCTCTCGATCAGTCCGCTGAGCGCCGACTTCACCGCGCCACTGGTCACGATCTTGTAGAGCACGGCGGCGAACCCGCAGGCCGCCAGCGTGCCGACGGCGTACTCCGCCGTGGTCATCCCCGCGTCCGCGGCCGACCGAAGCCGCCCGGCCGCCCTGTGCAGCATCCGGATCATCATGACGTTTCCCCCTGTGCATCGATGTCTGTCGAGCGGGATTCGGAAGGGAGTTGAGCGGGAGTCGGCCCGTGGTCGCGCACGTCGCTCTCACGGGCCCTGGCCGGAGCCGCCGGCGAGGATCCCCGCCGCCAGCCCCAGGACCACCGGCACCACTCCGACGAGCAGGAAGGCCGGCAGGAAGCACAGGCCGAGCGGGGCCGTGGCCAGCACTCCCGCGCGCCGGGCCCCGGCGAGCGCCGAACGGCCGCGGGCGGCGCGGTAGTCGGCGGCCAGGCGGGCCACCTCGTCCACCGGCGCCACTCCGCTGTGCGAGGCACGGGCCAGGCAGCGGGCGAGCCCCTTCGCGGCGGGCAGCCGGCCGAACCGCTCCCAGCACCGTTCGGGGTCGCCGCCCAGGCGGACCTCGGCCGCGACCCGTATGAGCCCGCCGCCCAGCGGGCCGCCCAGTGACCGGCCGACCGCCTCCGCCGCGTCGCTCGGCCGGGCCCCGGCCGCGAGGCAGGCGGCCATCAGGTCCGCGCAGAGCGGCAGCTGACGCGCGGCGCTCCGATCGCGGTCGCGGCCGCCGGCCGCCCGCGACCGGCGCTGCCAGTGCCGTATCCCGCACGCGGCGAGCAGGCCGGCCGCACACCCGGGAAGTCCTCCGACGAACACGGCGGCGCCGAGCGCCGCCGCCGCGACCGGAGCCCAGGTCCGCAGCGCGGGCCCGCGCGTCCACCAGGCGGCTGCGGAGCTCTGGGCGACCCGGGCCCCGAACAGCAGCCGCAGCCGGCCGAGGGCGGCGCGCTCGCGCCTCGCCTCGATCACCGTCACCACGGCGCACAGGACGGCGGCGCCGACCGACACGGCTGTCCCCAGGCTGTGGACCAGCTCGCCGGTCACCAGGACTCCTCCGCGGACCGCACGATGCGACCGGTCCAGGCGAGCCCCGCCCACTCCAGCAGGCCGCCCGCCAGCAGGCAGGCCAGCCCCGCCGGAGTGCCCAGCAGCGTCCCCACCGGGTCCGCCCCGAGGCCCGCGCCCAGCACCACCCCGAACAGCGGGAGCAGCGCCAGCATCAGCGCGGTCGAACGGGGCCCGGCCAGTTGGGCGCTCAGCTCGTCCCGCTGATCGCGTTCGGCCCGCAGGGCCGCGGCGATCCGGTCGAGGCCCGCGGCCAGCCCCGCGCCGCCGTCGACGGCGACCTGCCAGCAGGCGGCGACCGCCGCCAGCCCCTCGGCCCCCTCGAAGCGCGCCGCCGCCCGCAGCGCCTCCGGCACGTCCCCACCGAACCGGGCGGCGGCCAGCAGCAGTCGCGCCGCGTCCACCAGCTCGGGTGCGTCCGGCCAGCCGTCGTCCTCGATCGCGCCCGCCAGCGCGGGGTGCGGCGGGCTCCCGGCGCGCAGATCACCCGCCACCGTCGCGCACAGGGTGCCCACCGCGGTCAGCCGGCGCTCCACCGCCGCCCGCCGGGCCCGCTTCCGCAGTCGGCGGCCGACCAGCGGCACCGCGACCGCTCCGGCCAGCGCGGGCAGCACCGAGTGCGCCGCCAGGGCGAGCACCAGCCCGGCGGGCAGGCAGAGCAGCTCCCGTCCGAGCCGCCACCCGAAGCGCTCCCGCAGCGATGCGAGCAGCGCCTGCCCGCACGCCGTCGGCCCGCGCCACATGCCGGGTCCCCACGTCCACCCGGCGCCCGGCCGCTGGCCTCCCGCCAGCATCAGCCGGGCCCGGCGCAGGGCGGTGTCCCCGCCGTACATCAGCCACCCGGCGGCCCCGGCGCAGAACACGGCCGCCCACAGCGCCGTCCCGGGCCTCATGCCGCACCCCGCTCGCACAGGGCCGCCAGCCGGTCCCAGCCCGGCCCGCGCTCCCACGCGCCCGGAGCGCCGCACACCACCGCGGGGACGGTCACCACCAGCCCGTCGGCGCGGCGCTCCAGCACATGGATCTCGGCGACCCGCCGCAGCCCCGAACGGTCCCTGGCCAGATGGACGACGACGGACAGCGCCGCCGCCAACTGGCTGTGCAGGGCGGCCCGGTCGAGCCCCGCGGTCGACCCGAGCGCCTCCAGCCGGGCCGGCACGTCGCAGGCCGCGTTGGCGTGCACCGTCCCGCACCCGCCCTCATGGCCGGTGTTGAGAGCGGCCAGCAGCTCGGTGACCTCCGGTCCGCGGACCTCGCCGACCACCAGCCGGTCCGGCCGCATCCGCAGGGCCTGGCGCACCAGGTCCCGCAGCTCCACCAGCCCGGCGCCCTCCTGGTTGGCCGGCCGGGTCTCCAGCCGGACGACGTGCGGGTGGTCGGGACGCAGTTCCGCGGAGTCCTCCGCGAGCACGATGCGCAACCGCGGTTCCACCAGGCCCAGCAGGCAGCTGAGCAGGGTGGTCTTCCCGGTGCCGGTGCCGCCGCTGATCAGGAAGGAGAGCCGGGCGTCGAGGACGGCGCGCAGCAGCCGCGCCGTCTCGGCGTCCAGGGTGCCGGCGGTGATGAGCTCGTCCAGGCCGAAGGCCCGGGCCCGCACCACGCGCAGCGACAGGCAGGGCGAGCCGACGACGACGGGCGGCAGCACCGCGTGCAGCCGGGTGCCGTCGGGGAGCCGGGCGTCGACCCACGGCCGGGCGTCGTCCAGCCGCCGGCCCGCGGTGGTCGCGAGCCGCTGGGCGAGCCGGCGCACGGCGGCGGCGTCGGCGAACCCGACGTCGCTGCGCTCCAGGCCGTGCCCGCGGTCGACCCACACCTCCTCCGGCCCGTTGACGAGCACGTCGGTGACGTCCGGATCCGCGAGCAGCGGCTCCAGCGGACCCGCGCCGACCATCTCGGAGCGCAGCGCGGTGACGACGCCGAGCACCTCGGTGTCGCCCAGCAGCCGCCCTTCGGCACGCAGCGCGGCCGCGACCCTGCTGGGCGTGGGGTCCCCGCTGTACTCGGCGAGGCGGAGTCGGACGGCGTCCAGGAGCGCCGCCCTCGGTGCCGCACGGTCCGGGCTCATACCGGCACGCTCCCGCCGCTGGGCAGCGCCTGGGCCAGGAAGGCGGAGCAGAAACGGGCCAGCGGCCCGCGGCCGCTCGCGCCCGGTGGCCGGCAGCCCTCCCGCGCCTCCAGCAGGTCCGGCTCCGACGGCAGTTCGCCCGCCAGCCGCAGGCCGATGAGCCGGGCGATCTCCTCGTCGTCGAGCCCTGCGCCGAAGGGGCCGCGGGCGACCACCCGCAGGTCCTTGAGGAGCATGCTGACGGCCGAGGCGACCCGGGTGGCGGCGGCCACCGCCCGCAACTCGGCGGGGACGACCAGAAGTCCGACGTCGATCTGGGCCAGCGACTCCGCGACCGCGTCGTCCACCCGCCGGGGCAGGTCCACGACGACGACTCCGCCCCGGCGCCGGGCGGCGCCCAGCACCGACCGCATCGCCTGCGGCGGGATGACCACGGAGTCGCTGCGGTCCCAACTGAGGACACTCAGCGCGTCCAGCCGCGGCAACGACTCCTCCAGCGCTCCGCTGTTGACCCGCCCCCGCGAGTCCGCGAGGTCCGGCCAGCGCAGCCCGCCGGCGCGTTCCGCGCCGAGCAGGATGTCCAGGCCCCCGCCCAGCGGGTCGCCGTCGATGAGCATCGCGCGGCGGCCGTCGCGGGCCGCGGTGACCGCCAGGGCGCACGCCAGCGTGCTGGCCCCGGCGCCGCCCCGGCCGCCCACCACGCCGATGGTCAGGGCCGGCTCGGTGACTCCCTCGGCGACGTCGGCGATCCGGTCGACCAGCCACGATTCGGCGTCCGGCAGGAAGAGGACGTGGTCGGCCCCGATGTCGACAGCTCTGCGCCACACGTCCTGGTCGTCCAGATCCCGGCCGACCAGCAGCACGCCTTTTCGCCGGACCGCGCCGCGGAGCCGGCCGGTGTCGGCCGAGCCGACGAGGACCAGCGGCGCGGACTCCCAGCTCCCCGCGCGGGGCGGCGCCCCGAAGGCCACTTCGGGCTCCGCGCCCGCCGCAGCGCACAGCCTCAGCAAATCGTCGAGCAGCGCCTCGTCCTGAGTGACGATCAGCGGCCCGCCCGGTTCCCGCGCTGCCGCCGGGCTCCGGTCGGGTGTGATGGATTCAGCCACGGCCCTGCCTCCTCGTTCGTCCCGCGAGCACGGTGTGCATCGCCTGCGAACAGAGTCGGGCCGTTCCGGAGAATCAGATGATCTTGGTTCGTATCGGTGGATAACTCGGAGGTTGTGGATAACTCCGTCACTCGAACGGGTGAGTTCGCCACCGAGGCGCAACGATTACGGACCGTGACACGTCGTACCGGATGAAGGCAGCGCAAGAGGAGTGCGAGCTACCGCATAAAGGAAGGAAGAAGAGCTACCGGGACGTCGGTCCGAAAAGACATGAGGACATGCGACGACCCCCGCCGGGGGGGAGAGCGGGGGTCGTCCCCACAGTCCGACTCGGGGGGGGAGGAGCCAGACCGGGTTAGCACGGTCGCGAACGATCCGTGACTTCCATGGTGTACCCGACAGCCTTCTCAGGCAAACCCACGCGCCGCAGCTTACGCCGAATGGTGGTTGCTTATGCTCGTGCTCGTGGAAAACCACCTGTCCCCGCGCACCGCAGCATTCTTCGACCTCGACAAGACCGTGATCGCCAAGTCGAGCACCCTCGCCTTCAGCAGATCCTTCTACCAGGGCGGCCTGATCAATCGTCGGGCCGTGCTGCGCACCGCCTACGCCCAGTTCGTGTACCTCGTGGGCGGCGCCGACCACGACCAGATGGAGGGGATGCGCAAGTACCTCTCCGAGCTGTGCCGCGGCTGGAACGTGCAGCAGGTCAGGGAGATCGTGGCCGAGACCCTGCACGACCTGATCGACCCGATCATCTACGACGAGGCCGCTTCCCTCATCGAGGAGCACCACGCCGCCGGCCGGGACGTGGTCATCGTGAGCGCGTCCGGGGCCGAGGTCGTCGAGCCCATCGGCCGGATGCTCGGCGCCGACCATGTGATCGCCACGCAGATGGTCGCCGAGAACGGCTGCTACACCGGCGTGATCGAGCACTACGTCTACGGCCCGGCCAAGGCCGAGGCCATCCTCGAACTCGCCGAGGCCGAGGGGTACGACCTGGAACGGTCGTTCGCGTACAGCGACTCGGTCACCGACATCCCCATGCTGGAGGTCGTCGGCCACCCGTACGCGGTGAATCCGGACCGCGGGCTGCGCAAGGAGGCGACCGGCCGGGAGTGGCCGATCCTCACCTTCAACCGGCCGGTGCGGCTCAACCAGCGCATCCCGTCCCTGTCGATGCCGCCGCGCCCGGTGCTCGCCGCCGCGGCGGTCGGTGCGGCCGCCGCCACGGCCGGCCTGGTCTGGTACGCGGCCCGCCGGCGCCGCCCATCGCTTTTGTCCTGATTGCAGGGCAAAAGTAAAGAAGTGCGCTCAGGGGTTCCACTTCGGCCCCGGCGGCGGTAAAAAGGACTCAGAGGCCCGCGAGACCACGGACTTCCGAGAGGAAGACCGCAGAGTATTAGGCCCACGGACCCAAGCATGGAAGTCGGGCACCCACGCGCAGCCGACCCGCTGACCGGGCCAGCCGTACCAGGTGACGGGCAAAGTCCCGACCTGATAGGCGAATATCGAGCACGCATGGTAACGCGACGGACATGCCAGCGGCGGCACCCCAGGGTGCCGCCGCAACCCTTTCCAGGACGTGTCAGGTCCTCAGGTCCGGGGACTTCTCAGGCCGCGCCCCGCTGCAGCGCCTCGCACACCGCGACGCTCTCGCGCACGCCGAGTTCCAGCGCCTTCCCGCAGTGCCCGATCCAGGCGGCCATCCCGTCGGGCGTACCCGACGTGTACCCCTCCAGCGCCTTGAGGTAGTCCGCCCGCCCGAGTTCGGCGTGGCCCACCTCGGCGGGACAGATCGACTTGGGGTCGAGCCCGCTGCCCACCAGCACGATCCGCTCCGCCGCCCGCGCGACCGGCCCGTTGAACGAGCCGAAGGGCCGCAGCGACAGCAACTCGCCGTGCACCACCGCGCCGACGACCAGCGCGGGCGCCTCGCCCCCCGCGCGCAGCAGCCCGGCCAGCCCCTCGAGCCGGGCGGCCACCTCCGCCGAGTCCGGGAGCGGCAGTTCTACCAGCGGCTCGTCGACCGGTTCGCCGGCCAGCCGCGGCCGGCCCACCGTGTCGTCCGGGGCGGCGCCGCCCGCCGCCACCAGGTGCAGCCGCGCCAGCGCCTGCACCGGCGACCGGCGCCAGACGCTCAGCAGCTGCCCGGCCTCGGCGGTCAGCCGCAGCGCCGCACCCACGGTGTGCGCCTCGGCGTCGGCGGAGAAGTCGCTGCGGCGCCGGAGCTCCTCCAGCGGCCAGTCGGCACCGGCCAGCGCGGCGGAACCGCGCGCTCCGCGCAGCGCCGCCTCGGACGTCACCTCTTCGGACCGGCGGCGCATCACGCGGTGCCCGTAGACCTTGTCCACGGACTGCCGCACGGAGTCCACCGCGTCGGACACGCCGGGCAGGGAACCGAGGATGGCGAGCGGATCAGCGTTCGTACCCATGCGTACGACCCTACGCACAGCGGAACGCCCCGATGGACCCCGATCGAGTGGCCTTCCCCACTCGAAACCGTCACCCAACGTGCGTATCCGACTACCCTTGGCGAACATGAAGATCGCTTTCGTTGGAAAGGGCGGCAGCGGCAAGACCACGCTGTCCTCCCTGTTCATCCGCCACCTCGCGGATATCCGTGTGCCCGTCGTCGCCGTCGACGCGGACATCAACCAGCACCTCGGCCCGGCGCTCGGCCTGAGCGAGGAGGAGGCCGCCGCGTTCCCCGCGATGGGCGCCCACCTGCCGGAGATCAAGGAGTACCTGCGGGGTGCCAACCCGCGGATCGCCTCCGCCGAGACCATGATCAAGACAACTCCGCCGGGCAGCGGCTCGCGCCTGCTGCGGGTGATGGAGGAGAACCCGGTCTACGCCGCGTGCGCGCGCACCGTTCCGCTGGACGACGGAGCACGGGTGCGCCTGATGGCGACCGGGCCGTTCAGCGAGTCCGACCTCGGCGTCGCCTGCTACCACTCCAAGGTCGGGGCGGTGGAGCTGTGCCTGAACCACCTGACCGACGGCCGTGACGAGTACGTCGTGGTGGACATGACGGCGGGCAGCGACTCGTTCGCCTCCGGGATGTTCACCCGGTTCGACATGACGTTCCTGATCGCCGAGCCGACCCGCAAGGGCGTCGCCGTCTACCGCCAGTACAAGGAGTACGCCCGCGACTTCGGCGTCGCGCTGCGCGTCATCGGCAACAAGGTGCAGGGCGCCGACGACCTGGCGTTCCTGCGCGACGAGACGGGGGACGACCTGCTGGCCACCGTCGGCCACTCCGACTGGGTGCGCGCCATGGAGAAGGGCCGTCCGCCGAGCTTCGAGCTGCTGGAGGAGGCCAACCGGCGCGCGCTGCGGACCATGCACGAGACGGCCGACGCCTCGTACGAGGGGCGCGACTGGGACCGCTACACCCGCCAGATGGTGCACTTCCACCTGAAGAACGCGGAGAGCTGGGGCAACGCGAAGACGGGCGCCGACCTGGCGTCCCAGGTCGACCCCGTCTTCGTGCTCGGTGAGGCCGGATCGGTGACCACGGCCGGGGCAGGTGCCGGATCGGTGACCACGGCCGGGGCAGGGGCCCGATCGGCCACCGCAGCCGGGGCCGCGGCCGGAGCCGGGGCGCTGTCGGCTAGCTGACGTCCGCCCCGGGCCGGGCCGCGGCGGGCGCCGAACCGTGCCCGGAACCGGAGGCTCCCGCAGGTGCCGCGAGGAAGGCCGGCCAGCCTTCCTTCGGCGCCTGCCCGACGTCCAGCTTGCGCAGCTTCGCCAGCACCGCCGGGTCCTGGGCGTCCATCCAGTCCGCCATCTGCTTGAACGACACGCAGCGCACACCGTCCTTGCGGCACACCGACTTGATGGTGGACTCCACGGCCTTCATGTAGACGCCGCCGTTCCACGACTCGAAGTGGTTGCCGACGAACAGTGGCGCCCGGTTGCCCGAGTAGGCGCGGTCGAAGGCGGCGGCCAGGCCGCTCTCCATCTGGTGGCCCCAGTAGTCGCGCTTCGACGGGTCGCCCTTGGTGGTGCCGGACTGGTTGGCCAGGAAGTTGTAGTCCATGGACAGCGTCTCGAAGGCGCGGCCGGGGACCGGGATGTCCTGGAGCGGGAAGTCCCAGACGCCGCCGAGCTGCGACGGCCAGACCTGGCGGCCGCCCACCGAGCTGGCGTCGTAGCGGAAGCCCATCTCCCTGGCGGCCGGGATCAGGTTGCGCTGGCCCTCCAGGCAGGGGGCGCGGCCGCCGACCAGCTCCTTGCTGTAGTCGAACGGCAGCGGGGCCAGCTGGGTGAGGCCGCTGTTGGTCTTCCAGTTCCTGACGAAGCCCTCGGCCTGCTCGATCTCGCTCTTCCACTCCTCGGACGACCAGGTGCCGACCCCGCCGTTGGACCCGCAGAAGTGGCCGTTGAAGTGGGTGCCGATCTCGCTGCCGTCCAGCCACGCCTGCCGGATCTGCTCCAGCGTGTCGGTCATCTCCTGGCGGTCGGTGAAGCCGATGTCGGAGGCGCCGCGCGGGTGCCGAGGCGGGTCGTAGACCTCCTTGCGGTCGCCGGGCAGCAGGTAGACGCCGCTGAGGAAGTACGTCATGGACGCCTTGTTCTCCTTGCCGACCTCGCGGAAGTGCGAGAACAGCTTCTGGCTGTCCTCCCCCGCGCCGTCCCAGGAGAAGACGACGAACTGCGGGGGCTTCTCGCCCGGCGCGAGCCGCTGGAACCGCGGCTGGTTGGGCTGGGCCCCGGTCTCGGCGGTGGAGCCGTCGCCGATCAGCTTCATCACCCGCGCGGGCGGTTTCTGCACGGCCGCGGCGGGGCCGTCGTGCTGCCGGCTGCTCTGCCCCGTTCCTCCCGAGCCGCTCGAACCGCCGGAACAACCCACCACACCGAATGCCAACGCGGTAACGGCGGCCAGGGCCGTGCTCTTCCGCAGGGAATGCATACGAACCTCGATCCAAAGGGGCGAGCAGGGATTCGAGAGCAAAAACTGACATGTTCCCGCGATTTGGTCATCACGACCGGCCAAACCCCTTCTCGATTCACTCGATAGGAGCAAATCTCCGCCCGAGTGGATCTACGGACTTCACCGAACCGTATATCCGCATTACTCTCCTTTTACCGACGCTTGAGAGTAGCCATACAGTTACGTACGGCTACCACGTCCCGCCGCCCTGAAGGAGACGGGAACCATGCAGACGCCTCACAGGTCCGATCTGTCCGCCTCGATCACTGTCTTTCTGATCGCCGTGCCGCTGTCGCTCGGTATCGCCCTCGCCACCGGTGCGCCCCTCCAGTCCGGCCTCGTCGCCGCTGTCGTCGGCGGCATCGTCGCCGGATTGCTCGGCGGGGCCCCTTTGCAGGTCAGCGGGGCTGCCACCAGCCTCGTGGTCGTCACCGCCGAACTCGTCCAGCGCTACGGATGGCGCACCACCTGCGCCATCACCGTGCTCGCCGGCCTCGCCCAGATCGCCCTCGGCGCCCTACGGGTGGCCAGGGCGGCGCTGGTGGTCAGCCCCGCCATCGTGCACGGCATGCTCGCCGGGATCGGCGTCTCCATCGCCGTCGGCCAGGTGCACGTCATCCTCGGCGGCACCGCCCAGGGCTCCGCCCTGGCCAACCTCGGCGCGCTGCCGCGCCAGTTGGCGGCCACGAGCCCGGCCACGCTGGGGATCGGCGCGCTCACCGCCGTCGTCCTCATCGGCTGGCCCCGGCTGCCCGGCAGCGGGAGCAGGTACAGAGCCGTGCGCGCGCTGCGGGCGGTTCCGGCGGCGCTGGCGGCGGTCGCCGCCGCCACGGCCGCGGGCCTGGCGCTGACCGTGCCGCGCGTCGACCTGCCGTCGTGGACCGCTCCGGGGATGCCCCGGCTGCCGGAGGGGCCGGTGCTCGGCCTGCTCGCCGCGGTCGTCACCGTCACCCTTGTCGCGAGCATGGAATCGCTGCTGTCCGCGGTCGCGCTCGACAAGATGCAGTCCGAGTACCCGGACCGGCGGGCCCAGCCCGCGCGGCTCGACCGCGAACTGCTCGGCCAGGGCGCGTCGAACATGTTCTCCGGGCTGCTCGGCGGCCTGCCGGTGGCAGGCGGGGCGATGCGCAGCTCGGCCAACCTCCGGGCCGGGGCCGTGACGCGCTGGTCCACCGTGCTGCACGGCGTGTGGGTGCTGCTGTGCGCGAGCCTGCTGGCCGGCGTGTTGGACCTGATCCCGCTCGCCGCCCTCGCCGTCCTGGTGCTGGTCGTCGGCGTGAAGATGGTGAGCTTCGCGCACATCAAGAACATCAGGCGGCACCGGGAGTTCCCGGTGTACGCGGCCACCATCGGCGGGGTCGTGCTGCTCGGCGTCCTGGAGGGCGTGGTGGCCGGGATCGCGGTCGCGGCCTTCACCTCGCTGCGCCGCCTCACCCGCACCCGCATCACCGTCTCCCCGGAGGCGGCCGGCTACCGGGTGCGCGCCCACGGCCAGCTGACGTTCCTCGCGGTGCCCCGGCTCACCCGGGCCCTCGCCCAGGTGCCCGACGGGGCGCACGCCGTCGTCGAACTGGACGGCTCGTTCATGGACCACGCGGCGTACGAGGCACTCCAGTCGTGGTGCACCCGGCACCGCGCCCGCGGCGGCTGCGCCGTCCTCGGCGACCGCGCGGGGCGGGCGGTGATCGAACCGGGCAGCGCGCACGCCTGCCGGCCCTGGACGCCGTGGCGCAACCACCACTGCACCCGGCCCAGCCCGGCCAGCGTCACCGTCACCGCTCCGGCGGGCAACCAGCTGATCGGGGGCGTCAGCAACTTCCAGCGGCACACCGCGCCCCTGGTGCGCGACGAGCTGGCGCGACTGGCGAGGGAGGGCCAGCGGCCCACCCAGCTCTTCCTGACCTGCGCCGACTCCCGGCTGGTGACCAGCATGATCACCTCCAGCGGGCCCGGTGACCTCTTCACCGTCCGCAACATCGGGAACCTGATGCCCCCGCCCGGCTCCGACAACACCTGCGACTCGGTGGCCGCGGCCGTCGAGTACGCGGTGGACGTGCTGAAGGTCGGCAGCATCACGGTCTGCGGGCACTCCGGCTGCGGCGCCATGCAGGCGCTGCTCGGCAGTGACCACCCGCCCGGCGCGCAGACCCCGCTGGCCCGCTGGCTGCGGCACGGCCGGCCGAGCCTGGAGCGGCTGGCGCGCGGCGGCCCGGGGCTGACGGACCGGGAGCCGGCCGACGACCTGGAGCGGCTGAGCCTGGCCAACGTGGTGCAGCAGCTGGAGCACCTGCTGGACCATCCGTGCGTGGCCCGCCGCTACGCGGAGGGCACGCTGCAGCTGCAGGGCATGTACTTCCACGTCGCCGAGGCCCAGGCGTACGTCCTGGACCACGCCACGGGAGCCTTCTCGGCGGTGCACCCGGAGGTGCTGGACACGGTCTGACAACGGTCCGACACCGGACGGGGGGGCCGTGCTGCGGGGCACCGGGAACGCCACGCCGCACGGCCCCCCGTGCGGACCGCTCACGCTATAGGTCTAAACCAATTTTCCTGCGACCCTTGTCATCGTGCCCCCGGCCTGATGAGCTATGGCCGGGACATCTGGGACAGCCTGACAAGGAGTTGGCGTGAGCAGCAACGAGAGCCTGGCCAATCTGTTGAAGGAGGAGCGGCGCTTCGCTCCGCCGGCCGAGCTGGCCGCATCCGCCAACGTCACCGCGGACGCGTACGCGCAGGCCGAGTCCGACCGGCCGGCCTTCTGGGCCGAGCAGGCGCGCCGGCTGAGCTGGGCGGTCGAGCCGACCCAGACCCTGGACTGGTCGAACCCGCCGTTCGCCAAGTGGTTCGCCGACGGCAAGCTCAACGTGGCCTACAACTGCGTGGACCGGCACGTCGAGGCCGGCAACGGCGACCGCGTCGCGATCCACTTCGAGGGCGAGCCCGGCGACAGCCGCGCGATCACCTACGCCGAGCTCAAGGACGAGGTCAGCCGCGCCGCGAACGCCCTCACCGAGCTGGGTGTGCAGGCCGGCGACCGGGTCGCGGTCTACCTGCCGATGATCCCCGAGGCCGTGGTCGCGATGCTGGCCTGCGCCCGGATCGGCGCCGCGCACTCCGTGGTCTTCGGCGGCTTCTCCGCCGACGCCGTCGCCTCCCGCATCCAGGACGCCGACGCCAAGCTCGTCATCACCTCCGACGGCGGCTACCGGCGCGGCAAGCCCTCCGCGCTCAAGCCCGCCATCGACGAGGCCGTCGCCAAGTGCCCGACCGTCGAGCACGTCCTGGTGGTGCGCCGCACGGGCCAGGAGACCGCGTTCAGCGAGGGCCGCGACGTGTGGTGGCACGACATCGTCACCCGCCAGTCCGCCGAGCACACCCCGCAGGCCTTCGACGCCGAGCACCCGCTGTTCATCCTCTACACCAGCGGCACGACGGGGAAGCCCAAGGGCATCCTGCACACCTCGGGCGGCTACCTCACCCAGACCTCCTACACCCACCACGCGGTCTTCGACCTCAAGCCGGAGACCGACGTCTACTGGTGCACCGCCGACATCGGCTGGGTGACCGGCCACTCGTACATCGTCTACGGGCCGCTCGCCAACGGCGCCACCCAGGTGATCTACGAGGGCACCCCGGACACCCCGCACCAGGGCCGCTTCTGGGAGGTCATCCAGAAGTACGGCGTGAGCATCCTCTACACCGCGCCCACCGCGATCCGCACGTTCATGAAGTGGGGCGACGACATCCCCGCCAAGTTCGACCTGTCCTCGCTGCGGGTGCTGGGCAGCGTCGGCGAGCCGATCAACCCCGAGGCGTGGGTCTGGTACCGCGAGCACATCGGCGGCAACCGCTGCCCGATCGTGGACACCTGGTGGCAGACCGAGACCGGCGCGATGATGATCAGCCCGCTGCCGGGCGCGACCACCACGAAGCCCGGCTCCGCCCAGCGCGCCCTGCCCGGCATCGCGGCCACCGTCGTGGACGACGAGGCGAACGAGGTGCCCAACGGCTCCGGCGGCTACCTGGTGCTCACCGAGCCGTGGCCGTCGATGCTGCGCACCATCTGGGGCGACGACCAGCGCTACATCGACACCTACTGGTCGCGCTTCGAGGGCCGCTACTTCGCCGGTGACGGCGCGAAGAAGGACGACGACGGCGACATCTGGCTGCTCGGCCGGGTCGACGACGTGATGCTGGTCTCCGGCCACAACATCTCCACCACCGAGGTGGAGTCCGCGCTCGTCTCGCACCCCAAGGTCGCGGAGTCCGCCGTCGTGGGCGCCGCGGACGAGACCACCGGCCAGGCCATCGTCGCGTTCGTCATCCTGCGCGGCACCGCCTCGGACTCCGACACCCTCGTCGCGGAGCTGCGCGACCACGTCGGGAAGACCCTGGGCCCGATCGCCAAGCCCAAGCGCATCCTGATCGTCAGCGAGCTGCCCAAGACCCGCTCCGGCAAGATCATGCGCCGCCTGCTGCGCGACGTCGCGGAGAACCGCGAGCTCGGCGACGTCACCACGCTCACCGACTCGTCGGTGATGGATCTGATCCAGACCAACCTGCCGGGCGCGAGCAGCGAGGACTGACCGCAGGACGGGCAGAAGGGGCTTCCGGCATCGGGCCGGGAGCCCCTTCTGCCCGTAATGTGTGGATTGCCGGAAGGCATGGCGTCCGAGCCGCTAAGCTGGTCCCCGCGTCAGGAACGCGTCAACACAGGTGCGCCGGGAAGTCTGGTCGGCAACGGAGTCAGCCACGTCCAGTGGATGACGGACCGACCGGAGGCTTCTCACCCGTGACCGAGCGACCCACGACCGACCGATCCGCGACCGGGCGACCCGCTGCCGACGGCCCCGCCGCCGACGGTCCCGCCGCCGGACGGTCCTTCCTCGGCCGGCTGTCCCTTCCCGAGCGGACCTACGTCGCCGACGCGCTGCGTGCCGAGACCGTGGGCGGCGTCCTGCTGCTCCTCGCCGCCGTCGCCGCGCTGATCTGGGCCAACACCCCGGTGCACCACACCTACGAGACGGTCAGGGAGTTCCACTTCGGTCCCTCCTCCCTCGGGCTGGACCTGTCGGTGCAGCACTGGGCGGCCGACGGGCTGCTCGCCGTCTTCTTCTTCGTCGCCGGGATCGAGCTCAAGCGCGAGCTGGTCGCCGGCGAGCTGCGGACGCCGTCCGCGGCGGCGCTGCCGGTCGTCGCCGCCCTGTGCGGCATGGCCGTGCCCGCCCTCGTCTACGTGGTGGTCAACACCGTCGGCGGCGGAGCGCTGGACGGCTGGGCGGTCCCGACCGCCACCGACATCGCGTTCGCGCTGGCCGTCCTCGCGGTCATCGGCACGTCGCTGCCGTCCGCGCTGCGCGCCTTCCTGCTGACGCTCGCCGTCGTCGACGACCTCTTCGCGATCCTGATCATCGCGGTCTTCTTCACCTCGTCGATCGACTTCGTGGCGCTCGGCGGCGCCGCACTGGGCCTGCTGGTCTTCTGGGTGCTGCTCCGCCGGGAGGTGCGCGGCTGGTACGTCTACGTGCCGCTGGCCCTGGTCATCTGGGGGCTGATGTACAACAGCGGGGTGCACGCCACCATCGCGGGCGTCGCCATGGGGCTGATGCTGCGGTGCACCCGCCGGGACGGCGAGGAGCACTCCCCCGGCGAGCACGTCGAGCACCTGGTGCGCCCCCTCTCCGCCGGCTTGGCGGTGCCGCTGTTCGCGCTGTTCTCGGCGGGTGTCGCCGTCTCGGGCGGCGCGCTCGGCGACGTCTTCTCGCGGCCCGAGACGCTCGGGGTCGTCCTCGGCCTGGTGGTCGGCAAGACCGTCGGCGTGTTCGGCGGCACCTGGCTCGCGGCCCGGTTCACCCGGGCGGAGCTCAACCCGGACCTCCGCTGGCCGGACGTGCTCGCCGTCGCCTCCCTGGCCGGGATCGGCTTCACCGTCTCGCTGCTGATCGGCGAACTCGCCTTCGACGAGGACCCCGCGCTGGCCGACGAGGTGAAGGCCGCCGTGCTGATCGGCTCCCTGATCGCGGCCGTTGTCGCGGGCGTCCTGCTCAAGCTCCGCAACGACAAGTACCGGGCGCTGTGCGACGAGGAGAACCGTGACGAGGACGGGGACGGCATCCCGGACATCTACGAGCAGGACAACCCGGAGTACCACCTGCGGATGGCGGAGATCCTGGAGCGGAAGGCCGCCGAACACCGCAGGCTCGCCGAACTGGCCCGGGTCGACGGCGCGGGCGGCGGGGACTGAGGCATGATCTGTGGGTAACAGTCCCTACCACCAGGTAGCCGGGCATGGCGGGTACCGACGCATGACGGATACCGACTACCGACGGAGGATGCGATGAGCGCAGTGGAGCAGACCGAGGGCGCGAGCCGCAGTCTCGGACAGCTGTTCGCCTCCGCCACGGCGGAGATGTCCGCCCTGGTGCACGACGAGATCGCCCTCGCCAAGGCCGAGCTGCGCGAGGACGTCAAGAAGGTCGGCCTCGGAAGCGGCGCGATCGCGGGCGCGGCGGCGCTGGCGTTCTTCGCCCTGCCGATGTTCAGCATGGCGGCGGCCTACGGCATCCACGCCCTCGGGCTGGGCCTGGCGTGGTCGTTCCTGATCGTCGGCGGCGCGTACGTGCTGATCGCCGTCGTCCTCGGGGTGTTCGCGCGGGCGAAGTTCAAGAAGGTGAAGAAGCCGGAGCGCAGCATCGCCTCGGCCAAGCAGACGGCAGCCGTACTGCAGAGCGTCAAGCCGCATCCGCGAGCCCTGGAGTCCGGTGGCACGGAGGACCTCAAGGTGTGACACGCTCAGCTGCATGACGGTCGTTGCTCATTCCTCGGTCGCACGGCTCGAAGGGCCCTGGACACACCGGGATGTCGCCGCGAACGGCGCGCGATTCCACATCGCCGAGGCCGGCGACGGTCCGCTGGTGCTGCTGCTGCACGGCTTCCCGCAGTTCTGGTGGAGCTGGCGGCACCAGCTGACGGCGCTCGCCGACGCGGGCTTCCGCGCGGTCGCGATGGATCTGCGCGGGGTCGGCGGCAGCGACCGCACGCCGCGCGGCTACGACCCGGCGAACCTGGCGCTGGACGTGACCGGGGTGATCCGCTCGCTCGGTGAGCCGGACGCGGCGCTGGTCGGCCACGACCTCGGCGGGTACCTGGCCTGGACCGCGGCGGTGATGCGGCCGAAGCTGGTGCGCCGGCTGGCGGTCTCCTCGATGCCGCACCCGCGGCGCTGGCGCACGGCGATGCTCACCGACATGAAGCAGAGCGCGGCCGGCTCCTACATCTGGGGCATCCAGCGGCCGTGGCTGCCGGAGCGGCAGCTGGTCGCGGACGACTCCGCGATGGTCGGACGGCTGATCCGGGAGTGGTCGGGGCCGCTGCTGCCGGACGAGGAGACGGTAGACGTCTACCGGCAGGCGATGCAGATCCCCTCGACGGCGCACTGCGCGGTGGAGCCGTACCGCTGGATGGTGCGCTCGATGGCCCGTCCCGACGGCATCCAGTTCAACCGGCGCATGAAGCGCCCGGTGCGGGTGCCGACGCTGCACCTGCACGGCTCGCTGGACTCCGCGGTGCGCATCCACAGCGCGGCGGGCAGCGGTGAGTACGTGGAGGCGCCGTACCGCTGGCGGCTCTTCGACGGGCTGGGGCACTTCCCGCACGAGGAGGACCCCATCGCGTTCTCGACCGAGCTGATCAACTGGCTGAAGGACCCCGAGCCGGACCGGTAGGGGCGGCTGGGGCCACAGCGGCGGGCGATGCGGCACCGTCATGGAGCAACCGTTACTACTAACTGACGATCAGCCAAATGCCGGACGCATAGGCCAATTGGCCGCGCCCCGCACGATTACCGACCTTGAGGCGCGGGCACGTAGCTCCGTATGGGTTGGACGCACGACTACCGTGATGTAGAACGCAACCGCCGCACCCTCGTCGCAGCTGTCAACCGCGCGACGCCTGCGGCCGTACTCCCCGAGGGGGAGCACCAGATCGGTATCCCACGCATTCTGCAGCGGCGCGCGCGGTGGGTGGGCGCGCGCCTGCGGCACCCCCGCAGCGACTGACCGGGCCCGGGACCGTCCGTCCGGTTGGCCGTCCGTCCGATGACGAACGGCCGGCGAACGCACGGCCAGCGGGGTCCCGCCCGGCTTCCTAGAGTGCGCAGCCCTGGCTGTCGACCTGGCGGTCGGCCGTGCGGCCTGCGGTGATGTCGTCACGGATCTCGTCCGCGGTCAGTGCGTAGCCGGTGTCCGCGTCGTCGAGGGACTTGGCGAAGATGACGCCTGCCACCTTGCCGTCCGGGGTGAGCAGCGGGCCTCCGGAGTTGCCCTGGCGCACCTTCGTGAAGAGCGAGTAGACGTCGCGGTGCACGGTGCCCCGGTGGTAGATGTCCGGGCCGTTCGCCTGGATGCGCCCGCGCACGCGGGCCGCCCTGACGTCGAAGCCGCCGTTCTCCGGGAAGCCCGCCACGATCGCGTCGTCGCGGCTGTGCGCGTCGCCGAAGTTCAGCGCGGGCGCGTTCAGCTCGGGCACCTGCAGGACGGCGATGTCGCGCCGCCAGTCGTAGAGGACGACGCGGGCGTCGTAGAGCCGGCCCTCGCCGCCGATCTGCACGGTGGGCTCGCTGACCCCGCCGACGACGTGCGCGTTGGTCATCACCCGGTCCCTGGCGAAGACGAAGCCGGTGCCCTCCAGCACCTTGCCGCAGCTGGGCGCGGTGCCGACGACCTTCACGATGCTCCGGCGGGCCTGGTTGACGACGGCGCTGCTCGCGAGCCGGGGGTCCGGCGCGGGCACCGAGGTGATCGGCTCGCTGCCGAAGGGGCTGAAGACCTGCGGGAGGCCGTTCTGGGCGAGCGTGGAGCTGAAGTCGGTGAACCAGGTGTCCGCCTGCTGGGGGATGACCCGGGAGACGCCGAGCAGCACCTTCGAGGAGCGCACCTCGCGCCCTATCGTCGGCAGCGCCGTCGTGGCGAGCGCGGAGCCGATCAGCCAGGCGACGAGCAGCATCGCGGCGACGTTGACGAGCGCGCCGCCGCCCGCGTCCAGCGCGCGGGCCGGGGACCACGTGATGCGGGTGCGCAGCTTGTTGCCCAGATGGGTGGTGCAGGCCTGGCCGACGGAGGCGCAGACGATCACCACGACCACGGCGACCACCACGGCCACGGACCCGGGCGAGGAGTCGTCGGTGACCTTGTCCCAGATCATCGGCAGCAGGTAGACGGCGGCCAGTCCGCCGCCCAGGAACCCGATCACCGACATGACGCCGACGACGAATCCCTGGCGGTAGCCGACCACCGCGAACCACACGGCGGCGAGCAGCAGCAACAAGTCCAGCACGTTCATCTAGGTTGACCTCGCGAGGACGGTCCAGCTCGACCGGGGCATCGGCCGGGCTTCCCCGGGGTGCCCCCCAGGAAGACACAGCACGAGCACACGGTCTCATGCCGTCCTATGCGAGTGGCACCGTCCGGCTCCGGTCCCAGGGCTGCTCCCAGCCCGCGAAGTGCAGGATCCTGTCGATCAGACCGGCTGTGAAACCCCAGACCACGGCGTTCTCGACGAGGAACGCCGGGCCCCGGAAGCCGCTCGGATGCGTCATCGTCGCCCGGTTGGCGGGGTCGGCGAGATCCGCGACGGGGACCCGGAAGACCCGGGCGGTCTCGGCCGGGTCGACGGCGCCGACCGGGCTGGGGGTGCGCCACCAGCCGAGCACCGGGGTCACGACGAACTCGCTGACCGGGATGTAGAGCCGGGGCAGCACGCCGAAGATCTGCACCCCCGACGGGTCCAGACCGGTCTCCTCCTCCGCCTCGCGCAGGGCCGCGCGCAGCGGGCCGTCACCCTCGGGGTCGCCGTCCTCGGGGTCGAGCGCGCCGCCGGGGAACGAGGGCTGGCCCGCGTGCGACCTGAGCGAGGACGCGCGCTCCATCAGCAGCAGGTCCCGGCCGTGCTCGCCCTCGCCGAAGAGGATCAGCACGGCGGACTGCCGGCCCCGGCCGGACGGGGGCGGCAGGAACCGGCTCAGCTGCTCGGGCAGGACGTCCCCCGCGGCACGCGCCACCGGCTGCAGCCACTGGGGCAGCCCCTGGATCGACACGGCCGCCTCGCCGCCCCGCGTCGTCGTCATGCGCTCCCCTGCGTCCGGGCCGTGGTGGCCGCCGGGGCGCCCATGGGCGGTGCCGGATCACCCGGATAGTCGGACGGGGGCTTCAGACGCTGGCCGGGGGCGCCGCCCAGCTCGTACTTCAGCAGCTTCTTCGCCTTCTCCGGGTCCGTCTCGCCCTCGCCGTACGACGGGCAGAGCGGGGCGATCGGGCAGGCGCCGCAGGCGGGTTTGCGGGAGTGGCAGGTACGGCGGCCGTGGAAGACCACCCGGTGCGACAGCATCGTCCACTCGCTCGTCGGGAAGAGCGAGCCGACCTCCTGCTCGACCTTCTCCGGATCCTCGGAGGTGGTCCAGCCGAAGCGGCGCGCGAGCCGGCCGAAGTGGGTGTCCACGGTGATGCCGGGGACGCCGAAGGCGTTGCCCAGGACCACGTTCGCGGTCTTGCGGCCCACTCCGGGGAGCGTGACCAGGTCCTCGAGGCGGCCCGGCACCTCGCCGTCGAACCGGTCGCGCAGCGCCGCCGACAGGCCCAGCAGCGACTTCGCCTTGGCGCGGAAGAAGCCGGTCGGCCGGATCAGCTCCTCCAGCCGCTCCGGTTCGGCGTCCGCGAGGTCCTCCGGCGTCGGGTAGGCGGCGAAGAGGGCGGGGGTCGTCTGGTTCACCCGCAGGTCGGTCGTCTGGGCGGAGAGGACCGTCGCGACGAGCAGCTGGAAGGGGTTCTCGAAGTCGAGTTCCGGATGGGCGTACGGGTAGAGCTCGGCGAGCTCGCGGTTGATCCGCCGCGCCCGGCGGACCAGGGCGACACGGGATTCCGGTTTCTTGGCGGGCTTGAGCGAAGCTTGTTCGCTCACAGCGGAACCAGGGGTTCGGGTCACTCGCTTGGCCGTCACACCCTGCCGTTTACTCTGCGAACTCGGCGTATCAGACACCCGGCCAGCCTAAGCCTCGGCACAGACATCCGGCCGTGGCCACAAGGAACCGACCCCCAATCGGACCCCCGGGGCACGTGCTCGGCGATACATAAGACAGACTTGTGATTGATCGCACTGTTTTGCCAGCGGGCATCACGGGGGATCATCCGGCGATGTCGACAAGGAGAGAGCTCGTGGACGACGTTCTGCGGCGCGCGGCGCTTTTTGCGGCGCTCGACGATGAGCAGGCCGCTGAACTGCGCGCCTCGATGACCGAGGTCACGCTCGCGCGTGGCGACGCGCTGTTCCACGAGGGCGACCCCGGGGACCGGCTCTACGTCGTCACCGAGGGCAAGGTGAAGCTGCACCGCACGTCCCCCGACGGCCGCGAGAACATGCTCGCCGTCATCGGTCCCGGCGAGCTGATCGGTGAGCTGTCGCTCTTCGACCCCGGCCCCCGGACCGCCACGGCCACGGCGCTGACGGAGCTCAAGCTCCTCGGCCTGGGCCACGGCGACCTGCAGCCCTGGCTGAACGCCCGCCCCGAGGTCGCGACCGCGCTGCTGCGCGCCGTCGCGCGCCGGCTGCGGCGCACCAACGACGTCATGTCGGACCTGGTCTTCTCGGACGTGCCCGGCCGTGTCGCGAAGGCGCTCCTCGACCTGTCGCGCCGTTTCGGTGTGCAGTCCGAAGAGGGCATCCACGTGGTGCACGACCTCACGCAGGAGGAGCTGGCCCAGCTCGTCGGCGCCTCGCGCGAGACCGTCAACAAGGCGCTCGCCGACTTCGCCGGCCGCGGCTGGCTCCGTCTGGAGGCTCGCGCGGTGATCCTGCTCGACGTCGAGCGGCTCGCCAAGCGCAGCCGCTGACGGACCGCCCCAGCGCCTGTCGAAGGCCCCGCCCGTCACCGGGCGGGGCCTTCCGCGCGTCCAGGACGCTCCTGCGGGCCCGGACGCCCGCTGCGGCCCCACAAGACTCCCCACGGCGCCCTCGGGCCCCGCTAGCCCCCCGGCGTGACCAGGCGGGCCTCGTAGGCGAACACGGCCGCCTGGGTGCGGTCCCGCAGGCCGAGCTTCACCAGGACCCGGCTGACGTGGGTCTTGACGGTCGACTCGGCGACGACGAGGTGCGAGGCGATCTCGGCGTTCGACCGGCCCTGGGCGACCAGGACGAGGACCTCGGTCTCCCGGTCGGTCAGATCGCCGACCCGGTCCTGGGCCGGCGGCCTGGGCGTACCGAGCCGGGAGAACTCGGCGATCAGCCGCTTGGTGACGGCCGGGGCGAGCAGCGCCTCGCCGGCCGCCACGATCCGTACGGCGTCGCCCAGCTGCCGCGCCGAGGCGTCCTTGAGCAGGAAGCCGCTGGCTCCGGCGCGGAGCGCCTGGTAGACGTACTCGTCCAGGTCGAAGGTGGTCAGGACGAGGACCTTGGCGTCGGCGTCGGCCGCGACGATCTCGCGGGTCGCCTCCAGGCCGTTCATCTCGGGCATCCGGATGTCCATGAGGACGACGTCGGGACGGAGCGCGGCCACCTGGGCGACGGCCTCCCGGCCGTCGACCGCCTCCCCCACGACCTCGATGTCGGGCTGCGCGTTGAGCAGGACCGAGAACCCCTCCCGGACCATCATCTGGTCGTCGACGATCAGCACCCGGATCGTCATGCGGGTTCCCCGTTGGACTTGGCCAGGGGCCAGGGCTTCCGCTGCGGTGGGGCTTGCGGTGCCGCCGGCTCCGGGTTCGGGTCGGGTCTCGGCTCCGCCGCCACGGGGATGAAGGCCGTCACCTCGTACCCGCCTTCGGCGGTGGGTTCAGCCGTCATCTCACCGCCCAGCATCGACACCCGTTCCCGCATGCCCAGCACCCCGTGGCCCGCGCCGTGCGACGGCCGGACCTCTCCGGTGGCGGGGCCGTTGACCACGCGCAGGCCGAGGCCGCCCAGGACGTACCCGATCTCGACGCGGGTGGCGGCGCCCGGAGCGTGCCGCAGGGCGTTGCTGAGCCCCTCCTGGACGATCCGGTACGCGGAGAGCTCCACGCCCTGCGGCAGCGTCCGGACGGCGCCCGTCACCACCTTCTCGACGTCCGCGCCGGTCTCCCTGACGTTGGCCAGGAGCGGGTCGAGGTCGGCGAGGGTGGGCTGCGGGGCCTCGGGGGCGCTGTCGGCGAAGGAGTCGGGATCGTCGGCCCGGACGACGCCCAGGACGCGGCGCAGCTCCGACAGGGCGGCCACCGCGTTCTCCCGGATGATCGCGAAGCTGCGGGTCAGCTCGGCGGGCGGGTCCTCGACGCGGTAGGGCGCGGCCTCGGCCTGGATCGCGATGACGGACATGTGGTGCGCGACGACGTCGTGCAGCTCGCGGGCGATCGTCGTGCGCTCCTCCAAGACGGTGCGGCGCGAGCGCTCCACCTGGGTGACCGCCACCTGCTCGACGACCTTCGCCTGCGTCTCGCGCCAGCCCTTGGCCAGCACCACGGTGAGCAGCACGACGAACGACAGCAGCGCCATGGCGAAGGTGTCCGACGCCCGGTAGGGCATGAAGAACACGAACGCGCTGCCGAGGGCCACCGTCAGCAGCCACATCTGCGCCGCCACCCGCGGCCGGGTGCGCTTCGCGACGACCGCCATCACCACCAGGTGGGAGACGAAGCCGGTGGCCGACCACGGCCACAGCGAGAACTCGCCGGCCGCCGCGCCGGTGAGGAAGGCGGCGGCGAGCGACAGCCACCAGCCGCCGACCGGGCGGAAGATCACCGTGAAGAGCGGGATCCCGGTGAGGAGCGCGGCGGGCAGCGCCGATCCGCCGCGATCGCTCTCGAACACGAAGCCCAGCATCATGAGGAAGCAGGCGAAGGCCGCCAGGCAGGTGTGCGGCAGCCAGCGCGCGGAGTCGCGGAGCCGGTCGGGGAGCCGGCGCAGGAACACGCCGTCGGTGGAGCGGGGCGGCAGCGGGCGGAAGGCGAAGGCGTCGGTGACCAGGTCGTCACGCAGCCCCTTCAGCGCGCCCCGGGCTATACGGAGCTCGGTCCGCAGAGTGGTCTGGTCGGTGTCGGTCACGCTCACACAGTAGGCAGCGCGCGCGGGCGCGTCGTCCACACCGCAGCCGATCTCCGGGCATCCGTCTCAGGGACTACACGGGTCCGCCGGAAGGCCGCCCGCGGCGGCCTGGGCCCGCCGGCTACCAGGCGAGTTGCGCGATCTCCTCGGCGACGACGGCGCACGCGGGTGCCGCCGGGTCGATCAGCGGGAAGTGCCCGACGCCGTCCAGCACGGCCTCCACGACCTCCTCGCCCGCGAGGGCCGCGGCCTCCGCGAAAGCCCGTGCGACCTGCGGCGGGACCACGTTGTCAGTGGTGCCCTGCACGATGGTGGTGGCGATACCGGTGGGCAGCAGCGCGGCGGGATCGGCGTGGGGCAGCCGCGCCGTGACGTGCTCGGGTCCGCCGAGGAACTGCACGACGGCGTCGGAGCAGACCCGCAGCCGGATCGCGGACGCGAAGTCCGCGACCGGCGCGAGGGCGACGACTCCGCGCAACGGGGGAGGCGATGGGCGGTGCCAGGGGGAATCGGGCGGGAGGACGTTGCGGGCGGCGGCCCACAGCGCCAGATGGCCGCCCGCGCTGTGCCCGGTGAGCACGACCCGCCGGGGGTCCACGCTGTCCGCGCCCAGCGCCCGGACCGCGAGGGCGGGCAGGGCGTCGACCGCGGCGGCGATGTCGTCGAGGGTGTCGGGCCAGCGGCCCGCCGGCGGCGGGTCCTCGCGCGGGTAGGCGCTGCCGTCGCCGCCGTGCTGCGGCTCCTCGCCGCCGCGGCGGTACTCCACCGACGCCACGGCGAAGCCGAGGCCGGCGAGGTGGGCGGCGAACGGCGAGACGTGCCGCCGGTCGAAGCGGGCGCGCCAGGCGCCGCCGTGCAGGAGGACGACGAGCGGCGCGGGCCGCGGGGCCGCACCGGGCGCGACGCGCGGCCGGTAGAAGTCGGCGATCTGGTCGGGCAATTCACCGTAGGCCGCGGTCACGTCCGGGGGGACGGCCGGGTGGGCGAAGGCCGACGCCTCCTCCGCCTCCGCACGCCGGGCGGCGGCCGCCGCCCGGCCGAGGCCGGCCGGGGACGGCGCGCGGGGGGTGGCGTGCTCGGGCGTGGAGGCGGGCATGGGTTATCGGTTCCCTTCACCGGTGTCGTCGCCGGTCGGTGCGCCGGCCGCGCCGCCGGGCCCCGTCCCGGCCTCCTCGTCGACCTCGCGGAGCACGTCGGCGAGGACGCGCGCGGCGCGCTCGGCGTCGGCGAAGCGCGTGTAGAGCGGGGTGAAGCCGAAGCGCAGCACGTCCGGGCGCCGGTGGTCGCCCACGACGCCGCGGGCGGTCAGCCGACGCATGACCTCGCCCGCGTCGTCGCAGCACAGCGCGACCTGGCTGCCGCGCTCCTCGTGCGGGGCAGGCGTGATCGACGAGACCCGGCCGGACGGCACGTGGTGCTCGACGCATTCGAGGAAGAAGTCCGTTAGCGCCAGGCTCTTGGCCCGCACGTCCGCGACGGCGACGCCGTCCCAGGCGTCGAGCGCGGCGTCGAGGGCGAGCAGCGACAGGATGTCGGGCGTGCCGACGCGACCGCGGACGGAGCCGTCCGCGGGGTGGTAGTCGGAGCTCATGCCGAAGGGGTCGGCATGCGAGTTCCAGCCCGGCAGCGGCGAGTCGAAGCGGGGCTGCAGATCGCGCCGGACGTAGAGGTACGCGGGCGCGCCGGGGCCGCCGTTGAGGTACTTGTACGAGCAGCCGACGGCGAGGTCCACCCCGTGCGCGTCGAGGTCGACCGGCAGCGCGCCCGCGCTGTGGCACAGGTCCCAGACGACCAGGGCGCCCGCCGCGTGGGCGGCGGCCGTGGTGGCGGGCAGGTCGTGCAGCCGCCCCGTGCGGTAGTCGACGTGGTTGACGAGGACGACGGCGGTGCGCTCCCCCACGGCGTCCGCCATGGCCCCGGCCGCGACGGACCGTACGGTACGGCCGGTCAGCCGCGCCGCGGACTCGGCGAGGTAGCCGTCGGTCGGGAAGGTCGCGGCGTCCACGAGGATCTCGGTGCGCTCCTCCCCCGCCATCCGGACGGCGGCCACGACCGCCTTGAAGACATTGACGCTGGTGGAGTCCCCGGCCACGACCTGCCCGGGGGCGGCGCCGATCAGCGCGCCGATGCGGTCCCCGATCCGCTCGGGCGCCGTCCACCAGCCGCTCTCGTCCCAGGAGCGGATGCGCAGGCTGCCCCACTCCCGCTCGATCACGTCACGCAGCCGGGGCGCGACCGTCGCGGGGAGGGCGCCCAGCGAGTTGCCGTCCAGGTAGACGGTGTCGTCGAGGACGAACCGGTCCCGGATCTTCGCGAGCCCGTCGGCCGCGTCGAGGCGCTCGGCCCGCTCCCGCAGCGAGTCGTCAGACATGGCTGCGCGCCGTCCACAGCTCAGAGAAGACGTTCTTGGCGGCACGTTTCTCCAGCCACGCGACACCGGCGGAGCCCCCGGTGCCCGTCTTCGATCCCATCGCACGGCGGGTCGCCACCAGATGGTCGTTGCGCCAGCGCCAGACCAGCTCGGCGACCTCGGTCAGCGCCTCGCCCAGCCGCAGCAGGTCGGCGTCCGGGGAGGGCCCCTCCCCGGTGGTCCCGGACGCGGAGTAGATCCGCTGCCAGGCCCGCTCGACGGCCGGGTCGGGCTCGTAGCGCTGGGAGAGGTCGCGTTCGAGGAGGCCGGCCGGGATGTCGTGGCCGCGCCGGTGCAGCAGGCCGAGCACCTCGTCGTAGAGGCTCGGCTCGTGCAGCGCTTTCTCCAGCTCGGCGTGCACCCGCGGCGAGCCGCGGTGCGGGACGAGCATGGAGGCCGACTTGTCGCCGAGCAGAAACTCCAGCCGCCGGTACATCGCGGACTGGAAGCCGGAGCCCTCGCCCAGCGCGCTGCGGTAGGAGTTGAACTGGCCGGGGGTCAGGTGGGCGAGCGGCTTCCAGGAGGCGTTGAGCGACTCGAGTTCGTACGTGCTGCGCTTGAGCGCCGCCATCGCCGTCGGGAGGTCGTCCTCGCGGAGCGCCTGCCCCGCGGTGTGCCATTCGTGGACCAGGACGGTGAACCACAGCTCCATGACCTGGGTGGTGACCAGGAAGACCATCTCGCCGGGATCGTCGGAGAGGGTGTGCTGGAGATGGGTGAGGACGTCCGCCTGGACGTAGTCCTCGTAAGGGGTGGTGCCCTGGAAGTCGAGGTTCGGGGTCTCCGGACTCTCGGCCGGTGTTTCGGACATTTCCGTTCCCTTCATGATCTGGGGCCCGGGGTCGCCGGGCCACGCCGAGATCATCTGTCGAGGGCGGTGATTCGGCAAGGGCTCAGGTGACGGACGGTCCGCTGATGTAGTGCCCCTGACGGTCGTAGGGCCAGGCGTTCGGCTTGCAGCCGTTGAGGCCCTTGATCTGCTGCATCATCGCGGGCGCGAGCTTGCCGCGGCCGGGGCAGCCCTCGTGGCCGTGGCCGAGGCTGTGCCCGACCTCATGGTTGATGATCAGGGCGCGGTAGTCGGATATGGGGCCGGTGAACGTCGGTGAGCCGAGGATCCAGCGTCGCAGATTCACCACGACTCCGCCGGGCACCTCGCAGTTCAGCTCGTTCCCGGTGTCCATGTGGATGGCCGCCAGGCAGAGCGCGTCCGCGGTGTCGGGCGTGGCTATGCGGATGACGAGGTCGGCGGTGCCGGACGACACCTGGCGGAAGCCGTGCTTGCCGTCGCGGGTCCAGCTGCGGGAGTCGGCGAGTATCGCCGCCACCTCGTCCACCGCCTGGTCGGCGGAGAGCGCGATGCCGTCCTCCACCTGCACCCGGTAAGTGAGGATGGTGCCCTGGCCGACCGTGGAGCCGCTGCCCTTGCCCTTGCCCGCCCTGAAGGTGCCGGGCCCCGACTTGGGCACGGGGATCGGCTTGTCGTCGGCCTTCTTCGTGGTGGGCGACGCGGGGGTCGTGGGGGCCTTGGACGCCGTCGTGCTCGGGGCCGCGTCCTTCGACGCGGCGGGAGCCGCGGAGGACGGGCCGGGCGGCGACGAGGAGGCGGACGCGTCCGCCGCGTCGTCGGAGCCGCCGCTCCACCACGCGGCGGCACCGCCGACCAGTACGGCCAGCACGGTGAGGGTCAGCATCAGCCGCACACGCCGTTGGGCACGTCGACGCCGGCGCGCGGCCTCGCCCCGACTTCCCCGCCGGCTGGGACCTCGCTGTCGGTCGCCGCCGGCCACCGGTGTGTGATGGGTCAAAGCTCCCCCTGAAGGCATCACCGGAGTGGCTGCCTCCCGGCCGCCGACTGCTCCCGCAGTGCTCACAGACAATGACGCTCACAATCACACACGGGTTCGGTGCAACGCCAAACTGCGTGATTTTTTGTCTGTTTCTGCGCTGGTTCGGGAGCAATCGACAGCCGGACCGGAGGAGGGGGAATCCGCCCAATGCAGCGACCTCGCGGGCGACTTCCGTCAGCCGGAGGTCAGCTCAGGGTGTCGGCCGCGGTCGGCGAGCTGTCGCGGAGGAAGGCCGAGCAGCGCTCGTACTCCTCCTGCTCGCCGATCGCCTGCGCCGCGCGGGCGAGAGCGTGCAGCGCGCGCAGGAAGCCCCGGTTCGGCTCGTGCTCGAACGGCACCGGGCCGTGGCCCTTCCAGCCGGCACGGCGCAGCGCGTCCAGGCCGCGGTGGTAGCCCGTGCGGGCGTAGGCGTACGACTCGACGACCCGGCCGCCTTCGAAGGCGTCGTCGGCGAGCTGGGCCCAGACCAGGGAGGAGGCGGGGTACTTCGCGGCCACCTCGGAAGGGGCAGTGCCGGAGGCGAGCAGCTCGCGCGGCTCCGGGTCGTCGGGCAGATGGGTCGGGGGCGGGCCCCCGAGGAGGTCTTTGTGAATGGCCATGGTTTCCAGTCTGCCTTGTCCGGGACGGCAAGAGGCCCCCCGGGCCGGAACGGCGGGCCCGGGAGGCCTCTGCGGTGCGGTGCCGCGCGCTGCTCGCCGCGGCCTTCCGCGACGTACGGCGAGCGACCGCCGCCCACTGCGTACTGCGACTTACTCGATGTACTGGGCGTTACTTGATCTTGTTGCCCGCGGACCGCAGGTTCTCGGCGGCGACGACGACGCGCGCGGCCATGCCGGCCTCGGCGGACTTGCCCCAGACGCGGGGGTCGTAGACCTTCTTGTTGCCGACCTCGCCGTCGACCTTCAGGACGCCGTCGTAGTTGCGGAACATGTGGTCGGCGACCGGGCGGGTGAAGGCGTACTGCAGGTCGGTGTCGATGTTCATCTTGACGACGCCGTTCTCCAGGGCCTCGTTGATCTCCTCGATCGTCGAGCCGGAGCCGCCGTGGAAGACGAAGTCGAAGGCGTTGGCCTTGCCGTGCTTCTCGGCGACCGCTACCTGGAGCTCCTTGAGGATCTCCGGACGCAGCACGACGTTGCCCGGCTTGTAGACGCCGTGCACGTTGCCGAAGGACGCGGCCAGCAGGTAGCGGCCCTTCTCACCGAGGCCGAGGGCCTCGACGGTGCGGAACGCGTCGTCCGGGGTGGTGTAGAGGGAGTCGTTGATCTCGTGCGAGACACCGTCCTCCTCGCCGCCGGTCGGGGTGATCTCGACCTCGAGGATGATGTTGGCCTTGACGGCCTGGGCGAGCAGCTCCTGCGCGATGGCGAGGTTGTCGTTGAGGTTCTCCGCCGAGCCGTCCCACATGTGGGACTGGAAGAGCGGCAGGCGGCCCGCGGCGACGCGGTCCTGCGAGATCTTCAGCAGCGGGCGCACGTACGCGTCCAGCTTGTCCTTCGGGCAGTGGTCGGTGTGCAGCGCGACGGTGACCGGGTACTTCTCGGCCACGATGTGGGCGAACTCCGCGAGCGCGACCGCGCCGGTGACCATGTCCTTGCTGTACTGGCCGCCCAGGAACTCCGCACCACCGGTGGAGATCTGGATGATGCCGTCGCTCTCCGCCTCGGCCAGCCCGCGCAGCGCGGCGTGCAGCGTCTGCGACGAGGTCACGTTGATGGCCGGGTAGGCGAACTTGCCTGCCTTCGCCCGGTCGAGCATCTCGTTGTAGACCTCGGGGGTTGCGATGGGCATTTGTCCGCTCCTCGTGATGTGCGGGTCCTGATACTGCGGTACGACGCCGTTGTCGGCACCATCCTCCCAGAGACGCGCTCGAACACCACCTCGGTGCCGCCCCCGTATGCGAAGACCCCCTGGACGTTCCACGTGGAACGTCCAGGGGGTCGGAAAACGCGCAGGTCAAGCCGTTACGGCAGGGCAGCGGCCGGACTCAGCCGAGGTCGAGATCGGCCAGCGAGTAGGCGGCGAGGTACGGCAGCCCGGCCGCCTCGATCGCCGGGGCGGCGCCGCGCTCCACGATGACGGCGACGGCCACGACCTCGCCGCCGGCCTCGCGCACCGCTTCGACGGCGGTCAGCGGCGAGCCGCCGGTGGTCGAGGTGTCCTCGACGACCAGGACGCGGCGGCCCTTGACCTCGGTGCCCTCGATCCGGCGCTGCATGCCGTGCGCCTTGGTCGCCTTGCGGACGACGAAGGCGTCGAGCCGCCGGCCGCGGGCGGCCGCCGCGTGCAGCATCGAGCCCGCCACCGGGTCGGCGCCGAGCGTCAGCCCGCCGACGGCGTCGAAGTCGAGGTCTTTGGTCAGGTCGAGCATCACCTGGCCGGTCAGCGGCGCCGCCTCGCCGTCCAGGGTGATCCGGCGGAGGTCGACGTAGAAGTCGGCCTCCAGACCGGAGGAGAGGGTCACCTTGCCGTGGACCACGGCCTTGTCCTTGATCTGCTGCAGCAGGGCTTCGCGCACGTCACTCATGGCGTCGAGATTAGCCGCCGCGATCGGCTCGGGCGGAATCGGCGGCCGGAGCCAGGCCCGGCCGCCCCCGCCGGGACTCGGCCCGACCGCCCCGGCCCGAGACTCAGCCCAGCCGCTCCCAGGACCACACCGTCGTGATCTCCAGCGGATCGATCGGGGTGACGAGGCGCGGCAGCGTGTTGAGGCCGTTCGGCGGCCCGGACTGCGGCTCGACGCACACGGCCTCGGGCTGCTCGTCGTAGACCACGACCCATTCGCTCGGGCTGGTCACCCGCACCCGCAGCTCCTCGGGCCAGGTCAGCGACACGTCCACACCGTCCGGCATGCCGAAGCAGTCGTCCCACGGCGAGGGCTTCGGGTCGATGCGCTTGCCGGTGGGCAGGTGGTCGTCGCCGCGCTCCTCCTGCCACGCCGCGCTGAACTCCAGCTCGACGTCGCGGCCGCCCTGTCCGAGGTTGCGCAGGAACCAGGGGTGCCAGCCGGCCTGAGCCGGGAAGGAGTCGTCGGTCGCCTCCACCGACAGGGTCATCCGCAGTTCGCTCTCCGCCAGTTCGAGCGTCTGCGTCACCCGGCCGCGGTACGGCCAGGGGTCGGCCAGGTCGAAGTAGTACGACGCGGCCACGTCCGATCCGCCGCGGGCCTCGCGCCACGCGGTGTGCCGCCCGGTGCCGTGGATCGCGTGCGGTGCCGCGTCCACCGGCAGTTGGTGGACGATCCCGCCGTTGCGGAACCGGCCGTTCTCGGTCCTGCCGCACCACGGCACCATGATGAACGCGCCGTAGCGGTCGCCCTGGCGCAGCAGTTCGGTCCCTCCGACCGTCAGCGAGGCGATCCGGCAGCCGTCCTGCGGCACCACGGTCAGTTCGGCGTCGCCCGCCGTCAATTTCTTCCCAGTCGTCACCCTACGAGCGTAGGGCCTGCCCCCGGCTCGCGGGCCGCCCGGCCGCCCCCGCGCACGTCAGGAGCCCTCCGGACAGCGCCGGAACCGACCGGACACCGCCGGATCCGGACGCCGCCGGACCCGGCCGGACACCGCCACCGCCGGCCCCGGGCACCGTCCCCGCGCGGCGCTACCTGCGGCGCCGCAGCACCCGGCCCACGACGACCGCGGAGGCGACCAGGACCGCGGCGGCGGGTCCCGCCCAGCGCAGGGTCGCGGTGGTGGAGGTGGTCGCCGCGGAGGGCGCGGGGGCGTAACGGCCGCGGGGCGGGGCGTGGTCGACCTCCTCCGCGCTGCGGCCGATCATGGTGCGGCGCGCGTGCGCCGCCTCGGCCGGGGGTTCGAGGTCGTCGAGCTCCGCGGCGGTCTCCGGGACCTCCACGTCGACCTCGACGTCCTCGTCGGTCAGTTCCACCTCGACGAGCGCGATCTCCTCGCCCGCGTCCGCGTCCCCGCCCTCGTCGGCGCCGTCGAGGCCGTCCACGACGTCGGGTTCCTCGGGCAGCGCCGGGAGCCCGGCCGACAGTTCCGCCGTGAAGCGGTCGAGGAGCCGGCGGGCCGCGGCCTCACGGACGCCGTCGGCGAACGCGGCGAGCCGCCCCTCGGCCGTCGTGCTGCCGTTGAAGGAGAACATCGTGCCGGGGACGGCCTGGTCGGCCTCCTCCACGAGCACCGTGAGCGTGAACTTCACGGTGCCGGTGCCACGGGCCTCGACGCCGTCGCCGTCGACGGAGAACCCGCCCTCGCGCTCGGTGACGCGGATCGAGCCCCGGTACGTGATCGTCGAACTGCCGACCCGCACGCGCAGCTTGCCGGTGAGACCGTCGCCGCCGGGGTCGGGCTGCCAGCCGGGCAGGCTCGCCGCGACGCGGGCCGGGTCGGCGAGCGCCTGCCGAATGGTTTCCGCCAGGACCGGAACGAACACCTCATGCTCCATGCGGGGAGCCTACCGACCCCCGGCCGCCCAGGGCACCTGGTCGCACCTCCCGGCCCGGCCACCACCCGGGGCACGGTCCCGGCGTCCCGCGGGGGCGCCCGCCGCGCAAACGGAACCCCTCGTGCCCCGGACGCACGGCAGCCGCGCGTGTCATCCGGCCACCCCCGGCAGCGGTTCCCGTCATCCGCCCACCCGCGACAGCCGCCCCCGTCATCCGCCCACCCGCGGCCGCATCAGTGTGGACGGCGGCAGCCCGTCCTCGCGGGTCGCCCAGGCCGCCGCGCCCAGGGACCGCAGGGTCTCGGGCGACAGCGAGCGCAGCGGTGGCGCGTCCGGGGCGAGCCGCAGTTCGGGCGGCGTGCGCGAGGCCAGCACGAAGCCCCAGTCCGTGGGGCCGGCATCGGCCCGGCCGGACCAGCGGTCGGGCCCCGACGGGGGCCCGCAGTCCCGCCCGCCGGTCAGGTACGGCACGGAGCGCAGCCCCGTGGCCCGCACCGTCGCGTCGATCGTCCAGTAGGAGTGCGGGCTCGCGCTCGGCGAGCCCGCGTGGACGGCGAGCCGCCCGTCCCCGGCCAGCGCGCGGCCGGCCAGGCCGTAGAACTCCTCGGAGTAGAGCTTCGCGCTGCGCGAGATCCCCGGGTCGGGCAGGTCGGCGAGGATCACGTCGTACGGTCCCGGGCGGTCGGTCCGCAGCCAGTCGAAGGCGTCGGCGGTGACGGTGCGGACCCGCGGATCGGCGTAGGCGTGCCGGTTGAGCGCGACGAGGTCGGCGTCGGTGCGGGCGAGCCGGACCAGCTCGCCGTCCAGGTCCACGACGGTCACCGACGTGACGTCCGGGTACCGGAGCACCTCGCGCAGCGCGAGGCCGTCCCCGCCGCCGAGGATGAGGACGCGCGAGTGCCGGCCGGCCATCGCGGGGTGCACCAGCGCCTCGTGGTACCGGTACTCGTCGGCTCCGCAGACCCGCAGCCGGCCGTCGAAGAAGAGCTGGACGGGGGTGCCGGAGCCGCCGGTGAGGACGATCTCCTGCACGTCGGTCTGCTCGGCGACGCGCACGTCCCCGCCGTACACCGCGCGCCGCGCGGCCTGTTCGAACTGGCCGGCCGTCAGGGCGGCGCCGCCGAGCAGTGCCAGCACGCCGAGGTTGGCGACGAGCAGCCAGTTGCGGGCGCGCCGGGTCAGGTCGCCGCGGAACAGCCACAGCACCATCGCGGCGCCGCCGACCGCGTTCACCGCGCCGGTGACCAGCGCTCCGGTGAGCTGGCCGAACGTCGGCAGCAGCAGGAACGGGAAGGCGAGGCCGCCGACCAGCGCGCCGACGTAGTCCGCGGCGAACAGGTCGGCGACGGCGCCGCTCGCGTCCTGCAGCCGGATCCGCTGGATGAGCGTCATGAGCAGCGGGATCTCGGCGCCGATCAGCACCCCGATGGCGAAGGCGCAGGCGATCATCGCCGGACGCGCCATCCCGAACCAGGCGAAGCACGCGTGCAGGGCCATCACCGAGAGGCCGCCGACCAGCGCGAGCGCCGCCTCGACGCCCGCGAAGCCGACGGCCGCGACGCACCGTATGTGCTTGGCGAGCACCGAGCCGACGCCCATGGCGAAGACCATCACCGAAAGGATGACGGAGGCCTGGGTGACGGAGTCACCGACGAGGTACGAGGCGAGGGCGACGAGTTCGAGTTCGTAGACGAGCCCGCACGCGGCGCACACGAAGACGGCGGCGAGGACCAGTGCACGGGCCGGGCCGACCGGTACAGGGAGCCGCACGGCGGACACGCGGCTTGTCTGGTCGATCATGAATGAACGCTATGTCAGGGTTGCGGTCGGATTTGTCACCCACAGGGGTGCATTTCCCAGCACTTGATGTCACTTGAGGGCGCCTTGCGTACCACCAGGGCTCGCAAGAGCACTGATGCGCGACCTTGTCGCCACCAACCGCCCTTCCTGCGGATAAGCGTGCCACGTCCGCCACCGGACGCTGCCCTCGCTGTGCTGGACGAGCATCGCGGTGAAGGCGTGCGGGTCCCCGGGAAACGTTCCCGCGAGTCCGTGCGGGTGGTCCGCCACGAGCGCGAGCAGTTCCTGCGCCCGGCCCGCGAAGGAGCCGCGCGACAACGTCTCGACCCGCGCGGCGAATTCGTAGTCCCAGGTGCCGATCCGCTTGGCCACGCCGAAAGGGAGCGGGGTCTGGCTTCCGGGGATGCAGGCGACGGTCTCCGAGCAACCGCCGTCGTCGGGGTCGCCCGATCGGATGGAGTCGATGGAGTCGATGAGTACCTGGTGGGAGGCGCCGAGCAGGCGCATCTGCACCTGGAACGGGGGCTGGCCCGCGCCGCCCAGCCGGAGGTCGAGCACGGCGAGCGCGGGTAGCGCCTCCTTGCCCAAGCACCAGGCCAGGTCTCCGGCACGGGTATCGGTGTAAGCGGTCTGGAGAGTGGTGAGCATGGGTCGGCTCCGCAAGCACGCAGTGGATGATGGGCCGACCCGCACCAGTTGGGTGATCTGGCGGGAACGTACGTCGGCTCGTGCCCACGTGGGGTCCGGTAGATACGGAATCATGAAACGCGGGGTGCCCCCTGCCTTTTACCCAACTGCGCGCGCTTTACATCCCCAAGAGCGCGTACCGGTTCAGGTGTTCACTACAACAGCGCCCGGCGGGTGACGGTTCCGCCGGGCGCATATGCGAATGGGCATGCGCCACACGCAATTCCATCGATCAGCTGCTGCCGCAGCCCCCGCCACCACCGCAGGACGACCCCCCGCCGCAGGAATGACCGCCCCCGCAGGAGTGGTGACCGCCCCCGCCGTGGTGACCGCCGGAGCCGCCCCCGTCCGAGTCGCCGAACGCCCACCAACTGCTGCCGCCACCGGCGGTGGCGCCCGTGCTCCGGCTGCCCGAACGGCCCCTTCCGCGCCGCCGTGCCGCGCGCGGACCCACCGCTCGGCCCCGCCCGCGCAGTTGCAGCACCATCGTGATGATGACGACCAGTGCGATCAGACCAACGAGGAATGCACTCATCTTCCCCGCCCCCCGTCTTCGTGAGCTGTGACTTTCTTCGTGCGACGGTGATGCCCCCGCCGAATCCGCGCGAAAGCAGAGTTGAGGAAGTCCAGAGGTTCGAATCCTCGGGTAACGAAGTCAGCGCGCCCGGACCAGCTGGTCGACGGCGGCGCGCACCGATTCCTCGCGCTTGCAGAAGGAAAATCGCACAAGCCAGGAAGGGGCGTCCTGCGCCTGGTAGAAAGCCGAGGTCGGAATGGCCACGACACCCGCCCGTTCCGGCAGTTCCCGGCAGAACGTGACGCCGTCCGCATAGCCCCAGGGCCGCACGTCCGCCTGCAGGAAGTACCCGGCCTCCGCGCGGTACGGGCGCAGCCCCGCCTGCTTCAGGCCGTCGCTCAGCAGGTCGCGGTTGGCGCGCAGGGTGTCGCGCAGCTCCGCCGCCCACTCCTCGACGGAGCCGAGCATCCGGGCCAGCGCCTCCTGGTACGGGGTGCCGGAGGCGTAGGTGAGGAACTGTTTGACGGAGCCGGCGGCGGCGACCAGCGGGGCCGGGCCGCAGATCCAGCCGATCTTCCAGCCGGTGACGTTGAAGGTCTTGCCCGCCGAGGAGATGATCAGCGTCCGCTCCCGCATGCCGGGCAGCGCCGCGATCGTCCGGTGCGGGTTCTCGTCGTAGACCAGGTGCTCGTACACCTCGTCGGTCACCACGACGAGCGAGTGCTCCCGGCAGACCTCGGCGATCTCCTCCAGCTCCGCGGCCGTGAACACCTTGCCCACCGGGTTGTGCGGGGTGTTGAGCACCAGGACCCGGGTCCTGGGAGTGACGGCGGCGCGCAGCGCGGCGGCGTCCATGGCGAAGCCGTCGCCGTCGGCCTCCAGCGGGACGCCGACCAGCCGGGCGCCGCTGAGCCGGGCGGCGGCGGGATAGGCGTCGTAGCAGGGGTCGAAGGCGAGGATCTCGTCGCCGGGGTCGCAGAGCGCGAGCAGCGCCGCCGCGATCGCCTCGGTGGCGCCGGTGGTGACCAGCACCTCGCCGTCCGGCCGGTAGTCGAGCCCGTAGCGCCGCCGCTGGTGCTCGGCGACGGCGGTGCGCAGCGCCGGGAAGCCGGTGGCGGGCGGGTACTGGTTGCTGCCGGCGAGCACGGCGTCCGCCACGTCCTTGAGCAGCGTCGCGGGGCTGTCCAGCTCGGGCACGCCCTGCCCCAGGTTGACGGCCCCGGTCCTCCTGGCCAGCTCCGTCATCTCGGTGAAGATCGACGTTCCGACGCCCCGCGCCCGCGCGGCCGGACTCCACTCACCCATGCGTTCCCCACTTCCTCGACGGTTCCCTGACCCACGAGGGCTGCTGAGCCCACGGGGGCCCACGATAGGCGGCGGGGAAGGGTCCGCAGGGGGACTACCGGGTCCGTTCCGGCTGGAATCCGTCGTTGACGATGTCGTGCGCGACCTCGCTGAGCAGCCGGCGCTCGGCGCGGGTGTGGCGGCGCATCGCGTCGAAGGCCTCCTCCACGGTGGCGCCCCAGCGGGCGGCCAGCACGCCCTTGGCCTGCTCGATCGCGATCCGGCTGTGCAGGGCGGTGTGCAGCTGGGTGGTGAGCGTGACGTGCCGGTGCAGCGCCTGCTGGTGCAGGATGCCGATCGTGGCGGCGTCCGCCAGGGCCTGCGCCAGCCGGACGTCGGCGCTGCTCAGCGGCGCCGCCCCGGCGCGCAGCAGGAGCAGGGAGCCGATCACCTCGCGGCGCAGCCGCATCGGCAGCGCGCAGACCACGCCGAACCCGGCCCGGCGGGCCTGGCCGGCGAAGGCGGGCCACTGCGGCGTCGAGCGGGCGACGTCGAACGGCCCGACGGGCGCTCCGGTGCGGTAGCAGTCCAGCGCCGGGCCCTCGCGCTGGTTCAGCGCCAGCAGGTCCGAGACCTCGGCCCGGTCCTCGGAGGCGGCCGCCGGCTGCAGGTCGGCACCGGGCAGCGCGAGCATGATCGCCGCGGTCGAGACCTCCAGCAACTCCACGCACCGGATGGACAGCTGATGGAGGAAGTCGATGACGTCGAAGTCGTCGATCAGCGTGTCCGCCAGCTCGACGAAGATGTCGGCCAGCCGTTGCTCTCGGTCCATGCCCGTCTGCCTTTCTGCCGCCGCTCGTGGTCCCGGGGCCCCACGGTGCACCACGCCGTCCCGGGCCGTCCCCGTCCCGTCCCCGTCCGTCACGGCGACTCCGGGTCGCGGGGCAGGTACAGGCGATTGCTGATGATGTCGCGGGCCACGTCCAGGATGGGCCGTTCCGCGGCGTAGGCGTAGGCACGCAGCCGGACCAGGGCCTCCGGCAGCGGCACGTCCAGCCGGACGCTGCTGATCCCGGCCGCCTGGTGCACCTCCGCGCGGTGCAGGTCCCCGAACCCGACGAGGAAGCCGGTGCCGAAGCCGCCGTTCCCTTCGTCACCGGTGCCCTCGCCTCCCCGTCCGACGGGGGACCCGCCGGCGGTCCCGGCGGCGAGGGTGGCGGGACCGGTCTCGCGCGGGCCCAGCGCCAGCAGGTAGACGGCCATCGCGTCGGCGATGGTCAGCGCGTCCGCGACGGCCTGCTCGCCCAGCGGTCCCGACCGGTGCCGGTGGCCGGTCATCGCGCCGAAGCAGATCGCGCCGAGCCGCAGCGGGAACGCGAAGACGGCCAGCACCCCGGAGTCGACGGCGGCGGGCACGAAGGCGGGCCAGCGCTCCCCGAACGCGCGCTCCAGGTTGGACTCCAGGTTGAGCGAGCCGTCCCGGGCCGCCTCCACGCTGGGCCCTTCGCCGAGCGTGAACTGCAGGTCGTCCAGGCGGGCGCTGGCCTCGTTGCTGAACCACAGCAGCTCCGTGCCGTCCGAGGCCACCGAGATCGCGATGCCGTCCACGTCGAGCACTTGCGCGCAGACCTTGGCCCAGTCCCGCGGTGGTCCCTGACCGCCACTCAGAACCAGGATCCGGATCAGTTCAGTGACCTTGGAATCCACCATATCGCGCTTCCCCTGCCGAGCTGACGCTGCGGTGTCCGCGCCCAACGATGATCCGCCAAAGCCCTCCTGCGACACCGTTCGATTCCAGGATGCCCCTGCCCCCCAGGGCGGGCAAGGGCCTCCGCCGAGTGGGTGAATGCTACTCGGCGTGTGTCCGGCAGCACGTTGCGCACAGGATGATCCGGCCAAAAACCCGCATAGTCGTACCGTCATACCCGCCGCTCCGAGCGGAGCCGGTCGGACCCGACGGCGCCCCGACCGGGCCCGAAAGGAGCGGTACGGTGCACACGGCCGAGCCCGTCTCGTCCAGCCCCCGAACCACCGGAACGCATCCCGCGCGCGACGCGCCGCCCGGCCGCGCCCTCGTCCGCCACGGCTCCCTGCGCCGGGCCGCCCCCGCGCTGATCCTCTTCGCCGCCACCCGGCTCGTCGGCGGCGTCCTGGTGACGGCGTGGGCGCTGCGGGCCGGACTGCATCCGCGCAGCCTGTTCGGGCAGAGCTGGGACGCGCGCTGGTACGAGCGGATCGCCGAGTGGGGGTACGGGACGTTCTTCCCGTCCGCCGGCGCCCAGGGCATGAGCTTCAGCGACCTGGCGTTCTTCCCGCTCTACCCGGCGCTGATCAGGGCCGGCGACGCCGTCCTGCCCATCGGCCGGGTCAACACGGCGCTGCTGATCGCCTGGAGCGCCGCCGCCGTGGCCGCCTGGGGGATCTACGCCATCGGTGAGCGGCTGCACGGCCGGCGGGCCGGGATCGCGCTGGTGCTGCTGTGGGGGCTGCTGCCGCACTCCGTGGTGCTGACGATGGCGTACACCGAACCGCTGCTGACCGCCCTTGCCGCCTGGGCCCTGTACGCGCTGCTCACCCGGCGGTGGCTCCTCGCGGGCGCGCTGTCGGTGCTCGCCGGGCTGGCCCGCCCGAGCGGGATCGCGGTGGCGGCGGCCGTCGCGGCCACCGTCGCCGCCGACGCCTGGCGGCGCCGCCGGGAGGGGCTGCCGCAGGACCGGGCGGCCTGGGCCGCCGCGCTCGCCGCTCCGCTGGGCTGGTGCGGGTACGTCGGCTGGGTGGGGGCGCAGACGGGCCGGCCGCTGGGGTACTTCGACGTGCAGGACCGCTGGGGTTCGCGGTTCGACTTCGGCCGCGACTGCCTGCTGTACGTCAAGCACCTGGTCCTCGGCCGCGAGCAGCTGATGAGCTACATGGTGCTCGCGGTCGTCGGCGCGGCGCTGGTGCTGCTCGCGCTGGCGCTGCTGGACCGGATCCCGCTGCCGCTGGCGGTCTACTCGGTCGTGCTCGTGGTCATCGCGCTGGGCGGCTCGCACTACTTCGGCTCCAAGCCGCGCTTCCTGCTGCCGGCCTTCCCGCTGCTGCTCCCGGCCGCCCTGGCACTGGCGAAAGCCCGGCCGCGCACCGCCGCCGTAGCGGTGGCCGCGCTGGCCGGGCTCTCGTTCTTCCACGGGACGTACCTGCTGACGGTCGTCTCCGCGCCGATCTGATCCGCGTCGCGGAACGAGCGGGTCAGGCGGGTCAGGCGTTGTCGCCCTCGGTGCCCTCGCCATCCGCGGGGCCGCCCTCGGCGTCCACGTCCTTCTCCAGTCCGAGGGTCTCCACGACCCACTTGTCGAACTCGATCGAGGCGCGCACCCAGCTGACGGTGCTGGAGACGAAGTGCTCCAGGTTGACGCCCAGGCCGATCAGCATCTGCGCCTCGCCGATCAGGCGGACCGAGCCGTCGTCGTGCGTGTGCGTGTACACCTTCGGCCACAGCGTGCGGCGGTTCCAGTCGTCGATGACCTCGTGCAGCTGCGGCTTGTCATCGACGGTGTACGGCCGGTCGTAGAAGGTCCGGACCGCGAAGATCTGCTGGTCCTCCTCGCCGCGGAACATGAAGTACGCGCGGAATTCCTCCCACGGCGCCGCGAGGTCTCCCTCGTCGTCGACGACGTACTTCAGCTCCATCTGTTCGAGCAGCTGCTTGACCAGGTCCTGGTCGGGGATGACCGCGCTGGCAGCGGGGCCGTTCTGCTCGGGGTCCGGCTGGCCCCCGAAATTCGGAATCGAGGACGGATCGATGCTCACCGTGGAGTTCCCTTCGTACGGATTCCTGCCATCCTCCCCCATGCGCCCAGCGGTCTGGCAACCCCCGGCGTCCGCACGCCGGGGGCCGCGGGCTCAGACCGCCTTGGACAGGGAAGGCGCCGGGCCGACGATCAGCCCCTCGCCCGCCCGGTCCACCCGCACGGTGTCGCCGTCGACGACCTCGCCCGACAGAATCGCGCGGGCCAGCGGGTCGCCGATCGCGGTCTGCACCAGGCGGCGCAGCGGCCGCGCGCCGTAGGCGGGGTCGTTGCCCTCCTCGGCGAGCCAGTCCAGGGCCGCGTCGGTGACCTCCAGGACGAGCCGGCGCTCGCGCAGCCGCTCGGCGAGCCGGTCGGTCTGCAGCCGGGCGATGTGCCGCAGCTCGCTCTTGGACAGCGCGCTGAAGACCACGATGTCGTCCAGCCGGTTCAGGAACTCCGGCTTGAAGGACATCCGCACCGTCTCCAGGACGCTCTCCTTCTTCTCCGTCTCCCCGAGCACCGGGTCGACCAGGTACTGGCTGCCCAGGTTCGACGTCAGGATCAGGATCGCGTTGCGGAAGTCGACCGTGCGGCCCTGGCCGTCGGTGAGGCGTCCGTCGTCGAGCACCTGGAGCAGCACGTCGAAGACGTCGTGGTGCGCCTTCTCGACCTCGTCGAGCAGCACCACGCTGTACGGGCGGCGCCGGACGGCCTCGGTGAGCTGGCCGCCCTCCTCGTAGCCGACGTAGCCGGGCGGGGCTCCGACGAGGCGGGCGACGGAGTGCTTCTCGCCGTACTCGCTCATGTCGATGCGGACCATGGCCCGCTCGTCGTCGAAGAGGAAGTCGGCCAGCGCCTTGGCCAGTTCGGTCTTGCCGACGCCGGTGGGGCCGAGGAAGAGGAACGACCCGGTGGGCCGGTCCGGGTCGGCGATGCCGGAGCGCGAGCGGCGCACCGCGTCGGAGACGGAGCGGACGGCCTCGGTCTGGCCGATGAGCCGGCGGCCCAGCTCCTCCTCCATGCGCAGCAGTTTCTGCGTCTCGCCCTCCAGCAGCCGGCCGGCCGGGATGCCGGTCCAGGCGCCGACCACGTCGGCGATGTCGTCGGGGCCGACCTCGTCCTTGACCATGGTGTCCTTGGCCGCGGCCGCCTCGGCCTCGGTGGCCTCGGCCAGCTCGGCCTCCAGCCGCGGCTTCTCGCCGTAGAGGAGCTTGGACGCCGCCTCGAAGTCACCGTCGCGCTGGGCGCGCTCGATGTCGGTGTTGACCTCGTCCAGGCTCTCCTTGAGGGCGCCGACGCGGTTGAGGCCCTCCTTCTCCTTCTCCCAGCGGGCGGTCAGGCCGCGCAGCTCCTCCTCCTTGTCGGCGAGGTCCTTGCGCAGCTTCTCCAGCCGCTGCACGGAGGCGGGGTCGGTCTCGTTCTTGAGCGCCATCTCCTCCATGCGCAGCCGGTCGACGGAGCGCTGCAGCTCGTCGATGGCGACGGGCGAGGAGTCGATCTCCATCCGCAGCCGGGACGCGGCCTCGTCAACGAGGTCGATGGCCTTGTCCGGCAGGAACCGGGAGGTGATGTAGCGGTTCGACAGGGTGGCGGCGGCCACCAGCGCCGAGTCCGCGATCTGCACCTTGTGGTGCGCCTCGTAGCGGCCCTTGAGCCCGCGCAGGATCGCGATGGTGTCCTCGACGGACGGCTCGGCCACCAGCACCTGCTGGAAGCGGCGCTCCAGCGCCGGGTCCTTCTCGATGCGCTCGCGGTACTCGTCGAGCGTCGTGGCGCCGACCATCCGCAGCTCGCCGCGGGCCAGCATCGGCTTGAGCATGTTGCCCGCGTCCATGGCGGAGTCGCCGCCGGCGCCCGCGCCGACGACCGTGTGCAGCTCGTCGATGAAGGTGATGACGCGGCCGTCGCTCTCCTTGATCTCGGAGAGCACCGCCTTCAGCCGCTCCTCGAACTCGCCGCGGTACTTCGCGCCCGCGACCATCGCGCCGAGGTCGAGCGAGACCAGCCGCTTGTTGCGCAGCGACTCGGGCACGTCGCCCTTGACGATGCGCTGCGCCAGGCCCTCGACGACGGCGGTCTTGCCGACGCCGGGCTCGCCGATCAGCACCGGGTTGTTCTTGGTGCGGCGGGAGAGCACCTGGACGACCCGGCGGATCTCCTGGTCCCGGCCGATCACCGGGTCGAGCTTGCCCTCGCGGGCGGCGGCGGTGAAGTCGGTGCCGTACTTCTCGAGCGCCTTGTAGGTGCCCTCGGGGTCCTGGCTGGTCACGCGTTGCCCTCCCCGGGCGGCTTCGAAGGCGTCGAGCAGTTTCTTGGCGGTGGCCCCGCGCTGGTTGAGCAGTTCGCCGGACCGGCCGCCCTTGACGGCGATGCCGATGAGCAGGTGCTCGGTCGAGATGTACTCGTCGCCGAGGTCCTTCGCCCGCTGCGACGCGTCCGCGACGACGGCCAGCAGCTCGCGGTTGGCCTGCGGGGGCGCGACCGTGGCGCCCTGCACGACGGGCAGCGCGGCGATCAGCCGCTCGGCGCCCGCGCGCAGCTCCGCCGCGTCGGCGCCGACCGCCGCCAGCAGGTCCACGATGTTCTCGTTGTCGGCCCCGCCCAGCAGGGCGAGCAGCAGGTGTGCGGGGGTGAGGTCCGGGTTCCCCGCGGACACCGCGTGCGCGTTCGCGGCATTCAGCGCTTCCCGGCTCTTGTTGGTCAGCTCCGCTTCCACGGCCACCTGAACCTCCTGTTCGATCGCTCAGTCAAGTTGAGTCTATGACACTCAACCCTGGAACGGTAGCGTCCATTCCCATGGCACGAGACCCCCGCACCCCCGAAGCCGCCTACCTGTCCTTCTGGCGCGAGCACCACCTGTGCACTCTCACGACACCACGGCCCGACGGCAGCCCGCACGTCGTCGCGGTCGGCGTGACGTACGACCCCGAGGCCGGCCTCGCCCGGGTGATCACCAACAAGGCGACCCGCAAGGTCGCCAACGTCCTGGCGGCGGGTCCCGACGGCGCCCGGGTGGCGGCCTGCCAGGTCGACCGGGGCCGCTGGGCCACCCTGGAGGGCATCGCGACCGTCAGCAGCGATCCGGAGCGCGTCGCCGAGGCCGTCCGCCGCTACGCCGAGCGCTACACGCGGACGCCCGCCGTCAACCCGGACCGCGTCGTCATCGAGATCGCGCTGACCCGCGCGATGGGCCGCACCTGACCCCGGCCGCCCTGTACGCGTCGAGCCGTGCACTGGTGCTGGAGAAGTACGGGATGACGCGGACGCCCGTCGTGGGCGGCGCCTTCGACCCGGCCACGCAGGAGGCGGTGGGCACCGTACCCGCTCTCAGCCCCGTCCCCGCCCTCAGCCCCGACCTCGTGGGCCGCGTGGCGTGCGTCGTGCGCCACGGCTACGTCATGGGCCCGCGTCTGGTCCGTGCCCAGCAGGTGCTGGTGCACGCGTCGCCCGACGCGTCAGCGCGCGAGGTGGTCGAGGGCTCCGGCCTTCGCGGCGAGCAGTAGCGCGCGGAGCGCGCGCGGGGTGGTGGTGACGACCGATCTCGGGTCGTCACTCTCTCTGACGTGCACGTATCCATCGGCTCCGGCCGCCACCTCGACGCATTCGCCCTGCTCGCCCGTACTGAACGTGGACTTCCGCCATTCGAGCTGGGACATGCCGCTCCCCTTCACAGGTTGTACATCATGTGCTGGATCAAGCCGAGGGAGTCCCGCCCTTCGTGGGACTCTGGCGCCGATTCCGGATCGACGGGAGGCAGGGCCAGCTCCGCCAATCTCTCGAACATCCTGCCGTATTCGTCGACTTGACCGCCATCCCCCAAGAACGAGGCGCTCTGGGGATGCTCGACATACACCGTGCTCAGCTCGGGTGTGGACCCCTGGAAGAGGAGAAAAGGTCGGCCGAAAGCAGAGTACGGCCCCTGTTCGAACGGGAAGATCTGGAGGGTCACGTCGGGGAGCCTGGCGACCTCGATCAGGCGCAGCAACTGCTTGCGCATCACCGCGACATTGCCGACCTGGACGCGGAGCGCCGCCTCGTACAGCACCGCGTGATACGTGGTCGGGCGCTCGCCCGTGAGCGCCCGCTGCCGGTCCATCCTGAACTGCACGTACCGCTCGCGCCGTTCGGTGTCCCGGCCGACGGCCGAGATGACCTCGCGGGCGTAGTCCTCCGTCTGCAGCATGCCCGGGATGAAGAGCGGCTCGTGCACGCGCACGCAGGTCGACCGCGACTCCAGCTCGGCCAGATCGAGGGCGTCGCGTCCCATCACATCGCCGTACTCGTCCCACCAGCCCTTCCCGCGTTCCTGGGCCATCTCCATCAGCCCGTCGAACAGCGGCCCCGCCGGGCAGCCGTACTCGCGCAGCAGCAGGTAGAGGCGGTTGCGGGACACGTCGATGCGGCCCGCCTCGATGTTGCTGATGCGCGTGCGATCCGCGTCGAGCAGGGCCCCGGCCTGGTCTCCCGACAGTCCGGCGCGGTTGCGCAGCTTGCGCAGTTCCGCGCCCAGCCTGCGCTGGCGCTCGCTGGGTACGCTCCTGGGTGGCATCTGGGACCTCCTTCGCCCCGGAGTCTGCCGTGATCAACTCCCCTGGTCCATGCGGTTGTTCGTCCATCACCCCGCCGGGTGGGAATATGCGGAAACGGTTGCAACTACCGAAGACCGTTCCCTAGCGTCATGGGAAGCCATCCACCCGCTGGAAGCGTCAGCGCACGGCTCACCGGATCCGGGCCGGCCCTGCACCGCGACACAGCGCCCCCCACGGAAGCGCGAACCCATGCCGAATGGAACCGACTTCTCGCTCGTCTTCCCCCCCGACCCCGTATGGGTCCGCTCCGCCCGTGAGGGCGTCCGGACGCTGCTCGCCGCCACGGACACGTCATCACTCGCCGACATCGCCCTGCTGCTGACCTCGGAAGTGGTCACGAACGCCGTCAACGCGTGCCACCGCTCCAACACCGACACCCGGCTGACCCTCTTCGCCGAGTGCGCGACCCCCGGCGCACTGCGGGTCCTGGTCACCGATGGCGCGCCCGGGATGCCGGAAACCCGCCCCCGGCCCGGCGCCGACGAGGAACGCGGGCGCGGGCTGCCGCTGCTCAGCGCGTGCGCGACGGCGTGGGGGGTGTGCGAGCACGGGCCGGGGCCCGGGAAGGGGGTCTGGTTCGAACTCGACGAGAGCTAGGACCGGGGGCCAGGGGCCGGGCTCGGATCGGGACCGGGGCTCTGGGGCCGGGGCCGGGACTCTAGGACTGGGGCCGTGGCTCCTAGAGCTAGGGCCAGGACTGGGGCCGGGGCCGTGGCTCCTAGAGCTAGGGCCAGGACTGGGGCCGGGGCCAGGACTGGGGCTGGGCCGCCGCTTCGCCGTCCGCCACGACCTTCGCCAGGAAGACGTCCAGGTTCCGGACCGTCCTGGCGATCTGCTCCTCCAGGGTGAGCGTCTCCTCGAACCGCTGGGCCAGCGCGGACTTCTTCCTCCCCCGCACGTAGAGCGAGCAGGCCAGGTCGGCGCAGATGTACGTGCCGATCGTGTTCCCGTTGCGGCCCTCGGGGCCGGCCTTCGGGGCGACGAGGAGGTCGACGCCGCCGCTCGCGTGGCTGGTGACGCAGACCGAGCAGAGACTGGTGCGCAGCATGTTGCGGCGGGCGCCACCCGCGCTGCGCAGGGTGATCCCCGTGAGCCCGCCCTCGTGCGGCACCACCAGGTACCCGCGGTCAGGGGCTCCGGGGTCGCGCCAGCCGAGGAAGTCGAGATCCGCCCAGGGCAGGTCGGCGAAGTCCCGGGGCAGGCTGAGACGGCGTGCTTCTCCCTTGGAACAGTTCACGAAGGAGGCACGGATCTGCTGTTCGACGAGCGGGTCCATGAAATCCGACGCTAACAGCCGCCCCCGGACCTGTCGTCCGGATATTCGCCGCGGCCCCGGCCGCCCCCGGGGCCGTCGAGGTCAGGTCTCCCCGGGCTCGGCCACGGGGAGGAACTGGCGGGCGACCTTCACGAACATCTCCTGCAACGCGGCGGGCACGCCCATCCTGCGGGCGGCCTCCTCCGGGGTGAGTCGCAGCCGCGGATCGGCGACCGGGCCTTCCTCCAGGGCGTCGGTCGGGGCGTCGGCCGGGGCGCCGCCCGGCCCGTCGCCCGGGGCGGGATGGATCGGCAGATCGGTCTCGGAGAGCTTCCCCGAGCGGATGAGGACGTCCCGCAGCGGCACCCGCAGGACGGTGGAGAGCCGCCGCATCGTGTCGAGGTCGGGCATGCTCTGCCGCTGGAGCAGCCGGCTGACCGCCGCCCGGTGCACTCCCGCGTCGTCGGCGAGCTTGGACTTGCCGCCGCCGCGCGGGCTGTCGATGTCGTAGCCGCGCGAGCGCATGATCTCTTCGATCCAGGTGGCGAATTCCTCCAGGCCGGAAGCCCGTGAGTCGGTGCGGGCAGGCGTGTCTGCCGGGCGCACGCCGCCGGTCCGCGCAGTGGACCCCATGTCGGTGTTCTCCCCTCGGTCGCACCGGCAGGTTATCGCGCGCACGCGCACGTTAGGAGTGCGCGGTCGCACGGTCTTGGGCCGACCTGCGGATTCTCCCGATCCGAAGTGGCCGGATCTCACGGTTGATTGGCCGAACGAGGGGGCAACCACCGTCATTCACTTGCGCGCGGCCTCGCAACAAGTAATCCTGCATCCACGTCCGCATTTTTCGAACTCGCGTTCGAGAGCGTCGGGAAGGGTTACCTGTGAACAAGTCCGTGTACGCCCCTATACCTGCCACAACCTCGCATTTTTCCGAGATCGACGGAGCTCCCGACTGGCGGTTGTCCGCCGCCTGCCTGGACCTCCCACCACAGTCCGTATTCACCCTGCGGCGCTCCGAAGCCGGAGACGTGTTGCGCGCCTGCAATCAGTGCCCGATCCGGCGGGAGTGCGAGGCCGTCGTCGACCCCACCCACAGCTGGTTCGACGGCGTGAGCGGTGGCCGATTGTGGCGCAACGGACGCGAGGTACGGCAGGCCCGCACCACGGATGCGTACGCGGTGCCCGAGATCGAGGAGTCATGGTGAGCACCGGCCTGTGGATCGAATCCCTGATTCGCCAATATCCCGTTCTGCTGGAGGAGTTGGTACCGAGTCCGCAGCGGCGCTCAGGGCCGCGCGGGCCGGCCCCGTCGGGCGGCGGAACCGCCCCGATGCGGATCTTCATCTCCGACACCATCCGCGACATCTCGGACGGCGTCACCGAGCTGGAGGAGGCCGTGCGTGAACGGCTCGGGCTGCGGCCCGCACGAGCCGTCTCCGTTCCCGTCCGGCTGCAGCGCATCGCCGGACTCCTCGACCGCGTCGACCAGGACCCGGCCCTCTCCGCACACGTGCTGGAGGAGGTCCGGCGGATGGCGCGGAGGTGCGCCCGGGCGCTCGGCGATCCCGAGCAGATCGTCCGGATCCCCGGCCGCTGCCCGTTCTGCGACTCGGTGTCGCTGCGCGCCTTCCCCGAGCGGGGCACGGTGCTCTGCGCGAATCCGGCCTGTCGCTGCTCCGACGACGCCTGCCCGTGCGGCGACACCCCGGAGTTCCGGCACGGATGGAACACCACGGACCTCTCGACGGACTTCTCGAAGGACCTCCCGACGGACCGCGCGACGGATCTCCCGACGGATCTCCCGGCGGAGGGTGCCCGATGACATCGCTGATCACCGCCGACCTCGCGTCGGCCGAAGTCTCCGTCAGCCAGGCGACCATCCGGAAGTGGGTCCAGCTCCGGTACCTCGTACCGGCAGGCAAGCAGGGCCGGGCCCAGCTCTTCCGGCTCGAGGACGTCTTCGCCGCCGAGCGCCGCACCCGCAGGACCGGCCGGACGCGCACCGACAGCGAGCCCGACTGACCACCGCTCGCCCGCCCCCCGCTCCCACCCCCGAATGCCCCGCCGCAACCCGACTGCGGCGGGGCATTCGTATGTCCGCCCCGACAGCGCCTCGGTACCGCCCCGGTGCCGCCCCGACACGGCCTGCGGGAAAGCGAGTTGCGGGATCCGGGAGGCTCGATCACACTTGGAGCAGCGGCAGAGCTGCGCCCGGGGAACCGGGCGGCGGACCTGCCGCTTTGTGTTGCCCGGACTCCGCCCCCTGGACTCCGGGCGACCCGGCCGGCGGCGCGGTCCAGTTCTCCCCCTGGGTCGCAGCCGCGCCGCCGGCTCCTCCGGCCCTCCTGATCGGAACGGAGCATCCATGTGAGCACCATCGTGTTCCCCGACGTCGAACGCCTCGTCGTCGACCACCTCAAGAACCGTGCCGAGCTGGCCGGGGTCGTCGTCGACAACCGACCGCCGGCCGGCTTCGACGGCACGCAGAAGGCCGTCCTCGTCTCCCGCGCCGGTGGCGCGTGGGTCGACGACCTGCACCTGGACCGTCCGCTCGTCGACCTGGAGGTCTACGGCCCGGACAAGACGACGGCACACTCCGTCGCCCTGAGCGCCCGGGCCGCGCTCCTCGAAGTGGTCGGCACCTCGTACGGCGGCGCCCTCGTCGCCGACCTCGCGGAGGCGGACGGCCCGCGCTGGCTGCCCGACTACAACCGGCCGAACGGCAACCGCTACCTGTCCACGGTGCGGCTGTCCGTACGTCCCGCGTAGTCCCCTCCCACCGCACCACCCCCAGATCGGGCCCTGCCGGACGGCAGGGCCTTTGTCATATCCCGTCATATCTCGTCATATTCCGTCGTATCCCTAGGAGTTCTGATGGCAGGCAACAACGGCGCCGAGATCCGCGTAGCGGGCACCGGCCGGATCCTCGTCGCCCCGCTCGGCACCGCCGGTCCGGTCGACACGGTCGCCGCCTGGGACGCCACCAAGTGGCGCGACCTCGGCTACACCACCACCGACGGCATCAAGTTCAACAAGAAGGACAAGCTCGACCCGGTGGAGACCTGGCAGTCGGTGAGCCCGGCGCGCTTCATCTACGCCGACCGCGACCTGACCGTGAAGTTCCAGCTGCTCCAGCTGAACAAGGACACGTTCCCGTTCTTCATGGGCGGTGACGCGGTGGTCGCCGGCACGCCCGCCGGGCAGTTCAAGTACGACCTGTCCACCACCCCGAAGCAGGACGAGCGGGCGCTGGGCATCGAGTTCACCGACGGGACGGCCGCCACGTACCGCTTCTACATCCCGCGCGGTCAGGTCACCGAGACCGAGGAGCTCTCCATGACCCGCACCGGCGCGGTGAAGCTCGGTGTCACCTTCACCGCGCTGGCGGTGGACGACGTCAAGCCGCTGGCCACGATCCTGATGAAGGACCCGGCCTACGTCTGATCCCCGTCCGGGTCTTGAGGTCGTGGGAGCTCTGCACGTGGGAGTACAGACTCGCGACCTTGACGTCGAAGCGGCGGGCCAGTGCCGAGACGGTCACCTGG
>NZ_JBEYJD010000051.1:0-56761 GCF_040636125.1 Streptomyces sp. NPDC006733 | reverse complement strand
AGGTCGGAAGGGCCCCCGACCATCGGTCGGGGGCCCTTCGTACGTGCGGGGTGGGACCGTTCAGCCGGCGCTGCCGGAGATGACGGCCTCGGCGTCCAGCGTCGTGCCGACCGCCTGGACGACGGCGGCGATCTTGACCGCCTCCTGGATCGTCTCGCGGGAGACCTCCGCCTTGCGGAGGACGGCCTCGTGCGAGTCCAGGCACTGGCCGCAGCCGTTGACGGCCGAGACGGCCAGCGACCACAGCTCGAAGTCGACCTTCTCCACACCCGGGTTGCCGATGACGTTCATCCGCAGCCCCGCGCGCAGCGTGCCGTACTCCGGGTCCGACAGCAGGTGCCGGGTCCGGTAGAAGACGTTGTTCATCGCCATGATGGCGGCGGCGGACTTCGCGGCGGTGTACGCCTCGGGCGTCAGGTTGGCCTTCGCCTCCGGCTCCAGCTCGCTCAGCACCCGCGGCGAGCGCGACGCGATGGCGACGGCGAGCACCGTGCCCCACAGCTGCTGCTGCGGGAGCTCGGAGTTACCGATGACCGAGCCGAGGTTGAGCTTCAGGTCCTTGGCGTAGTCGGGCAGCGCCGACTTGAGGTTGTCCAGTGACATACCGGATCACTCGCCCGCGAGGAGCGCGACCGGGTCGAGGGTCGTCTCGCCCTTGCTCCAGTTGCACGGGCACAGCTCGTCGGTCTGCAGCGCGTCGAGCACCCGCAGCACCTCCTTGGGGTTGCGCCCCACGGAGCCGGCGGTCACCATCGTGAACTGGATCTCGTTGTTCGGGTCGACGATGAACACGGCACGCTGCGCGAAGCCGTCCTCGCCCTCGACGCCGCAGTCGCGCATGAGCTCGTGCTTGGAGTCCGCGAGCATCGGGAAGGGCAGGTCACGCAGGTCGGCGTGGTCCTTGCGCCAGGCGTGGTGCACGAACTCGGAGTCGCCGGAGACACCCAGGATCTGGGCGTCACGGTCGGCGAACTCGTCGTTCAGCTTGCCGAACGCGGCGATCTCGGTCGGGCAGACGAAGGTGAAGTCCTTCGGCCAGAAGAACACCACGCGCCACTTGCCCTCGTACGACTTGTGGTCGATCTGAGCGAAGGCCTTGTCCGCGTCGAGGTCGACGCAGGCGGTCAGGTCGTAGGTGGGGAACTTGTCACCGACAGTGAGCACACGCTCTCCTTGTTACGTAGGAAATCCCTTTTGGGGTTTTCCAGCAGGTTGGACGTATAACACCCTCCCATGGAGATCATTGATCGCGGAAATAGCTAGACTCGACGGCGTTGATCGGAGTCACCTATCAGTAGCCGGGAGTGGTCATGAGCAAGCAACCCAGCCTGCCGCAGTTGCGGGCCTTCGCCGCCGTGGCCGAACACCTGCACTTTCGTGACGCGGCGGCGTCCATCGGGACCAGCCAGCCGGCGCTCTCCGGGGCGGTGGCCGCGCTGGAGGAGACGCTGGGGGTGCAGTTGGTCGAGCGGACGACGCGCAGGGTGCTGCTGACCGCCGCCGGGGAGCGGATCGCCGCGCGGACACGGAGCGTGCTCGACGCCGTGGGGGAGCTGATGGAGGAGGCGGAGGCGGCGCGGGCGCCGTTCACCGGGGTGCTGCGGCTCGGGGTGATCCCGACCGTCGCGCCGTACCTGCTGCCGACGGTGCTGCGGCTGGTGCACGTGCGCTACCCCGAGCTGGATCTGCAGGTGCACGAGGAGCAGACGTCGTCGCTGCTGGAGGGGCTGACCGGCGGGCGGCTGGACCTGCTGCTGCTCGCGGTGCCGCTCGGGATGCCCGGGGTGACCGAACTGCCGCTGTTCGACGAGGACTTCGCCGTGGTCGCGCCCCAGGGGCACTGGCTGGCCGGGCGGCAGGCCATCCCGCGGGAGGCGCTGCGGGAGATGGACCTGCTGCTGCTCGACGAGGGGCACTGCCTGCGCGACCAGGCGCTCGACATCTGCCGGGAGGCGGGACGGCCGGGCGGGGTGCCGGTGACGACGACCGCGGCCGGGCTCTCCACGCTCGTGCAGCTGGTCGCGGGCGGGCTCGGGGTGACGCTGCTGCCGCGGACCGCGCTGCTGGTGGAGACCGGGCGCAACGACCAGCTGTCGACCGGGTACTTCGAGGACCCGGCGCCGTCGCGGCGGATCGCCCTCGCGATGCGGAGCGGGACCGCCCGCGCGGAGGAGTTCACCGCCTTCGCCGCCGCGCTGCGCGAGGCGCTGCGGCCGCTGCCGGTCCGGGTCCTGGACGCGGACGAAACGGCGGCGGACGGCACGGCCGCGCCCGGTACGGCGCCGGGCGGCACGACGGCGGACGCCGGCCGGGCCTGAGGGAAGCAGGTCCGGCCGGCGGCGCCGGATCGGTGGGTGCGGTGCGGTCCGCGGCCCGGCTACTCGGTCCGCAGCCCGTCCGGGCGCATCATGCGCCACAGCGGCGGCAGGCTGAGCAGGGTGACGAGCAGGACGACGCCCGCCCCGACGCCCGACATCGTCGCGGCGCTCACCCAGTCGACGCGGATCGGCGAGCCGACCATCTTCAGCAGGACGGAGCCGAGCCCCAGACCCCCGACGACGGCCAGCGCCAGGCCGAGGGCGACCGGCAGGGCGGTCTGCAACAGCACCGACAGCCCCAGGGTGGAGCGCCGGGTGCCGAAGGCGATCAGCACCGCGAGCAGCTTCTTGCGCTCGCGCAGCTGCTCCAGCATCGAGACCAGCAGGCTGACGCCGATCAGCAGCAGCGTGGTGACCGCGCCGATGAGCAGGCCGCGCTTGATGCTCGTGTACTTGTGCGCCGTGCGGGTGCTCTCCAGCGTGTAGACGCTCGCGCCCGAGCCCAGCTTCGCCGTGGTGTTGCGGACGTGTTCCTCCGCGTCCGGCCGCTGCGCGTCGAGCTTGACCAGCACCGTGGCGCGCGGGTCCCGCATCCGCGCCACGTCCAGGGCGGCGGGCGTGGCGAGGATGCCCCACTGCAGGTCGCCGTTGGGGCTCGGGCGGGACTTCACCGTGCGGGTGTCCGCGGGGACGGACCAGGGCCGGGACGGCCCCGTCAGCACGCCGCCGTCCGGGGCGTTGAGGTCCAGCTGCCCGCCGGCCCCGGTGACGTCCGGCGGGGTCGTGTACGACGCGTCCGGCAGGACCCGGAAGACGCTCCCGTCGCGGCAGTCGCCGACGGCGGCGATCTCGGCGAGCGCGGCGCAGTCGCCGACGAACACCGGGAACTCCAGGATCTCGCTCACCGCGTCGGGGCTGCCGGAGGCCTTCGCCTTCGCCGCCGCGCCGCCGGGAATGGCGGACGCCTGGACGAGGCCGAGCGACGAGCGCACCCCCGGGGTGGTGCGGTACGCGTCGAAGGTCGTGGTCGCCTGCGAGCCGCTCGTGACGTCGAAGGCCGCCTGCATCTGGGCCCGGTTAGGGTCCCTGCCGGTATTGGTGGTGAAGTCGTTCTCGATGCCGCCGAAGAGCATCTGCAGGGCGATGGCGCCGGCCACCGCGACGGTGATCCCCTGCACCATCCGCGCGGAGGCGCCGCTGTTGAGCTGCAGGCGGCGGGTGGCGAGCTGCCACGGGACGCGGCCGCCGCCGAAGCGGTTGACGATCATCTCGATGAGCCAGGGCAGGACGGCGGTGACGCCGACGAGCAGCAGGATCGCGCCGGCCGAGACCTGGTACGCGTTGAGGTCCGCGTCGCCCTGGACGCCGCCGAACAGCGGTGCCAGCAGGGCCAGTCCGAGGACGGGCATGAGCAGCCGCCACCACAGCCGGCGCTTGCGCAGTGCCGCGTTCCGGACGACGCCCAGCGGCTCGATGGCGATGCCGCGCAGCGCGAGGACGGTGACGGCGACGGCCGCCGCCGGGACGCCGAGCACGATCAGCAGGGCGAGGCCGGCGCTGGGCCGCACGTCCGAGGAGAAGACGCTCATGTTGTAGAGCTCGATCTGCCCGGTGAAGTGCCGCCCGAGCAGGAAGAACCCGAGCCCGAACACCAGCCCGACCAGGGCGCCGACGAGCGCCTCGCCGGCGGCGATCCGCCGGGTCATCCGGTTGTCGGCGCCGACCAGGCGCAGGGCGGCGAGCCGCCGGTCGCGGCGTTCGCCGCCGAAGCGGACGGCGGTGGCGATGAGGATGGCCACCGGCATCAGCAGCACGACGAGGCCGATGATGACGAGCAGGGTCAGGATGGGCCCCAGCCCCTCGGAGTCGTGCTGCTGGCCGCCGATCCGGTCCACGCGGGTGGCGTGGCCGCGGGCGTCGGTGAGGGTGTCGCTGCCCGCGTAGTAGACGAGTTCGGTCGGGCCGAGCAGCCCGGCCTTGGCGATGGTGCCGGTGACGCGGTAGGGCAGCCGCTCCTTGAGCAGCTTGCCGTCGGGGGAGTCCAGCACCTTGGCGAGGGCGGGGGAGACCACCATCTCGCCGGGAGCCGGGATCCTCGCGAGGCCCGGCGGCACCGGGGCCTTGTCCCCGTCGGGGCGCAGGACCCGGCCGTAGATGTCCTTGCCGTGGTACACGGTGTCGGCGGAGTCGATCAGCAGCGTCGCGGCGCTCGGCCGCAGCTTCTCGCCGAAGTACATGTCGTCGCGGTCATGGCTGCGGTGCGAGCGGGCGTCCATCATCGCCGGGACGGCGGAGGCCAGCAGCAGCACCGCCACCCCGAGGCCGACGCCGACGGCGGTCAGCAGGCCGCGGATCCAGCCCTCCCGGCCGCCGGCGAGCGTGAAGCGCGCGCCGAGGGCGAGGTCACGGGCCCAGGTGCGGACGTCGGTGCGGGCGGCGGCGGGTGCGGTGGTGCGCGCGGTGGTGTCGGAAGGCGTGCTCACGCGACCCGCTCCATGTCGCGGGACTTGCCGTCCCGCACGACGATCTCGCGGTCGGAGTACGCGGCGACCCGCGCCTCGTGGGTGACCAGGACGACGGCCGCGCCGGTGTCACGGGCGGCGTCGGTCAGCAGCCGCATGACGCGCTCGCCGTTGAGGGAGTCCAGGGCACCGGTCGGTTCGTCCGCGAAGACCACCCGGGGTCCGCCGACGAGCGCGCGGGCCACGGCGACGCGCTGGCCCTGGCCGCCGGAGACCTCGCCGGGGCGCTTGTGGCCGAGGTCGTCGACCTCCAGCCGGTGCAGCCACTCGGTGGCCAGCCGCTCGGCCTCCTTGCGGCGGGTGCCGTTCAGCCGCAGCGGGAGCGCGACGTTCTCGACGCAGGTCAGCTCGGGGACGAGCTGGCCGAACTGGAAGACGAACCCGAAGTCGCCGCGGCGCAGCGCGCTGCGCTGGGCGTCGGTCATCGCGGACAGTTCGTCGCCCCGGTACAGGACCTTGCCGGAGTCGGGCCGCACGATGCCGGCGAGGCAGTGCAGCAGCGTCGACTTGCCGGAGCCGGAGGGGCCCATCACGGCCACGACCTCGCCGGAGCGGATGGTGAAGTCGGCGCCGTCCAGGGCGGGGGTCGGGCCGTAGGTCTTGCGCAGCGCGTCGGCGGTCAGCAGCGCCGCGCCGGCCTGGGGGGTCGAGCTGGTCACGGGCGGACCTCCGTCGCGAGCTGGTCGAGCCGGGCGGCGGTCAGTTCCAGCCACCGCAGATCCGCTTCGAGGTGGAACAGGGCGTGGTCGCAGATGAGCTGGTCGGCGAGGTCGCCGCCGGACTTGCGGCGGGTCAGCTCGCGCATGAGGCGCAGGTGCTCGGCCCGCTGGGTGTCCAGCAGGTCGACGGCGCTGCGACCGGTCAGCAGCGCCAGGACGACCTTCGTGTAGAGGGTCGTCTGCAGGTACGGCTCGGGCTTCTCGGGCTGGGCGAGCCACGTCTCGACGTCGGTCAGCCCGGCGTCGGTGATCGCGTAGCGCTTGCGCTCGGGGCCGGCGCCGGGCTCTATGCCCTCGACCTCCACGAGCCCGTTCTTCAGCAGCCGGGCCATCGTCGAATAGACCTGCCCGTAGTGCAGCGGGCGGTCGTGTCCGAAGCGTTCGTCGAAGGCGCGCTTGAGGTCGTAACCATGGCGTGGGCCGGACTCAAGAAGCCCGAGCAGGGTGTGGCCGATTGACATGCGAGCACTCTACATGACGTGTATACGTGGTGTGTATAGACGTAGTGTGTAGTGCAATATCGCAGGTCAGAGAGGTGGCTCAGGTCTCCTTCGGATTCTCCCCCGGGTCTTCCGCCGGCTTCGGCGGCCGGGGCGGCCGGCCCCTGCGGGCGATCGGCTGGGCTGCGCCGGGCAGGCGCCCGGCCTCGGCGAGGGCCCGGCGCAGCAGGAACTCGATCTGCGCGTTGGTGCTGCGGAGCTCGGTCGCCGCCCACGTCGCCAGGGCGTCGTGGACGGCGGGGTCGAGCCTCAGCAGCACCTGCTTGCGGGCGCTGCGGGGAGCGGGTTCCGTCACTGGTAGAGGGTTCCGGTGTTGAGTACGGGCTGGGCGGCGCGGTCGCCGCACAGGACGACGAGCAGGTTGCTGACCATGGCGGCCTTGCGCTCCTCGTCGAGCTCCACGATGCCCTGCTCGGAGATCCGGGTCAGCGCGGACTCGACCATGCCGACCGCCCCCTCGACGATGGTCTGGCGGGCGGCCACGATCGCCCCGGCCTGCTGGCGCTGGAGCATCGCGGAGGCGATCTCGGGGGCGTAGGCGAGGTGGGTGAAGCGGGACTCGATGATCTTCACACCGGCCGCTCCGACCCGGGCGGCGATCTCGACGGAGAGCTTCTCGGTGATCTCCTCGGCGTTGCCGCGCAGCGACAGGCCCTCCAGGTCGTGCGCGTCGTACGGGTAGTTCGTGGCGATGTGCCGGACGGCGGTGTCGGTCTGGATGGCGATGAACTCCACGAAGTCGTCGACCTCGAAGACCGCCTGCGCCGAGTCCCTGACCTGCCAGACGACGACGGCGGCCAGCTCGATCGGGTTGCCGTACGAGTCGTTGACCTTCAGGACCGCGGTCTCGTGGTTGCGGATCCGGGTGGAGATCTTGCGGCGGCTGGTGAACGGGTTCACCCAGCGCAGCCCGTCCTGCCGGATGGTGCCCTGGTAGCGGCCGAAGAGCTGGCAGACGCGGGCCTCGCCGGGAGCGACCTGGGTGAGGCCGAACATGGTGATGAAGGCGGCGAGCGCGATCACCACCCCGGCGGCGATCAGGCCGCCCGCCAGGGCGCCGCCGCTGTCCTTCGCCTCGGCGATGCCGCCGATGAAGAGCGCGATGCCGCCGAACAGGACGGGGACGGCGATCAGCAGGAAGGGCAGCCCCGGCATGCCGGCGGCCACCCGCTCGGTGACCTTCGGGGCGGGCATTTCGGGGATCTCGGGCTGGAGGTCGTCGGTGCGGTGCTCGGACATGGGTACCCCGTTCACGATGCGCGCCGTGCTCGTTCGCTCGGCTAGCATAGTGATAGCACATTAGCCGGAGCCCAGGCCATGAGGTGGCACCAGGACATCGGGACGGGGACGCGATGCAGCCCCGGGGCACGGAGGGGGGTGACCACGTGCGCCGGGGCTGCGTCCTCGGAGCCGGAGGGGCTCGTCGCCGACCGCGCCGACCGGGCGCGGGGTGGCTCCGACCACCCTCGCACCGATGCGCCCGCTCGGCACGCCGGCCACGGCATGCTGCTGACGGGCGCGCGGGGCGGCGCCGGCGGGCGCGCCTCGGCCGGGCGCGCCCGTGCCCGCGGAGCCGACTCCGGTGGCTACGGAACCGACGGAACGGCCAGCTCGAACCAGACGACCTTGCCCGCGCTCAGCCGCGTGGCGCCCCATCGCTGGGCCATCCGGCTGACGAGGTACAGGCCGCGGCCGCCCTCGTCCTGCGGCTGGGCGTGCCGCATCTGCGGCAGCAGCGGCGCGTCGTCGCCGACCTCGCAGCGCAGCACGTCGGTACGGAGCAGCCGCAGCGTGATGGGCCGCTCCGCGTACCGGACGGCGTTGGTGACGATCTCGCTCACCAGCAGCTCGGTCGGCTCGATCAGGTGCTCCAGGTCCCAGCGGCGCAGCGCCTGGCGGGCGAGCCGCCGGGCCCGCCCCGCGGTCTGCGGCTGCGGCTCCAGGTACCAGTACGCGACATCGCTCGGCGAGATCCCGTCGAAGCGGGCGGCGAGCAGCGCGATGTCGTCGTCCCGGTCGCCGGGGCCGAGGATCTCCAGGATCTCGTCGCAGAGCGGCTCCAGCGGCGGCGGCGACAGCACGGTCGCGGCGTCGTGCAGCCGCTCGCGCAGCAGCTCGATGCCGCCCCATACGTCCCGCGTCCGCGACTCGACGAGGCCGTCGGTGTACAGCACGAGCGTCGCCCCGGCGGGCGCCGGCAGCTCGACGGCCTCGAACGGCACCCCGCCGACGCCGATCGGCGCGCCCGGCGGTACCCGCAGTACCTCGGCCAGGCCGTTGGCGTGCAGCAGGATGGGCGGCGGATGTCCCGCGTTGGCGACGACCAAGCGGTGGGCGATCGGGTCGTAGACCGCGTACACGCAGGTGGCCATGCGGTCGCTGCCGAGCCGCTGGGCCTGCTCGTCCAGGTGGTAGAGCACCTCCTGCGGCGCCAGGTCGAGCCCCGCGAGGGTCTGCACGGTGGTGCGCAGCTGGCCCATGATCGCCGCCGAGGTCATGGAGTGGCCCATGACGTCGCCGACGACGAGCGCGACCCGGCTGCCGGGCAGCGGGATCGCGTCGTACCAGTCGCCGCCGACCCGGGCCGACTCGGCGGCCGGCAGGTACCGGCTGGCGAGCCGGACCCCGGTGGGCTGCGGCAGGGAGTCGGGCAGCATCTCGCGCTGCAGGGCGTCCGCGATGTACGCCTCGCGCCCGTAGAGCACCGCCTTGTCGACGCCCAGCGCCGTGTGGGTGGCGAGCTGGGCGGCGACCAGCAGGTCGTCGGATTCGAACGGCGGGCGGTCGGGGCGGCGCAGCAGCACGGCGGCGCCGATGACCCGGCGCCGGCCGCGCAGCGGGGCGAGTATCGCGCGGCGTCCGGTCGGCAGGACGGGGGAGTGCGGCGACCCGTCGTTCCGGTCGGACCTGGCGGTACCCGGCTCGGGGTGTAATCCGGGCCGTTCACCGAGCCGGGACGCGCCGGCGGAGGCCGAGGGGCCCTCGCCGAAGCGCAGCAGTTCCTCCAGCGCGGCGGCGGACTGCGGGTGCTCGGCGAAGACCGGGCGCACCCCGCGCAGCACCTCCGCGAGCGGCCCGTCCAGCCGGACGAGGGTGCTCTCGGCGGCGCCGCCGTAGGCGGCCGGCTCGGCCGGCACCGGGGGCAGCACGGTGCCGACGTAGGACTGCCCGCTGGGCTCGTCCAGGCCGCCGTCGGCACGCCGCAGGCGCAGCACGAGCGGACCCGAGGGCCGTTCGTCGCCGACCGGCAGCGGGTCGCGGAGGTAGACCAGGATCGCGTCGGCGAACGCGGGGACCGCGGAGCGGCACAGGCCCAGCAGGATCTCGTCGAGGTCCAGGCCGCGGGCGATCCGCCGGGTGGCCGCCCCGACGTAGCGCAGCCGCTCGGCCTCGGCGCCCGGGGTCCCCGGGCGGCCGGCCGGGGTGCCGCCGGGCGGGGTGGGCGACGCGGGCCCCGCGGGCGTCACCGGGGTCGGCTCGGCCGGCTCCTCGTGCCGGGGATGGCCCGCCGGCTCCATGGCGGCGCCCCCGGGCCCCGTGGTGCCGCGGGGCGGGGTGCTGGCGAACGACGCGTCGGCCGGCTGGTCGCGCCGGGCCGCGGCCGCGGCCCCGGCCGCCTTCCGGTCGCGCGCGGAACGGTTGTCGAGCGGCGCTTGGGCGGGCTGGGCAGGCTGGTCCCCCTGATCGGAGCCCGGGGGCAGGCGGAAACCGCCGCGCGGGTCCGGCAGCGGTGCCGGCAGGGCGGCGTCCGGTCCCGGTTGCCGCGCCGGGGGCGGGGGCGTGCGATCCGTGGTCACGCGAGTCGTTCCATCCGGTTGATGCGCCACGCGCTGGCCGCGGCGGGGGATTGGGCCGTGTCAGGCGCGTCGTCGGCAGTAGAGGAAGAGCTGCTCCTCCGGCGGCACGTCCGTGCTCGCCGGTGCATAGGCGTACGAGTCCTCCTCGATCACCGCGAAGCCCGCGTCCGCCACCACCTGGTGCAAATCATCCCGTAGATAACCGGATACCCGGATGGTGTTACCAAGGAACGGGATGGCGAAATCGTCCACATCCGCTTCGACCATCGACAGGACGAAGAGGCCTTCCGGCTCCAGCAGATCATGAATGGCGCGCAGCGTGTGGGGAATCTCGGCGCGCGGCAGCATCAGCAGCGAGAAGAAGGCCGTGACCGCGTCGAACCGGCCCAGGTCGAGTGGGCCACCGGGGTGGACGTCGGCGATGTCCCCCTGGTGGAACTCGGCCTCCGGGACGTACTGCGCGGCCAGCGCGAGCATCCCGGCGGAGAGGTCGACGCCGACGACCCGATGCCCCGCCTCGGCGAGCTGCCGGATGCTGGGCAGGCCGGTGCCGCAGCCCAGGTCGAGCACCCGCGATCCGGTGGGCAGCTTCTCGGCGAGCCACTTGCCCGCGATGACCTGGCCGTCCTTGTGGGGAAACGCCTCGTCGTACCGGTCGCCGATCGCGTCGAACGCTTCGGCCTGGCCGTCGCGGTCCCGCTCTGTGTCCTCGTAGCCGCCGGTTCCCACTGCCTCGGTCCTCCTTGGTGCGCGTGGCTGATGACTTGGCGTCAGGCTCTGGGTGCAGGTTCGGAATTGCTCAATGTTGCGGAGCCCGATCCTACGTTTGACGACCCGGGGCGCATCAAGGGGCTCACGAGGTCACTTTGCCGGACGGTTCCAGTCGTCCGGGAGTGACGGTACCGGCCAGCCGGGATCCGGGCGCCAGTCCTCCCAGCCGTCCCGGTAGGGCCGGCCCCAGGCCCGGATGACCTCGGCCGCGGCCAGTCCGGCCGACCGTACCCGCTCGGCACGTTCGGTGGGCATAAGGCCCGCGAGCTGCGCCTGGGCGAACTCGTCCTCGTCCAGCCAGTGCCAGCTGCGGTCCGGGCGGACCGCGATGTCCAGGAAGTGGTCCTCGGAGTCCACACCCCCGGACCACCGCCTGCGCGGCTCTTCCAGGTTCACGTACCAGTTCTTGAAATGCCAGTGTTTGTCCCAGAAGAGCCAGACCGACCACGGGTCGCCGGGGTGTGCGAGTTTCAGCACACCCGTGCCCCACCACTGATCGACGCGCGTAGTGCGCGGTTTCAGATAGCGGGTCGCGAGCGGCTCGCGGTGGATGGGCGAGCCGTCGGCGAGCACCGGTTTCACGCAGGACGTGCCGGGGGCCATCCAGACCGCGAGCAGCTCGGCGTCGTCGCGCACGACGGTCACCGGGCGGCAGATGTGCAGCTCGTCGGTGCCGTTGCCCCGATAACGCCACAACACTTGCTCACCCGGCGACCAGTAGCCGCTGGTACTCGGCCCGTTTCCGTCAAGAAGAGTGTCGGCTGTCATGAACAGATCTTACGGATCAGCCCTTAAGGATGGGTCATGCGCAGCACATCCAGTGCCGCGTCCAACTGCTCCTCGGTCAGTTTTCCCTGCTCGACGTAGCCCAGTTCGATCACCACGTCCCGGATCCGCTTCCGCTCCGCGACGGCCTTCTTGGCGACCTTGGCCGCCTCCTCGTAGCCGAGGTACTTGTTGAGCGGCGTGACCACCGACGGCGAGGACTCCGCGTACTCGCGGGCCCGCTCCACGTTGGCGGTGATGCCGTCGACCGTGCGGTCGGCGAGCAGCCGGGAGACGTTGGCGAGCAGCCGGACGGACTCCAGCACGTTCCGCGCGATGACCGGCAGCATCACGTTGAGCTCGAAGTTCCCGGCGGCGCCGGCCATCGTGATCGTCAGGTCGTTCCCGGCGACCTGGGCCGCGACCATCAGCACGGCCTCCGGGATCACCGGGTTGACCTTGCCCGGCATGATCGACGAGCCCGGCTGGAGGTCGGGCAGGTTGATCTCGGCCAGTCCGGTCCGCGGGCCCGACGCCATCCAGCGCAGATCGTTGGAGATCTTGGTCAGCCCGACCGCGACCGTCTTGAGCTGCCCGGACACCTCGACGATGCCGTCCCGGGCGCCCTGCGCCTCGAAGTGGTCGCGCGCCTCGGTCAGCGGCAGCCCGGTGGTCCGCGCCACCTCGGCGATCACCGCGGCGGAGAACCCGGGCGGGGTGTTGATGCCGGTGCCGACCGCGGTGCCGCCGAGCGGCAGCTCCGCCAGCCGGGGCAGCGCGCCCCGCAGCCGCTCGACGCCGTACCGGACCTGGGCCGCGTAGCCGCCGAACTCCTGGCCCAGCGTCACGGGCGTGGCGTCCATCAGGTGCGTGCGACCGGACTTCACGACGTCCGCGAACTCGGCCGCCTTGCGCTCCAGGGACTCCGCCAGGTGCTCCAGGGCGGGGACGAGGTCGCGGGTGACGGCGGCGGTGGCCGCGATGTGGATGGACGAGGGGAACACGTCGTTGGACGACTGCGACGCGTTGACGTGGTCGTTCGGGTGCACGTCGCGGCCCAGCCGCTCGGTGGCCAGGGTCGCGATGACCTCGTTGGCGTTCATGTTCGAGGACGTGCCGGAGCCGGTCTGGAAGACGTCGACGGGGAACTGGTCGTCCCAGCGGCCCTCCACCACCTCGGCCGCGGCCTCCTGGACCGCGTCGGCGATGTCCTTGTCCAGGACGCCGAGGCCGGCGTTCACCTTGGCTGCGGCCGCCTTGATCCGGGCCAGCGCCTCGATGTGCGCGCGCTCGATCGGCCGGCCGGAGATCGGGAAGTTCTCCACCGCCCGCTGGGTCTGGGCCCGCCATTTCGCGTCCGCCGGCACCCGTACCTCGCCCATCGAATCGTGTTCGATCCGGAAGGGCCGGTCGTTGGACTCCTCGGACATGGCTGGATTCCTTTCCTCGGCAACGCCTCGTCAACATTCCCATGGTCGTACTACTTCCAAGTAATACCCATCAGTAGGACAGTGCCGTAGCCCGTTTCATTCCTGTGGGAGGAGCGACGTATGCGCATGTCGAAGAAGAGACGATGTCGTGCGGCCGGGACTGTGCTGGCCGTGCTCGCGACCGTGCTCGCGGGCGGTGCCGGGCTGACCACCACCGCGTCCGCCGCCCCGCAGAGCGCCGTCAAGCCGCTCCCCGCCGACCTGGAGCAGATCCGCGCCGCCGAGGCCACGGCCCTGTACGGGGACCCGGCGATCCGGCCGGTGGCCGACCGGAGGACCGGGCTGATCTCGCTCGGGGACAGCGAGATCTCCGGCGAGGGCGTCGGCACCTACGAGTCCGGCACCGACGGTCCCGCGAACTGGTGCCACCGCTCCCCGGACGCCGCGATCCACCGCACGGGCATCCCGGCGGACGAGACGTACAACGTCGCCTGCTCCGGCGCCTACACCGGCAACATCAGGATCGGCGGGAGCAAGCAGTACGCGGACGAGCTGGTGCAGAGCGACAGCCTCGCCATCAAGGCCCGCAACACGAAGATCAAGATGGTGGTGCTGGTCGCGGGCGCCAACGACGACCTGCAGTTCGGACCGGTCATCACCGACTGCGTGGAGCGCTGGTTCCTGCTGCAGGGCAGCTGCGACTCCAAGTACGCCCCCGGCTGGCAGGCCCGCGTCGACGCGCTGGTGCCCAAGGTGGAGTCCACCGTGCGGGACCTGCGGACGGTCATGCGCGACGCCGGCTACGCGGACGCCGACTACCGCCTCGTGGTGATGGGCTACCCCAGCCCGATGAGCCCCGACATCTACGACAACCCGAGCTTCCCCGGCAAGATCCCGGGCGGCTGCACCGGATACGACGCGGACCTCGCCTGGGGCCGCAACTCCGCCGTGCCCGCCTTCGAACGTGGCATGCGCCAGGCCGCGGCGGACACCGGGGCGACCTACCTCGACAACTCGCGGCTCTTCCACGGGCACGAGGCGTGCACGGACAACACGTGGGCGCGCGGCCTGGTCGTCAACGTCAGCAACCCGTTCCCGCCCGACGCCAACTCGGTGCGCCAGTCCTTCCACCCCAACGCCCGCGGCCACGCCGCCTTCGCGTCGTGCCTGACCCAGCTCTACAACTCCGGCTACCAGGAGGCGGGCTGCGCCGACCCGGCGAGCACCGGCACCCCGGTGCTGCGCCAGGGCGCCTGGGACGACGTGTTCAAGCCGCTCACCAACGCGGCCACCGGCCAGTGCGTGGACGCCGACGGCGGCTCGACACGCAACGGCACCGCGCTGCTCGGCTGGAGCTGCCACGGCGGGCGCAACCAGTCCTTCGGCTACGACCCGCAGTACCAGTCGCTGCACATCGCGCTCACCCAGGACCGGTGCCTGGACGTGCCCGGTTCGAAGTACAGCGCGGGCACCGGCCTCATCCTGTGGGACTGCCACGGCGGCACCAACCAGCGGTTCGCCCTGAGCGGGGGCACGATCCGCCCGGTGGCGGCCTCCGGCCTGTGCGTGGCGCAGGGCGCCGCGAGCGCGCCGCTGCGCCTGGCGGCCTGCGACGGCTCCGCGAGCCAGCGCTTCACGTAGCCGCTCGCCGGCAGCAGGACCGGGAGCACGACCGGAAGCAGGAAGGGCCCGCCGATGGAGCGGCGGGGCCCTTCCGCGGTGTTGTGGGGCGTCAGCCCCGGCGGCCGATCGACAGCACCGGGCCCGACGGGTCGGTGAAGAAGTCGTTGCCCTTGTCGTCGACGACGATGAACGCGGGGAAGTCCTCCACCTCGATCTTCCAGACCGCCTCCATGCCCAGCTCCGCGTACTCCAGGACGTCGACCTTCTTGATGCAGTCCTGCGCGAGCCGGGCGGCCGGGCCGCCGATCGAGCCGAGGTAGAAGCCGCCGTGCGCCTTGCAGGCGTCGGTCACCTGCTTCGAGCGGTTGCCCTTGGCGAGCATGACGAACGAGCCGCCGGCCGCCTGGAACTGCTCGACGTACGCGTCCATCCGGCCCGCCGTGGTGGGACCGAACGAGCCCGAGGCGAAGCCCTCGGGGGTCTTGGCGGGGCCGGCGTAGTAGACGGGGTGGTCGTGCAGGTACTGCGGCATGGACTCGCCCGCGTCCAGCCGCTCCTTGATCTTGGCGTGCGCGATGTCGCGGGCCACCACGAGCGTGCCGGACAGCGACAGCCGGGTCTTGACCGGGTACCGGGACAGCTCGGCGCGGATGTCCGCCATCGGCTGGTTGAGGTCGACGCGCACGACGTCGTCCTCCAGGTGCTCGTCCGTGGTCTCCGGCAGGAAGCGCGCCGGGTCGGTCTCCAGCTGCTCCAGGAAGACGCCCTCGGCGGTGATCTTCGCGACGGCCTGCCGGTCGGCGGAGCAGGAGACCGCGATGGCGACCGGCAGCGAGGCGCCGTGCCGGGGCAGCCGCACCACGCGCACGTCGTGGCAGAAGTACTTGCCGCCGAACTGCGCGCCGATGCCGATCTTCTGCGTCAGCTCGAAGACCTTCTCCTCCAGGCCCTGGTCGCGGAAGCCGTGGCCGTCCGGCGAACCCTCGCCTGGCAGCTCGTCCAGGTAGTGCGCCGAGGCGTACTTCGCGGTCTTGAGCGCGAACTCCGCGCTGGTGCCGCCGACCACGATCGCCAGGTGGTACGGCGGGCAGGCCGCCGTACCCAGGGCGCGGATCTTCTCCTCCAGGAACTTCATCATGGAGGCCTCGTTGAGGACCGCCTTCGTCTCCTGGTAGAGGAACGACTTGTTGGCGCTGCCGCCGCCCTTGGCCATGAAGAGGAACTTGTACGCGCCGCCGTCGGTCGCGTACAGCTCGATCTGGGCCGGGAGGTTCGAGCCGGTGTTCTTCTCGTCCCACATGGTCAGCGGGGCCATCTGCGAGTACCGCAGGTTGAGCTTGGTGTAGGCGTCGTAGATGCCGTGCGACAGCGCCGCCTCGTCACCACCGGACGTCAGCACGTTCTGGCCGCGCTTGCCCATGACGATGGCGGTGCCGGTGTCCTGGCACATCGGCAGCACGCCGGCCGCCGCGATGTTCGCGTTCTTCAGCAGGTCCAGCGCGACGAAGCGGTCGTTCGGCGACGCCTCGGGGTCGTCGAGGATCCGCCGCAGCTGGGCGAGGTGGGCCGGCCGCAGGTAGTGCGAGATGTCGTGCATCGCCTCGGCGGCGAGCGTGCGCAGCGCCTCCGGCTCGACCTTGAGGAAGGTCCGCCCGTCCGCCTCGAAGGTGCTCACGCCCTCGGAGGTGATCAGCCGGTACGGCGTCGTGTCCTCACCGAGGGGGAGAAGATCCGTATAGGAGAACTCGGGCATGGGGGTTCCTCACTCGGCTGCGTCGACGACGGGTCCCAGCGTAGAGCCCGTCCGGCACCCGTTCGCTGTGAGGTGCGGCTCACCGGTTCGGGGACAGGCCCTAGTCGCGATCTATCGCGTTTGTGTACGGTAGGCGGGTGGATGAATCGCAGCTCCAGAAGAAGTCGCAGCAGCCGGTGCCGATGCACAAGCCGACCACCGAAGCGGAGCTGCGCGCGTCCGATGCCGACCGTGACCGCATTTCCGACATCCTCCGCGACGCCCTGGCCGAGGGCCGGTTGAGCGCGGAGGAGCACTCGGAGCGCCTGGACCAGGTGTACGCCGCCAAGACCCTGGGCGAGCTGGAACCGCTGGTGCGGGACCTGCCCGCCACCCGCGAGAGCGGGCCGCGGCCGCTCGCGCCGATGGCCGACCCGTCCCTGCCCGTCGTGGCGGACAACCTGGTGGCGATCTTCGGCGGCGCGACCCGGAAGGGCCGCTGGCTCGTCGGCCGGCGCACCAACGCCTTCGCCTGCTTCGGCGGCGTCGAGATCGACCTGACCGAGGCCGTCTTCCAGCACCAGCAGATCGTCATCAACGCCACCGCGATCTTCGGCGGCGTCGAAGTACGCGTCCCGGAGAACGTCACTCTGCGTGGCAGTGGTACGGGAATCTTCGGCGGTTTCGAGGTCAGGACCTACGAGGCGCCGGACCCGAACGCACCGGTCGTCATCGTCACGGGTGCCGCCATCTTCGGTGGCGTCGACGCGAAGGCGAAGCGCGGCAAACGCCTGAAGGAATGGATCAACAAGCGCATCGACGGGTAGGTATCCGGGCGTCCCACTCCCGCTTCATGCCGCGCGTTCACGCCATGCATGGTGCGGGTTTACGCCCGGCGCACGCCGACTGGTTTTGGCCACCGCCCAGTGTTCATCAGGCCTGTTGTTCGGTGGTTCGGATCGGACTATCGGCAATGCGCGCTTGAGTCGCACGAATGTTCGACTGAGAGGCCCTGGCGGCGAACACGGTCCGCATGAACACGCGCACAGCGGGTAGGGCTTCGACCACGTCACCCGCCTGGTTCCTCCCCGTTGCGACCCCCTGGAACAGCACGCGTGGAGCTCACCCGCGGTGACGGGCAAGGGTGACAAACGCCGAGCCGTCGTCAGGAGTATCCCGTGCTTCAACCGATCGAGCCCGTCAAGGACACTGCCCTCCCGCCGAGTCACCCACGGGATCTGGCAGGCCCATGGCACTCGGAGGCGGCGTGCCGCAGTGACGAGGCAGGATTGTTCTTCGCCCCGTCCAAAGAGCCGACAGCGGCGCGGCTGTCCCGTGAGGAGAACGCGAAGCGGGTGTGCGCCCGCTGCCCGGTGATGCTGGAATGCCGGGAGCACGCACTGCGGCAGCCCGAACCGTACGGCGTGTGGGGCGGTCTGACCGCCGCTGAACGCCGGGTCGTACTCGCCCGCAGGCGCCGCCGTGAGGCGGAGCTGCCGCGGACGGACCGGATCGCCGCTGCCGGCTGAACGCGCCAACGGGCCGGGCCCGCCGACTTCGGTCGGCGGGCCCGGCCCGTTGGCGTGCTCAACCGTCCTGCCGGGCTCCGGGCGTGGTGCTCGGCGCGGCTTCCGGCACGCGGTTCGGCGTGCTGCTCAGCGCGCGCGGTCGAAGTCGATCGCGCTGTACGCGCGCAGCTTCGACAGGCGGTGCGTGGAGGAGATCTGCCGGATCGTGCCGGACTTGGAGCGCACCACCAGCGACTCGGTGGTGGCGGTCTCGGCGCGGTAGCGGACGCCCTGGAGCAGCTCGCCGTCCGTGATGCCGGTCGCCACGAAGAACACGTTCTCGCCGCTGACCAGGTCGTTGGTGTGCAGCACGCGGTCCAGGTCGTGGCCCGCGTCGATCGCCCGCTGCCGCTCGGCGTCGTCCTTCGGCCACAGCCGGCCCTGGATCGTGCCACCGAGGCACTTGATGGCGCAGGCGGCGATGATGCCCTCCGGCGTGCCGCCGATGCCCATCAGCATGTCCACGCCGGTGCCGTCGCGCACGGCCATGATGGCGCCCGCGACATCGCCGTCGGCGATGAACTTGATCCGCGCGCCGGTCTCCCGGATCTCCTTGACCAGCCCGTCGTGGCGGGGCCGGTCGAGGACCATGACGGTGACGTCCTCGGGCGCGCTGTGCTTGGCCTTCGCGACCCGGCGGATGTTCACCGACGCGGGGGCCATGATGTCGACGTAGTCGGCGGCCTCGGGGCCGGTGACCAGCTTCTCCATGTAGAAGACGGCCGACGGGTCGTACATCGTGCCGCGGTCGGCCACGGCGAGCACGGCCACCGCGTTGGACATGCCCTTGGCGGTGAGCGTCGTCCCGTCGACGGGGTCCACGGCGACGTCGCACTCCGCACCGGTGCCGTCGCCGATCCGCTCGCCGTTGTAGAGCATGGGGGCGTCGTCCTTCTCGCCCTCACCGATGACGACGACGCCGTTCATCGAGACGGTGGAGACGAGCGTGCGCATCGCCTTCACCGCGGCGCCGTCCGCGCCGTTCTTGTCACCGCGGCCGACCCAGCGACCGGCGGCCATGGCGGCGGCCTCGGTCACCCGGACGAGTTCCAGGGCAAGGTTGCGATCAGGGGCCTCGGGACTCACTTCGAGCTGGGGCGGCAAATGCTGTTCGGTCATCACAGCGCACCTTTCTGTACGAGGACGGCCGGAAAAGAGGGTGCTGTGACCTTATCGGTTCGCCGCGAGTATGAGCAGGGCGCACGTCACATGAGCGGCCTCCCCAGGCGCCGCACGGCCGCCGCCCGCCCGCCGGCCCGGCCGACCCCCGGGCCGGGGCCGTCGCCGGCATGGGGGACCATAGGAGCGTGGCAAACAAGCGTGGCAATCAGACCCTGTGGGACCTGCTGCTGTCGATGGCGGTGCTCGGCGTCGTCGTCGCGGTGATCTACGTGTTCATCCCGCACGACACCAAGGCGGACCCGGTCGTGCCCATCGGCTTCGAGACGGAGCTGAGCCAGGCCCGGCGCGACGCGCCCTTCCCGGTGGCCGCGCCCGAGGGGCTCGGCAAGGACTGGCGCGCGACGACGGTCACGTACGACGGCAAGGACGCCAAGGCCGTCGAGTGGCACCTGGGCTTCGTCGACCCGCAGGACGAGTACGCGGCCGTCGAGCAGGGCAACGGCCCGTCGGCGAAGTTCATCGCGGAGAAGAGCAAGCGCGCGGTGCGGGACGGCAAGCGCACGGTCGACGTCGCCGGGGTGCCGTGGGACCGGTACGCGGGCCCGAAGTACAACGCCCTGGTGCGGGTGGAGAAGGGCGTCACCACGATGGTCACCGGCACCGCCCCGGACGAGGAGCTCGCCGAACTGGCGGCCGCGCTCAAAGCGTCCTGACGAGCCGTTTCGAGCGGGCGTTCCGGGGGGCGTTCCGGGGCGGGCGTTCCGGGGGCGTTCCAGGGCGGGCGTTCCGGCGCGGACGCACGGACGCCGGGCGGCCCGTGAAGGGCGCCCGGCGTTCGGGGGGTGTGCGGGAGGATCAGCCGGCCGGCAGGCCGCGATCAGCCGGCGATCAGACGGTCGTGACGACCTCGTCGTAGGCCAGGCGGGGGCTGCGCGTCGGGAACCAGGAGTCGGTGCCGGGCTTGCCGATGTTCACGACGGCGAGGACCGAGTGGTCACCCTCCGGGAAGAACTCCTTGTCGATGCCCGCGGCGTCGAAGCCGGTCATCGGGCCGGCGGCCAGGCCGGCGGCGCGGATGCCCAGGATGAAGTAGCCGGCCTGCAGCGACCCGTTGAGGGTGGCGGCCTGCTCGCGGACGGAGCGCTCGGAGAAGAAGAGGTCCTTCGCCTGCGGGAAGTGCGGGAACTGCGTCGGCAGCTCCTCGTGGAACTCGTTGTCCGCGGCGAGGATCGCGACCAGCGGGGCGGCGGCGGTCTTCGGCTGGTTGCCCTCGGCCATGTGCTTCACGAGGCGCTCGCGGCCCTCGGCGGAACGCACCAGGACGATACGCAGCGGCTGCTGGTTGAACGCGGTCGGCGCGTACTTGACGAGGTCGTAGATCGCCTGGATCTGCTCGTCGGTGACGGGCTCGTCGGTGAAGGTGTTGGCCGTGCGGGCCTCACGGAAGAGCAGGTCCTGGGCGGCGGCGTCGAGTACGAGAGTCATGGGGAACCTCTTAAGGAATCGTGGCATTTGCGCCGATCGGGCACGTCGCGAACACTCTCATCAACCTGTGTGAAAGTTCAACCATTCCTGACTCCGGCGTGACGCTCGTCACATCCGGGCGCGTTCCATCGCCGCTCCACCCGGGGTCGACCGCCGCCGCGCGGCCGCCGCGTCACTCGACGACGGACTCCTCGTCCGTCTCCTCGGCCAGCGCCGCGTCCAGCCGGGCCCGCGCGCCCTCCAGCCACCGCCGGCACACCCGCGCGAGCTCCTCGCCGCGCTCCCAGAGCGCCAGCGACTCCTCCAGCGTCGAGCCGCCCGCCTCCAGCCGGCGCACCACGTCGACCAGCTCGTCCCGGGCCTGCTCGTATCCCAGCGTGTCCTGTTCTGCCATGCCCCCAGCCTAGGCCGGAGGTACGACAGGTCCGGCGACCTTCACCAGGAACGCACCGCCGGCGACCCGGGCCCGCAACTCCTCGTCCGGCGCCACGTCATCGGGGCCGCGCACCACCGCGCCGTCCTCCCGCTGCAGCACCGCGTAGCCGCGCTGCAGGGTCGCGGCGGGGGAGAGGGCCACCACGCGCGCCCGGGTGTGCTCCAGCTCGCCGTCCGCCCGCTCCAGCAGGTGCCGCAGCGTCCGGCGGCTGCGCTCCAGCAGCGCGTCGACCTGCTCCTCGCGCTGCTCGACCATCGTGTGCGGCCGGGCCATCGACGGCCGGCTGAGCGCGGCGTCCAGCCCGCGCTGCTCGCGGTCCAGCAGGCCGGTCACCACGCGCAGCGCCCGCTGCCCCAGGTGCTCCACCCGCGTCAGCTCCTCGCCCACGTCCGGCACCACGCGCTTCGCCGCGTCCGTCGGGGTCGAGGCGCGCAGGTCCGCCACCAGGTCCAGCAGCGGCGAGTCGGGCTCGTGTCCGATCGCCGACACGATCGGGGTGGTGCACGCGGCCACCGCCCGAACCAGCTGCTCGTCGGAGAACGGCAGCAGGTCCTCCACGCTGCCGCCGCCGCGCGCGACGATGATCACGTCGACCTCGGGCCGCGCGTCCAGCTCGCGCACCGCCTCCACCACCCGGGGCACCGCCTGCGCGCCCTGCACGGGCACGTTGCGCACCTCGAAGCGGACGGCGGGCCAGCGCAGCCGCGCGTTCTCCAGCACGTCGCGCTCCGCCGCCGAGGCGCGGCCGGTCACCAGCCCGACGCACTGCGGGAGGAAGGGCAGCGGGCGCTTGCGGTCCAGCGCGAACAGGCCCTCCGCCGCCAGCGTCCGCTTCAGCTGCTCCAGCCTGGCCAGCAGCTCACCGACGCCGACCGGCCGGATCTCCGTCGCGCGCAGCGACAGCTGCCCGCGCGGTCCGTACCACTCGGGCTTGGCGAACAGCACGACGCGGGCGCCCTCCCCGACCACGTCGGCGATCTGGTCGAACACCGCCCGGAAGCACGTCACCGAGATCGACACGTCGTGCGACGGATCGCGCAGCGTCAGGAAGACCACGCCCGCGCCCGGGCGCCGCGACAGCTGCGTGATCTGCCCCTCCACCCAGACAGCGCCGAGCCGGTCCACCCAGCCGCCGATCAGCCGGGAGACCTCGCCGACGGGGATCGGCGTGTCCGCCGACGTACTCAGAGCCATGTCCCGAGCGTATCGGCCGCCGCCGACAGCGGGACCGGCTTCCGGCCGCGCTCAGCCTGCCGCGCTCGTCCGGCCGCGCTCAGCCCGTGGAGGGGCCGTCCCGGTCGGCCGTTCGCCGCCGGGAGAACTGTGCGGCGAGCACGACCAGCCCCGCGGCCAGCCACAGGGCGCCGACGACCTGGGCGGAGCCCGCGGCCTCGACGATGACGGCGACGGTGATCGCGAGCCCCAGCAGCGGCACGACGATGTGCCGCAGCACGTCGGGCGGCCCCTCCCGGCGGCGGACGGCGAACCAGCCGACGACCGACAGGTGCAGCAGCGAGAAGGCGGTCAGCGCGCCGATGTCGACGACCGAGACGAGCCGGTCCAGACCATCGTCGCGGCGGGCCGCCCAGACGGCGGCGACCAGCGTGACGACCGCCGCGAGGAGCAGCGCCCGCCGGGGCACGCCGCTGCGGGCGTCGACCTTGGCCAGCGGCCCCGGCAGCCGCCGGTCGCGGGCCATCGCGAAGAGCAGCCGGCCCGCCGCGGCCTGCCCGGCGAGCGCCGCGAAGGCCGCGCCGATCGCCTTGCTGGCGGCGACGAGGTCGTGCAGCCAGCCCCCGACGGCCGAGTCCACCGTGTCGTAGAAGGCGGAGCCCTGTCCGGCCGGCTTCGCGGCCAGCTCGGCCGCCGACATCGGGGCGAGCAGCGCCGCCAGGTACGTCTGCACGATGAACAGCACCCCCGCCAGGACGAGGCAGAACAGCACCGCCCGCGCCACCTTCGCCGAGCCGCCCGCCGCCTCCTCGGCGAAGGAGGCGATGGCGTCGAACCCCAGGTAGGACAGGACCGCCACGCTCACCGCGCCCAGCACCGCCCCCAGCGAGAACGCGCCCTGGCCGGTGAAGGGCGAGGCCCAGCCGCGCTGCGCCCCGTCCGTGCCGAGCACCACCACGGCGCAGACCACGAAGACCAGCAGGACGACGATCTCCAGGGCGAGCACCAGGAAGCCGACCGCCGCCGCGGCCCGCACCCCCCACAGGTTGAGGCCGGTCGTCACCACGACCGCGATCGTCGTCCACACCCACTGCGACACCGACGGGACCAGCGCGTGCAGCGCGATCCCGGAGAAGAGGTAGGCGACCGCGGGGATCAGCAGGTAGTCGAGCATCGCCATCCAGCCGGCGATGAAGCCGGGCCCTTCGCCGAGCCCGGCCCGCGCGTAGGCGAAGACGGATCCGGCCTGCGGGACGACCCGCACCATCTGGGCGTAGCTGAACGCGGTGAACGCCATCGCGGCCGTCGCGAAGACGTAGACGAGCGCGACCGCCCCGTGCGACTTGGCGTCCAGCGCGCCGAACACCCCGACGGGCGCCATGGGGGCGATGAACAGCAGCCCGTAGACCACGAGGTCGCGCAGGCTCAGGCTGCGCCGCAGGGTGCCGTCGCCGTCCTTCGCGCGGGCCGTGCCGGGCGGGGGAGCGGGGGCGGGAGCGGGGCTCGGTGCGCTCATGCGCCCAGCTTGCGGGAACGGCGCCGCCCCCACGAGCGGAGCGCGGCCGGACGGACCCGCCCGCCGCGGACCGGACGGACCCGCCCGCCGCGGACCGGAGGGGACCCGCCGCCGCGCGGCCGAGCGGCCTTCCTCGAAGCGTTCGGCGGCCCCGTACCATGGCTGGCATGACTGCTACGACTGCCCGACGTGTCCTGCTCGCGGCCCCCCGCGGATACTGCGCAGGCGTGGACCGCGCTGTGATCACCGTCGAGAAGGCGCTGGAGCAGTACGGGGCGCCGATCTACGTCCGCAAGGAGATCGTCCACAACAAGTACGTCGTGCAGACGCTCCAGAAGAAGGGCGCGATCTTCGTCGACGAGACGGAGGAGGTGCCCGAGAACGCCATCGTGATCTTCTCGGCGCACGGCGTCGCCCCGGTCGTCCACGAGGAGGCCGCCCAGCGCAGCCTGGCCTCGATCGACGCGACGTGCCCGCTGGTCACCAAGGTGCACAAGGAAGCCGTCCGGTTCGCCAACGAGGACTACGACATCCTGCTGATCGGCCACGAGGGTCACGAAGAGGTCGTCGGCACCATGGGCGAGGCCCCCGAGCGCATGACGCTCGTCGACGGCCCCGCCGACGTGGCCAACGTCGAGGTGCGCGACGAGAACAAGGTCGTCTGGCTCTCGCAGACCACGCTCTCCGTGGACGAGACGATGGAGACCGTCGACGCCCTCAAGGAGCGCTTCCCCAACCTGATCAGCCCCCCGAGCGACGACATCTGCTACGCCACGCAGAACCGCCAGGTCGCGGTGAAGCAGATCGGCGCGGAGGCGGAACTGGTCATCGTCGTCGGCTCCAAGAACTCCTCGAACTCCGTCCGGCTGGTCGAGGTCGCCCTGCAGGCCGGCTCCCGGGCCTCGTACCTGGTGGACTTCGCCGACGAGTGCGACGAGGCGTGGCTGGAGGGCGTGACCACGGTCGGCGTCACCTCGGGCGCCTCCGTCCCGGAGATCCTCGTCGAGGGCGTGCTGGACTGGCTGGCCGAGCGCGGCTTCGCCGACGTGGAGATCCTCCGGTCGGCGGAGGAGAGCATCGTCTTCTCGCTGCCCAAGGAATTGCGGCGTGACCTGCGTGCGGAGACCGCCCCCGGGGCATCTGCCAGGGGGTGAACCGAACGGTTCACGCCTAGCGTGGAGGTCATGAACGTGTTCGGCGTTGACATCGGCGGGACAGGAATCAAGGGCGCACCGGTAGACCTGGAGCGCGGTGATCTGGCGGACGTGCGCTGCAAGGTCTCCACCCCGCACCCGGCGACCCCCGAGGCCGTGCTCGACGGCGTCCAGCAGGTCGTGGAGCACTTCGACTGGTCGGGGCCGGTCGGGGTGACCTTCCCCGGCGTCGTGGTGGACGGCGTGACCCGGACGGCGGCCAACGTCGACTCGAACTGGATCGGCAAGGACGCCCGCGCCCTGATCTCCGAGCGGCTCGGCATGCCGGTGGCCCTCCTGAACGACGCGGACGCGGCCGGCGTCGCCGAGATGACCTTCGGCGCCGGCCGGGGCCGCGGCGGGACGGTGATCCTGCTGACGCTGGGCACCGGCATCGGCAGCGCCGTCTTCGTCGACGGGCAGCTGCTGCCCAACACCGAGCTGGGCCACCTGGAGCTGCACGGCCACGACGCGGAGAAGCGCGCCTCGGTCAAGGCCCGCGAGGACGACGACCTCAGCTGGGAGCACTGGGCGCACCGGCTGACGAAGTACCTCGCGCACGTCGAGATGCTGTTCTCGCCTGAGCTGTTCGTGATCGGCGGCGGGGTGAGCCGCAAGGCGGAGAAGTTCCTGCCGCTGATCGAGGGGATCAGCGCCGAGATTGTCCCGGCCGCTCTGCAGAACAACGCGGGGATCGTCGGCGCCGCCATGAGCGCCGCAAAGCTCTGACGCCGACGATGGCGGCGGCGAGCAGCGTGCCGGTGTAGAGCCAGCCGGTCAGCAGGGCCAGTCCGGTGAACATGCCGAGCAGGTGCCCGACGAAGCCGCCGCCGTTGTCGTCGCCGGTCAGCGCGATGGCGGTGGCGAACGCGATCGGGCCGGCGATGGGCGCCGCCACCAGGTCGTACGGCCGCACGTACAGGGCCGACGCGACGCACACGGCGACGAAGAGCAGGCCGAACAGGACGCCGGGCCCGTCGAAGAGCAGGGCGTCCAGCGCGCCGCCGGTGACGGTGACCACGATGGTCAGCAGCCCCGTGCCCAGCCCGGTGAGCCGGGGCTGGAACTGCGGGATCCTGACCACCCGGGCGAGCGCCGTGACGCCGGGCCCGAGCGAGCCCAGCGGGCCGCGCTGTGCCGAGCGGTAGACCGCCGAACCCCGCACCGAGCCGGTGGGGCGGGCGGGCCTGGGCAGCCGGGGGACCTTTCCGGCGTCTTCGCCGCTGTTCCCGGTGCCGTCCCTGGTGCCTGTGCGCGCGCTGTGTTGCTCCACCTACTCAAAGTAGGCGGACGACCCCGGTCATACCCGCTCAGGACACGCCTTTGCCGCGTCCTTGCCCTCCTGTTCGACGGCGACGGGTCGGGCGTGCGCGAGCCCCGTAGACTGGTGGATCGGTCTGCCTGGACCGCTCCACCCCCTCGCTCCTCTCGTTACGGGAAGTCGCCACGTGTCGCTCACGATCGGAATCGTCGGTCTGCCGAATGTCGGCAAGTCGACCCTTTTCAACGCCCTGACCAAGAACGACGTGCTGGCGGCCAACTACCCGTTCGCCACCATCGAGCCGAATGTCGGCGTCGTCGGCGTCCCGGACCCGCGCCTCGCCAAGCTCGCCGAGATCTTCGGCTCGCAGAAGCTGCTCCCCGCCACGGTCGACTTCGTCGACATCGCGGGCATTGTGCGCGGCGCGAGCGAGGGTGAGGGCCTGGGCAACAAGTTCCTGGCGAACATCCGCGAGTCGGACGCGATCTGCCAGGTCATCCGCGCCTTCAAGGACGAGAACGTCGTCCATGTGGACGGCAAGGTCTCGCCGAAGGACGACATCGAGACCATCAACACCGAGCTGATCCTCGCGGACATGCAGTCCGTCGAGAAGGCCGTCCCGCGCCTGACCAAGGAGGCCCGCCTCCAGAAGGAGAAGGCCGCCGTCCTGGCCGCGGTCCTGGACGCCCAGAAGATCCTCGAAGAGGGCCGCACCCTCTACGCCGCCGGCATCCACGCCGGCACCGAGCAGGGCCGCCTCCTGCACGAGCTGCACCTGCTCACCGTCAAGCCCTTCCTCTACGTCTTCAACGTGGACGAGGACGAGCTGACCGACGAGGACTTCAAGAACGAGCAGCGCGCGCTGGTCGCCCCCGCCGAGGCGATCTTCCTGAACGCCAAGATCGAGGCCGAGCTGATCGAGCTCGACGACGAGGAAGCCCTCGAGCTCCTGCAGTCCATGGGCCAGGAGGAGCCCGGCATGGCCGTCCTCGGCCGCGTCGGCTTCGACACCCTCGGCCTGCAGACCTACCTCACGGCAGGCCCCAAGGAAACCCGCGCCTGGACCATCAAGAAGGGCGCCACGGCCCCCGAGGCGGCCGGCGTCATCCACACCGACTTCCAGCGCGGCTTCATCAAGGCCGAGATCGTCTCCTACGAGGACCTCGTGGCCTGCGGCTCCATCCCCGAAGCCCGCGCCAAGGGCAAGGCCCGCATGGAGGGCAAGGACTACGTCATGCAGGACGGCGACGTGGTGGAGTTCCGCTTCAACGTCTGACCGGTCGTCCGCCGTGGACCCGGCCCACCGCTGACCGCCCGCGACGGCCGGGCGGCGGTGGGCCGGGCTGTGTCCGCGGGACCGGAGGCCGCAGGCGTGGTGTCGGGGGGCGGTTACCGCTGCGTATCCTCGGTTGCCGGAGCGACGGGGATCATGGAGGTGTCAGGTGGAGTTCCGGCTGCTCGGATCCGTTGCCGTCGTCACGGAGAACGGGGACGTGGCGCTGGGGCCCGCCAAGCGCTCCAGCCTGCTGGCGATGATGCTGCTGCGGCCCAACACGCCGGTCAACGTCGCCCAGCTCATCGACGCCCTGTGGGAGGACGAGCCGCCCGCCCACGCCAAGACCGTCCTGCAGGGGCACGTCTCCCGGCTGCGCGCGGTGCTCGCCGAGCACGGCGCGGCCGCGTACGGGATCGAGCTGACCACCCAGGGGACGGCGTACACGCTGCAGCTGCCGGAGTCGCTGGTCGACGCGCACCGCTTCGAGGAGCTCGTCGCGCTCGCCGGGGTGCAGCGCCGGCCCGCCGACACCGTGCGGATGCTGCGCGAGGCGCTCTCCTTCTGGCAGGGGCCCGCGCTCACCGGGACCGTGCAGAGCAGGCCGCTGGAGGCGGCGGCCGGCGCCCTGGAGGAGCGGCGGCTCGCCTCCGTGGAGGCGCTCGCCCACGCGTACGGGCAGCTCGGCGAGCACGGGCGGGCCGCCGCGGTGCTGCGCACCGAGGCCGTCGCGCACCCGCTGCGGGAGACGCTGGCGGCCGAGCTGATGCTGGCGCTGGGCCGCTCGGGACGCCAGTCGGACGCGATCGGCTGGTACCACCGCACCCGGCGGCTGCTCGCCGAGGAGCTCGGCGTGGACCCCGGTGAGGCGCTCAGCGAGGCGTACGCGACGCTGCTGCGCTCCGCCGAGCCGGCGCCCGCCCAGCGGCCCGCCCCCCAGGCGCCCGTCGCGGTCCCCGAGCAACTGCCGCGGCAGCCGCGCGGATTCACCGGGCGGGACGCGGAACTGGCCGCCCTCACCCGCGCCGCCGGTGCCGGGGACGCGCCCGTCTGCCTGATCACCGGGCCCGCCGGTGTCGGCAAGACCGCCTTCGCCGTGCACTGGGCTTACGACCGCCGCACCGACTTCCCCGACGGTCGGCTCTTCGCCGACCTGCGCGGCTTCAGCGACACCCCGGCGCCGGACGCCGGCGCCGTGCTGCGCGAGTTCCTGCTGGCGCTCGGTACCCCGGCGCAGCGGATGCCGGAGACGGCCGACGCGATGGGAGCGCTGTTCCGCTCCCTCACCGCCGACAGCCGGCTGCTCGTCGTCCTCGACAACGCGCGCTCCTCCGAGCAGGTGCGCCCGCTGCTCCCCGGCGGGGACCGCTGCACGACGCTGGTCACCAGCCGCGACCGGCTCGGCGGCCTCGTCGCCTCCGACGCGGCCCGCCCCGTCCCCCTCGGCCACCTCCCGCCGGCCGACTCGGTGGCGCTGCTCCGCAGCGTGCTGGGCGCGGAGCGGATCGCCGCGGAGCCGGCGGCCGCCGCGCGGCTGGCCGGGCTCTGCGACGGGCTGCCGCTCGCCCTGCGGGTGACGGGCGCCCGGCTGGCCGAGCGGCCGCAGTGGACCCTCGACGCGATGGTCGGCGAACTCGCCGACGAGCAGGGGTGCCTGGCGCTGCTGAACATCGAGGACACCGGGGTCTCGGCCGCGCTGCGCCTGACGCTGCAGCAACTGCCCGAGCCCGCCGCCCGAATGTTCCGCGCGATCGGCCTGCACACCGGCTCCGACCTGGACCGTTTCGCCGCGGGCGCGCTTGCCGGGACGTCGCCCGCGCAGGCCTCCGCCGACCTGGACCGCCTCGCCGCGGCCCACCTGCTCACCGAGTCCGTGCCCGGCCGCTGGGCGCCGCACGACCTGGTGCGGCTGTACGCCCGCCATCTCGCGCCCCAGGCGGACCCCCAGGGACTGCACCGGCTGCTGGACCACTACCTCTACACGGGGCTGGCGGCGGATGCCGCCGCCGAACCCGGCTCCCAGCCCTGCTACACGCTGCCGCCGGACTTCCAGCGGCCCCCGGCCACCCGGGAGTTCGAGGACCGGGCGGCGGCGCTGGCCTGGTACGAGGCGGAGCGCCCGGCCCTGGAGGGCGCGGTCGCGGCAGCCGCCGCCCTGGGCCTGCACGACCGGGCCTGGCGGCTCGTGCTCGCGCAGTGGCCGCTGATGCTGTGGCGGATCAGGGACGGCTGGGTGCCGCTCCTGGAGGCCGGGCTCGCCTCGGCGGAGCACGAACGCGACCTGGACGCCCAGTCGCGGGTGCGGGCGCTGCTGGGCTGGGTGCTGCACGAACAGGGGCGCGACGCCGAGGCCCTCGTCCACCTCACGGAGGCACCCGAGCTGGCCGCGCGGGCGGGCGACGGGATCAGCGAGGCGATCGCCTACGCGAACCTCGGGGTCGTCGTGGACCACACCGGCGACCACGCCCGGGCGGAGGCCCTGATGACCCACGCGGTCGCGCTCGCGGACCGCACCGGCCATCCCCCCACGCAGGTGCTCACCCTCCAGCACCTCGCCCGGCACTGCCTCGCGACCGAGGCGTACGAGGCGGCCCTCGCGCACGCGCTGTCGGCGGCGGAGCTCGTCTCGCCCGACGCGGTCGTCGTACGGGCCCAGCTGCAGATCGTCCGCGCGGAGGCGCTGACCGCGCTCGGGCGCTCCGAGGAGGCCGCTGACCAGCTGAAAGGTGCGGCGGCGACGGCCGACGCGGTCGGTTTCACGGAGGGTTCGGCACGGGCTGTGGAGCTGCTGACGCGGCTGTCAGCGGATCGTTAGCGGTACGTAAGCGGGACGGCAGCGCCCCACCGGAAGGTTGTATCCAGCACCGAATGTGTGCGCCGACCATCCACTACGGGGAGATCCACCGTGCGTATCCACCGCAAGAACACCATCGCCGCCGCCGTTGTCGCCGCCACCCTCTCGCTCGGGCTGACCGCCTGCGGCGGCGGTGGCACCGACGCGAAGTCCGCCGAGAGCCCGGGCGCCGCGAAGGCCCCCTCGGCCGCCGCCTCGCAGCCGGCGTCCGACACGGCTGGCACGGGCGGCACGGCTGGCACGGGCGGCACGAAGGTGGCGGACCCGGCGGCCTCCAAGGGCAAGACGTCCACCTCGGGCGGCAGCGGCAAGAACTCGACCGGCGGGGCGGACTCCTCCAAGGTCCCCGCCTGCGGCTACAAGGACGTCAGGATCACGGCGGCGAAGGCGGACGAGACGCCCACCGAGCACATCGTCCTGACCGCCAAGAACACCTCCGGCCACTCCTGCCGCCTCCTCCAGTACCCGCTGCTCGCCTTCGGCGACATCCAGACCGCCAAGGACATCCCGGCCGTCGCGAAGAGCAAGCCGGCGACCGCGATCGTCCTGCAGGCCGGCGCCCCGGCCTACGCGAACGTCCGCGTCGGCCTCGGCGGCGCGCACGAGAACAACAAGGTCGTCCGCAGCTTCAACGTCAACCTCTTCGCCGCCGACGGCCCCGCCGAGGGCAGCGTCGTCGTCACCGCCCCGGCAGGCGGCCTCTCGGTCGACGAGGCCGCCGCGAAGACCGGCTACTGGACCTACGAACTCCGCAACGGCGCCGACGAGTTCTGAGCCACGTTGCGGAAACCCACCGCCTCCGGCCCCGTCCTCGCTCCGTGCGGACGGGGCACTTCGAGGGTCAGCCCCGTTGGCGCGGAACGAGCTTCCGCAGGTCGAGGCTGATCTCGAAGGGCAAGGACCGCTTGAGCGCTTCCCGGAAGATGCCGGCGGGCGCGTAGGACCGGGTCGGCTCGTCGAGCTCATAGACGTGGACCACGGGCGCCCCGCCCTCGTCCTCGACGCACCAGTAGTGCGGGATGCCGGCCTCGGCGTACTTGCGGAGCTTGACCGTGCGGTCCCGATGGGCGGACTCGGGGGAGACGACCTCGATGACGAGCCGCACTTCGTCCGGTGCGAACCAGGTGCGGTCGCCGTCGTAGTCAGCCGTCGTCACCAGCAGGTCGGGTTCGGGCCGGTTGCGCTGATCGAGCTTTATGGCCATCTCGCGGCTTACCCGGGTGTCAGCGGGTGCCTGCTCCATGAGAGCGACGGTGAGCATGGTGACGAGGTGGCCGTGCCACCACCGCTGCGGGGACATCATGAAAACGAGGGCTCCGTCGATCAACTCGGTGTGGCGCGGCGCATCCGGGAGACGGTCCAGGTCCTCCGAGAACCAACCCTCGGGACGAGGCGGGCGCATCCAGTCGGGTAGAGCGGTCATGCCCCAACCGTAGCGACTCGCGCGGGGCCGGGCCACGAGGTGGCCGAGCGCGCAGCCCCGGACGGGGGATCTGCCGAAGCAGGACAGTGACGGTTTTACCCGCGAGCGCTACGAGGACCATTGGGGCCGCTGGATTCGACGTCTGATTTCCGCCGGATGTGGGGGAGGTGGTGGCGCAGGATCATGGCATGGCATCTCGTTTTGAGAACAAGGTAATTGTCGTCACCGGGGGAAATTCCGGAATGGGGAAGGCGGTCGCGGAACGCGTCGCCTCCGAGGGTGGGGCCGTGGTGATCGCTGCGCGGCGGAAGGATGTGGGGGAGGACGTCGTTGCGGGGATACGTGCTGCTGGGGGGCTGGCGGTGTTCGTGGGGGCCGATGTCACCGTCGAGGCGGACGCCGCCCGGGTGGTGGAGGTCGCGGTCGCGGAATTCGGGCGGTTGGACGGCGCTTTCAACAATGCGGGCGGATTGAACTCCTTCGGTCCCGTGGAGTCCGTTACGGCGGACGGGTGGCGGGCCGATATCGAGCAGAGCCTGACGAGCGTTTTCTACGGGCTCAAATACCAGATGCCGGCGATTGTCGCGGCCGGCGGGGGATCGATCGTCAACAACGCCTCCAACCTCGGTGTGGTGGGAATGGCCGGCGTCTCGCCGTACGTGGCGGCCAAGCATGGGGTCGTCGGGCTGACGCGGGCGGTGGCGTTGGAGGGCGCGGAGCAGGGGGTGCGGGTCAACGCGCTGGTCACCGGGGGTGTGGACACCCCGCTCTCCCGGGCCACCATGACGGCCACCCCGGAGGGGGCGGCGGCCATCGCCGCGATGCATCCGCTGGGGCGGATCGCGCGGCCCGAGGAGATCGCCGCGTTCGCCGCGTTCCTGCTGAGCGACGAGGCGTCGTTCATCACCGGCGCCGCACTGGCGGTGGACGGCGGGTTCACCGCCCGCTGACGGACCGGGGCGTCACGGCCGCAGGGCCAGCTCGAACCAGACGGTGCGGCCGGCCGGGCCGCCCGTGATGCCCCAGGTGGTGGCGAGGACCTGGACGAGGCCGAGGCCGCGTCCGCCCTCGCCGCTGCCGTTCAGCACCCGCGGGATCTCGCGGCTGCCCTGGTCGTGGACGGCGATGCGCAGGGTGTCGGCGTGGAAGCCCAGTTCCACGGTGAAGCCGCCCAGCGGTTCACCCGACCGGGTGTGCAGGATCGCGTTGCTCACCAGTTCGCTCACCAGGAGCACGGCGTCGTCGACGACGTGGCCGTAGACCGGATCCGCGAGGATCTGGGTGACGTAGCGGCGCGCGACGGAGACCTGGACCGGGGTTCCGGGGAAGGTGCGGAAGGCCGTTCCCGGCGGGGCGGTGGCCGGGGCGGCCGGGGGAGCGGCGGGGGCCGGGACCGGGACCGCCTGTGCCGCCAGGACGGGTCCGGCGGCTGGGAGTGCGTCCCGGCCGAATGCGCCTGGTTGCCGCGTCATGAGAGGTCCTCTTTCTGTGGGACCACCCGCAGAGCGAGCAGCGTCAGATCGTCCTGGGGGGAGCCGCCGGCGAATTCCACGACCTGCTGCTCGACGGCGCTCACCACCGCCTCCGCGGCCAGGCCCCGTGCCCCGGCCAGGGCGCTGAGCAGCCGGTCGTCGTCGAAGAACGCCCGGTCGGGGTCACGGGCCTCGGTGACGCCGTCCGAGTACATCAGCAGGACGTCGCCGCCCTCCAGGACCAGTTCCTCGACCCCGGCGTCGATCGACTCGCACAGCCCGAGCGGCCGGCCGCCGCCGCGGGCCAGCCCGACCGTGCCGTCGGCCCGCAGCACCGCCGCGGGCAGGTGCCCGGCGCTGGCCAGCCGCACCCGGGCGTGGCCCCGCTCCGCCCGGACATGGGCGAAGGCCGCGGTCACGAACCGGTCGGTCGGATGCTGCACGGCCATCGCGTGGTTGACCTTCTCCAGCACCACGTCCGGACGCTCCTCCCAGACGCTCAGCGTGCGGATGCCGTGCCGCACGGCGGCCGTGACGGAGGCGGCCTCGGCGCCCTTCCCGCAGACGTCGCCGACGACCAGCCCCCAGCCGTCGAGCGCGGCGAAGGCGTCGTAGAAGTCGCCGCCCACCTGCGGGCCGCCGCCCGGCGGCCGGTAGCGGCCGGCCACCTCGGTGAACGGGATCTCCGGCAGCTCGGACGGGAGCAGGCTGAACTGGAGCACCTGCGCCGCGCTCTCCTGGCGGCGGTGGTCCCGTTCCGCGAGCAGCGCCATCGCGAGATGCCGCCCCAGCTCCTCCAGCAGACCGAGGTCGGGGACGGTGAAGCCCGGGGAGTCGCCGCAGCGCAGCAGCACCAGCGCCCCCAGCGTCTCGGGTCCGTCGCCCAGCGGCACGCCCAGAACGGGGCCCAGGGCGCGCGGGGCGGTGCCGCCCACCGGGGGTGCCGGCTCCAGCAGGGCGGTGCCCGAGGCGACGACGGCGCGGGCCACGCGCTGCGCGGTGGCCGTCGACGCCTCGCAGGCGGCCTTCGTGCCCGCCCCGGAGCCGCGCGCCGGACGGGCGTACCGGGGCGCGTCCGCGGGCATCGCGGCGACCTGGTGCGGCGTGCCGGTCCTGGCGAGGTAGCAGATGACCCGCGCGGAGAACTCGTCGGCCAGCAGGCTGGTCGCCTGTTCGAGCAGGCCGGGACCGGGCCGCGGCGGCTCGCCGATCAGCAGCCGCGTCATCCTGCAGACGATGTCCAACCGCCGCACGGCCTCGGCCGCCTCGCCCCCTGCCGCGCCGCCCGGCCCACCGGCTTCGTCCCGCTGCGCCGCCGCGTCCGCGTCCCGCTCCCGGCCGCTGGTGCGGTTCAGGGCGGAGATCGCCCGCCGCACGGCGCCGGCGCCGTGCGCGGCCCCGTGCGGGGTGCCGTTCGTGTCGGCGCCCGGGTCGGGGCCGCCGTCGAACGCGGAGGAGTCCGGCGCCAGGACGACGGCGGAGATCAGCGGGCGGGCGCCGGGCGGGGTCCGCAGCCGGGCCAGCCGGACCCGCACCGCGTTCTCCCCGGCGCTGCCGGTGAGCAGCAGCGGCACCGGTCCCTGCCGGGCGCCGCGCTGCGCGGCGGCGAGCGCCGACCGGAACGCCCGCCGGTGCCCCGACCGGACCCGCGCCGCGAGCGGCTGGCCCGCCAGCCGCTCGCCGTCGCCGCCGAGCAGCCGCGCGGCCTCGTCGTTGGCGCGGTGGATGACGCCCTCGGGGCGGAGCAGGAGAACCGGGACGGGCAGCTCGCGGAAGGTGGTGTTGAGCAGCTGCCACTCGCGGTCGGCGCCCTCGACCCGCTGGGCGATGCGCTCGCCGTGCGCGAGCAGCTCCTCCACGCAGCTCCGCAACTCGTCCTCGGCCCGGTCGAGTTCGGCGAGGGCCAGGCCGAGTGCGCCCAGCAGGTTCGCCGGTCGGCCGTCGCGGCGGCCGCGCAGATCGGAGATCCGCTCGCTGAGGGCGCTCAGTTCCTGGTGGAATTCGGCCAAGTCCCAGGATCCAGGGCCGGTGGCGGCCCGCGTCGCCCCGCTGCTCCGGGGCTGGACGGTCGCGCCCGCTGACCCGGTGCGCGCTGGGTGAGCTGTCATTAACTCAACGTAACGCAGCTCGTATCGCGCGCGAGCGAAATTGCCAACAGCCTTGACGCAGAAGCAAGGGGAGTGTAAAGGGGAGCGCCGCCCGGTCCGCCGCCGGTGAGGGCGGCGGACCGGACGGCGAGCCAGGTGGTGTCGGCGTGGTGCCGCTCAGCGGTGGCTGAGGCCGCGGTCGATGGCCGTGATCAGTTCGCCGTCGGCCGTGTCGCCGTCCAGGGACCAGATCATGGCGCCGCCCAGCCCGTGGGCGCGGATCCAGGACGTCTTCGCCTTGAGGACCTGCGGGTCGTCGTAGGTCCAGAAGTTGGTGCCGTCGTAGAGCCACGCGAAGCCGTTGCGGGTGTCGCGGTACACCTTGTAGGTGCCGGAGGCGGCCAGCGCCTTGAGGGCGTGGTAGTCCTCGTTGCCCGGCGACCACGTGGCCGGGGCGGGGCCGGTGGAGGGTTGGTACAGGCCGTGCGTGCCGCCGTCGGGCACGCCCGTCCAGCCCTGGCCGTAGAAGGGCACGCCGAGCACGAGCTGCCGGGCGGGCGCGCCGCGCTTCAGCCAGTCACCGACGGCCTGCGCGTCGCTGAACTCGTTGGGAACGGGTGAGTTCCGGGGAGTGGTCAGCGCCGACTGCTGGTTGGTGGTGGCCTCGTAGGGCCCGTGGAAGTCGTACCCCTGGACGGTGCCGAAGTCCAGGTACTTGAAGATCTTGCGGGCCTCGAAACCGGCGTCGATCTTGGCCGGGGCGGCCGGGAGGAACGCCGACAGGTCGTAGTGCCGGTGCTGCTGGCGGCCGTACGCGTCGAGCTGGCGGCGGAACTCGGCGGTGAGCGCCGTGAAGTTCCGCTTGTCCTCGGGGCGGTAGACGGTGCCGGCGTCGCCGGAGGAGGCCGGCCACTCCCAGTCGATGTCGATGCCGTCGAACAGGCCCGAGGCGGAGCCGGGGCCGCCCTTGCCGTCGAGCAGCGGCAGGTTGCCCTTGATGAAGATGTCCACGCAAGACGCGACGAGGGCGCTCCGCGAGGCGGGCGTGAGCGCGGCGTCGGAGAAGTTCTTGGACCAGCCCCAGCCGCCGATCGAGATCATCGCCTTGAGGCGCGGATTGGCCTTCTTCAGCTCGCGCAGCTGGTTGAAGTTGCCCGCCAGCGCCTGCTCCGCGGTGTCGGCGGTGCCGTCCACGGAACTCGCGGCGTCGAGCGGCCGCTGGTAGTCGGCCCAGGCGTCGCCCTGGCCGGGAACGTTCGCCTCGAAGCACTTGCCGTCGGTGCCGATGTTGGCGAAGGCGTAGTTGAGGTGGGTCAGCTTGGCGGCGGTGCCGCTGGTCTGCAGGTTCTTGACCTGGTAGTTGCGCCCGTAGACGCCCCACTGGGTGAAGTAGCCGACCCGCTTGTACTCGGATCCCTGCGGGTGGCCCTGCTGGTGCCCGGGCTGGTGGGCGCTGGCCGCGGTGGTGAGCGCGGGCAGTCCGACCACCAGGGAGAGGGAGCAGGCGGCGACGGCCAGCCTGCCGATCATTCTTCGACGCATGGGGCTCTTTCCTGTGCGTGAGCCGGGAATGTAAGCCGTGCTGTGCGGGGAGTTCGTGCGGCGGTGCGCAGATGCGCGAGATGCGCAGAACAGGAAAGTATTGGCCTAGACCAATATGGTCAAGGGGGTACGGCGAGGTTCCGCGGAGTCCGTAGGATCCCGGGGTGGACATACCCCCGCCCCAGCCCCCGTCGGACGACCGGCCCGAGGGCCGGCCGCCCGAGCCGGACGCGCACGCCCCGGGCCTGCCGTCGTACCCGCAGCCCCCGACCGGACCGCAGGGGCCGCACTGGGGACAGGCCCCGTACGGCGACCAGGCCTCGTACGGCGGCCAGGCCCCGTACGGGCAGCCGCCGTTCCCGCCGCAGGGGTCGTACCCGCCGCCGTACGGGCAGTACTGGTACCCGCCGCCGCCCGCGCCGTCGATGAACGGCATGGCCATCGCGTCCTTCGTGCTGGCGATGAGCTGCGTCCCGGTCCTCGGCGTGGTGTTCGGCATCATCGCGCTCTCCCAGATCCGCAAGCGCGGGCAGCAGGGCAAGGCGCTGGCGATCGCCGGGGTCGCGGTCTCCGGCGTGGCGACGCTCTTCGTCGTCGTGATGATCGTCCTCGGGGTGTCGGGCGCGCTGGACAGCGGCACGCGCACGGCCGACCTGCGGACGGGGCAGTGCTTCAACCTCCGCGGCGACTCGCTCAGCGGGTCGAGCGGCGAGTCCCGGGGCGTCGACGTGGTGCCGTGCTCCGAGGCGCACGACGCGGAGACCTTCGGCGTCACGTCCCTCTCGGACGGGTCCGGGTCGTACCCCGGTGACGACGCGGTGCGGACGATGGCCGAAGGCAAGTGCGACGCCCTCGCGGACGAGTACCTCGACGGCTCCGACCGGTCGGTGGACGAGCTCGACATCTACTACTCGCTGCCGCGCAAGAGCGCGTGGACCAGGGGCGACCGCGGGGTGACCTGCTTCTTCGGCGACAGCGGCCGGAAGATGACCGGCTCGGTCAAGTCGTCCTCGGGGGACTCCGGCGCCAGCGCGTAAACCTCTGGGCATGGCTTGCGGTCAACCACCCAGGGTTGTCAAGCTGTCGCAGATAGTCAACCTGAGGGAGGGGCACCGTGCCTTTCGGTGAGCAGCCCGCATACCTTCGTGTGGCCGACGACCTGCGCCAGAAGATCCTCGACGGGACGCTCGCGCCGCACACCCGGCTGCCCTCCCAGGCACGCATCCGTACCGAGTACGGGGTGTCCGACACGGTCGCGCTGGAGGCCCGCAAGGTGCTGATGGCCGAGGGTTTCGTCGAGGGGCGCTCCGGCTCGGGGACGTACGTGCGCGAGCGCACCGAACCGCGCCGCATCATCCGCTCCGGCTACCGGCCCGCGAGCCCGCCCAGCCCCTTCCGCCAGGAGCAGGGCGACGAGGGCGTCAAGGGCACCTGGGAGTCGACCAGCAACCAGGACCTGGCGACGCAGCCGGTGGCCGAGCGGCTGCGGATCGAGCCGGGCGACCGCGTGATGCGCACGCGCTACCTGTACCGGACCGACGGCGAGCCGATGATGATCGCCACCTCGTGGGAGCCGCTGGCGGTCACCGGGCGCACCCCGGTGATGCTGCCGGAGGAGGGGCCGCTCGGCGGCCAGGGCGTGGTCGAGCGGATGGCGGGCATCGACTTCGTGGTCGACAACATGGTCGAGGAGGTCGGCGCGCGGCCCGGTCTCGCGGACGAGACGGCGGCGCTCGGCGGGGTGCCCGGCCACATCGTGATGGAGATCAGGCGGACCTACTACGCCTCGGGCCGCCCCGTGGAGACCGCGAACATCATCGTGCCGGCCGAGCGGTACCGCGTGGCGTACCACCTGCCGGTGAAGTGACCCAAGGCGCGACCGGTGAAGTGATCGGTGGCGCGACCGCCGGAGTGATCGGTGGCGCGACCGCCGGAGTGATCGGTCCCGCCGCCGGGCGGCGGGACCGACCGGCCTGCCGGAACGGTCGAATCCGGTCAATGGTCCCGGGGTTGGAGTGGCGCGTGTGACGGCTCGCGGGTCCGCCGGGTGCGCACGAGTGCCCGTGAACCGGTCCCGATGTCACTGCTCACGGTCCGAACCAGCTCATCCAGTCGCACAGTTGGCCGAATCGCTACCTCTTCCTGGCAACCCGCACCCGAGCGGTGACGCGCGGGCGTAGTGTCGGGCATATGCGGATTGCCGTTTCCTCGGACATGGACGAACCGGTGGCGCGGCTGGTCGTCGACGAGCTGCGCCGGCGTGGCCACACCGTGCTCGCTTTCGGCGCGCTGCGGGCCGGAGATCGCAAGGACTGGGCCTGGAGCTCCGAGGCCGCCGCGCGCGAAGTCGCGGCAGGCCGTACCGAGCAGGCCGTGGTCTGCTGCTGGACGGGCACGGGCGCCTCCATCGCCGCCAACAAGGTGGCCGGCGTGCGCGCGGCCCTGTGCGGCGACGCCTACACGGCACGTGGCGCGCGCAAGTGGAACGACGCCAACGTGCTGGCGCTCAGCCTGCGGCTGACCAGCGGGGCGGTGCTCTCCGAGATCCTGGACGCGTGGTTCGACGCCGTCCCGGGCGGCGAGGCGGACGTCCGCGCCAACATCGAGCACGTCGACTCCATCGGGGTTCACGACGGGGGTCTCGTCGAGGAGAGGGTCCGATGACCGATCTTCCCTGGGTCGTCGTACGCCAGGACGACAACGGCAACCGCTACCGCGTGGGCCGCTACGCGACGCGCGAGGAGGCCGAACGCGTCTCCGAGATGCTGGACTCGCGCGGCCACAAGCAGCTGTACCTCGTCGAGCGGATAGACCGCCAGGCGTCGTAGGGTTCCGCGCATGACATTGCGCGTGGTCGTGGGCGGAGCCGTACTGGACCAGGGGCGGCTGCTCGCCGCCCGCCGCAGCGCGCCGCCCGCGCTCGCCGGGCGCTGGGAGCTGCCGGGCGGCAAGGTCGAGCCGGGCGAGACCCATCAGCAGGCGCTGGTGCGGGAGCTGCGCGAGGAGCTGGGCGTCGAGGTCGAGCCGATCGCCCGGATCCCCGGGGAGTGGCCGCTGAGCGCCGGGCTGGTCCTGCACGCGTGGACGGCGCGGCTCGTGTCCGGCACGCCGCTGCCGCTGGAGGACCACGACGAGCTGCGGTGGCTGTCGCCCGACCGTGTGCAGGACGTCGACTGGCTCAACCAGGACCGCCCGGCGGTCGCCTGGACCGCCGCCCACCTCCTCGCCTCCGGCTGAGGCCTCCCGGCCGGCAGGCCACGTCCCCCGTTTGATCGGGCCGTCACCCCCCGTCGCACGGTACAGACGGGGAGATATCGGGTATGTGGGGGTTGATCCCTCTTCATAGCCGGGCGATCCGGCCCGACACGGTCAGGGACGATGTGGACGGCTTGAGCAGCAGCGATGAGGCGGTGGGGGCGCAGGGGCACGGGGGGCCGCAGGCCGCCGGTGCGCCGGGGACGTTGCTGGACACGCTGCGGGTGGCCGTCGTCATGCTGGACACGTCCGGCCGGGTGCTCCTGTGGAGCCCCCTGGCGGAGGAGATGCTCGGGTGGGCCGGCGAGCACATCGTCGGCCGCCGCGTCGGCGGCTTCTTCGACCTCGGCGATGCCGCCGGCAGCGCCGAGCGCATCCTCGCGGAGCTGCTCCGCACCGGCCGCTGGGACGGCATCCTGTCGCTGCGCCACCGCGACGGCCATAGCGTCCAGGTCGAGGCGCGCGCCTCGATGCTGGTGGACGGCGACGGCCGGCCGTTCGTGCTCGCCTCCGTCGCCGAGACGAGCCGGCTGCGCACGCTGGAGCACGACCTCGCCGCGCTCGACGCGCTCTACGACTCGTCACCGCTGGGCGTCGCCGTCTTCGACACGGAGCTGCGCTACGTCCGGGTCAACGAGGCGCTGGCCCGGATGAACGGGCTCTCCGCCGCCGAGCACATCGGCAGGACCGTCGGCGAGATCGTCGACGACCCGCAGGCCGCCGCCGAGCTCAGCACGTTGCAGCGGGCGGTGCTGGCCACCGGCCGCCCCGTCATCGACCTGATCATGCTGGCCCCGCGCGGCCTCGGCCACCGCTCCATCTCGTACCACCGCCTGGTGGACCGGGCGGGCAGCGTGCTGGGCATCAGCGCGACGGTGATGGACGTGACGGAGCGCAAGGAGGCCGCCGACAAGGTCGAGCGGGCGCGCAGCCGGCTGGCGCTGCTCAACGACGTCGGCGGGCGGATCGGCGGGCTGCTGGACGTGCGCCGGTGCGCGGAGGAGCTGGCGCGGGCGCTGGTGCCGCGGTTCAGCGACTACTCGGGGGTGATCCTGCACGGCGCCGTCGCCGACGGCGGGGAGCTGCCGACGGTGCAGTACAGCGAGAGCACCCCGATGCGGCAGCTGGGCGTGGGCGCGATCCGGCAGGGCCCCGAGGTGGACCGGATGATCAAGCTGGGCTCGGTCATCACCTTCAACCGCCGGTCCATCTTCGGCGCGGTGCTGACGACCGGGCAGCCGCAGCTGGTGGAGAACGACCAGCAGCTGCTGGAGACGACGTTCCCCGGCGACCCCAAGGTGCGCGCCACCATGGAGCTGGGCATCCACTCGCTGCTGGTGCTGCCGCTGCGGGCGCGCGGCGTCGTGCTGGGGCTGCTGGTGGTCAGCCGGGCGGACGGCAGGGATCCGTTCGACCGCGACGACCTGGCGCTGGCGATGGAGCTCGCCGACCGGGCGGGCGCGGGGCTGGACAACGCGCGGCTGTACGTCCGGGAGCGCGAGGGCGCGCTGATGCTGCAGCGCAGCCTGCTGCCGCAGTCCGTTCCGCAGCCCCAGGGCGTGGAGGTCGCCTTCCGGTACGTGCCGGGCAGTAGCGGCACCGAGGTGGGCGGCGACTGGTTCGACGTCATCCCGCTGGCCGGCGGCAGGGTCGCGTTCGTCATCGGCGACGTGATGGGCCACGGGCTGGGCGCCGCCGCGACCATGGGCCGGCTGCGCACCGCCGTCCGGACCCTGGCCGGACTCGACATGCCGCCGCACGAACTGCTGCGCCGCGTCAACGATCTCGGCGACGACCTGGCGCAGGACCAGGACGAGGGGTGGATGGCGACCGTCGTGTACGCCGTCTACGACCCCGCCACCCGGCGCTGCACCCTGGCCAAGGCCGGCCACCTGCCGCCGGTGCTGGTCCACCCGGGGGAGGCGTCCGGCTTCGCGGGGTGCGGGGCGTCGCTGCTGGAGATGCCCTCGGGGGCGCCGCTCGGCGTCGAGGGCGTGGAGTTCGAGTCCGTGGAGCTGGACGTGCCGGACGGCACGGTGCTGGTGCTCTACACCGACGGGCTGGTCGAGGCCCGCGGCGAGGACATCACCGACGGTCTGGACCGGCTCTCCGCGATGCTGTCCCGGCCCCTCTCCTCACTGGAGGACGCCTGTGACGACCTGCTCGCGACGATGGTGCCGGGCCGGGAGCCGGACGACGTGGCCCTGCTGATGGCACGGCTCGGCGGCCTCCCCGAGGGCAGCACCGCCTCGTGGACCTACCCCGCCGAGCCCAGTGCCGTACGCCGCGCCCGCCACAACGTCCGGGAGACCCTCGCAGAGTGGCACCTCGAACCGCTGACCGACGTGACGGTGCTGCTCGTCAGCGAACTGGTCACCAACTCCCTGCGCTACGCGCACGGCCCGATCGGCGTCCGCATGGTGCGCGGCGGCTCGCTCCTGGTCGAGGTCTCCGACCCGCTGCCCGATCCGCCGCTGGAACGCGTCGCCACCTCCGAGGACGAGGGCGGCCGCGGTCTGCAGCTCGTGGCGCGGGCCTCACGGCGCTGGGGAACCCGCCACGGGCGGCTCGGCAAGACGGTCTGGTTCGAGCTCGCGATGCCCCCCGGAGGGTCCGGCATCTGATGGAGTGGTTCAGCCACTCCCCACCGGGTAGCGAGTAGAGGCGAACGGGAACGAGTGGGAGCCGAGATGATGCTGTGATCGTCAAGACCGTGTGCGGGACGGTCGCGATGCTGAATACTCGGCTCCAAACCGGTCCAAGTGTGCTGAGCTGGAGGGGTCGGGCTAGTGAACGACGTGCCAGCGGGGGCCGATGTGTCTGATGAGCGGGGTGGGAGCACTTCTCCCCGGGCCACGGTCTGGCAGTCCAGCCCGCCGGGTTCGATCTACGACTACATCCGCGTCGCCTCCTTCACGATCGGCCCGGACGGGCGGATCGACCAGTGGAGCGACCGGGCCGCCGAGTTCTTCGGAGTGCCGGCCGCGCAGGCGCTCGGCAAGGACCCCATCACCGCGTTCGCGCCACCGGACACGTGGGACCGGGGCCACGAGCGGGTGGCCGAGATCCTGGACGGCCGCGAGTGGATAGGGCTCGCCCCCTACCGTGACGCCGACGGCACCGAGGGCATCGCCGAGATCTACGTGATGCCCGCCGACCGCGGAGCGCTCTGCATCGCCGTCGACGTCGCGTCGCTGCGCCAGATCGAGACCGACCTGGCGGCCTCGCAGGCCGTCTTCGGGCAGTCCCCGATGGGCTTCGTCCTCTTCGACACCCACCTGCGGCTGCTGCGCGTCAACGAGCGGTTCGCGACGGTCTTCGGCCGCACGCCCCAGGAGCACCGCGGGCGCGGCCCGCACGACTTCCTGTCCCGCGTCGAGGCCGACCGGCTCACCGCCGCGCTGCGCCAGGTGCTGGAGAGCGGCGACCCGGTGCTGGACATGGGCCTGGTCGGCACCGTGCCGGGGAACGGCCGGCGGCGCTGGTCGATCTCGCTGTACCGGCTGCACAGCGGCAGCGGGCGGCCGATAGGGGTCGCCGGGCTCGCCATGGACGTCACCGGGCGGCAGCGTGCCGAGCGCGAGGCCGCGCACGCCCGCCGCAACCTCGCCCTGCTCAACGAGGCCGGGGTGCGGATCGGCAACTCGCTGGACCTGGAGACCACCGCCCGCGAGCTGCTCGACGTCGCCGTGCCGCACTTCTGCGACCTGGCCTCCGTCGACCTGTACCAGTCGCTGCTGGTCGGCGAGGAGGACCTCTCCGGCACGTCGGACGGCAGCGGCGAGGTGCGCCGGGTGGCGTTCGCCAGCGCCGTCTCGAACGCGCCCTCCGCGATCCTGGGCGATGAGGGGGGCGTCGGCGAGGTGCCCGTGGGCGCCGTCCACCGCCACCCGTTCAGCTCGGCCCCCGCGAGCGCGCTGCGCACCGCGCAGACGCAGATGGTCGGGGTGGACCCGGAGCCGGACCTGGGCGGCGCGCTCGTCCAGTCCACGCTGATCGTCCCGATGGTCGCCCGCGACACCGTCCTGGGCCTGGTGCAGTTCTCCCGGGCCAAGGGCAGCGAGCCGTTCTCCGAGCGGGACCGGATGCTCGCCGAGGAGCTGGCCGCGCGCGCCGCGGTCTGTATCGACAACGCGCGGCTGTACCGGCGCGAGCACGAGCGGGCGCTGATCCTGCAGCGCAGCCTGCTGCCCCCGGGCAACCCGGAGGCGGCCGGACTGGACATCGCCTGCCGCTACCTGCCGGGCAACATGGAGACCGAGGTCGGCGGCGACTGGTTCGACGTCATCGAGCTGCCGGGGCACCGCACCGCGCTCGTCGTCGGCGACGTCATGGGCCGGGGCCTGCGCGCCGCCGTGGCGATGGGCGAACTGCGCACCGCGGTACGGACGCTGGCCCTGCTCGACCTGGAGCCGGCCGAGGTGCTCACCGCGCTCGACGAGGTGGCCCGCGGGCTCGGCGCGCCGCCGGAGACCCGCAGCCGGCGGGGCAAGGACCGCGGTGGCACGGACCTCACCGAGGTCTACCTCGCGACCTGCGTCTACGCCGTGTACGACGCGGTCACCCGGCGCTGCACCATCGCCAACGCCGGCCACCTGCCGCCCGTCGTCGTGGAGCCCGGCGAGCCCGCGCTCATGCTGGAGATCCCCACCGGGATGCCGCTCGGGGTGGGCGGCGAGCCCTTCGAGGAGGTCGACGTCGAGCTTCCGGACGGCGCGCTGCTCGGCCTCTACACCGACGGTCTCGTGGAGTCCCGCAACCATCCGCTGGACGAGGGCCTCGAGGCCCTCCGCGGCGCGTTCGACGACCCGCAGCGCCCCCTGGAGGACGTCTGCGACCACATCCTCGCGTCGCTGGACACGGCGCACGGCGAGGACGACATCGCCCTGCTGATGGCCCGCGTCCACGGCCTGCCGGCCGACTCGGTCGGGGACTGGACGCTGGAGCCGCACCCCGCCTCCGTAGCCCGCGCCCGTGAGCACGCCCGCGAACGGCTGGTGTCCTGGGGGCTCGACGAGCTCGTCGACACCACGGAACTGCTCGTCAGCGAACTGGTCACCAACGCCCTGCGGCACGGCGACGGCGACATCAGGCTCCGGCTGCTGCGCGACCGCACGCTCGTCTGCGAGGTCTGGGACGGCGCGCTGGTGCAGCCCAGGCGGCGGCGCGCCCGCGACACCGACGAGGGCGGGCGCGGCCTGCAGCTCGTCAGCCTGCTCAGCGAGAGCTGGGGCAGCCGCCGCACCCACCGCGGGAAGACCGTCTGGTTCGAACTCGCGCTGCCGGGCACGGGCTCCGGGCGGGAGCCGACCGTGGACGAGCTGCTGAGCATGTATTAGGCGGCGGAGCCGCCGGCCTTGAGGGCGGCGAGCCGGGCGTCGACCTCCGCGGAGTCCGAGAGGCTGTCGAGGCTCTCGAACTGGGCGTCCAGCGAGGACGCGGCCAGCTCCTCCTTGCCCTTGGCCCGGGCCTCCTCGCGCCGGACCTTGTCCTCGAAGCGGCCCAGCTCGCTGGTCGGGTCCAGGACGTCGATGTTCCTGGCCACGTCCATCATCCGGTTCTGCGCCTGCGCGGACTTGGCGCGGGCGACCAGCGAGTCCCGCTTGGCCTGCAGCTCGCCCAGCTTGGCCCGCATCTGGTCGAGCCCGGTCCTGAGCTTGCCGACGATCTCGGTCTGGCTCGCGATGACCGGCTCGGCGGTCGTCGCCTCCTTCTCCGACGCGACCTGGCGGCCGAGCGCGACCTTCGCGAGGTTGTCGAAGCGGTCGGCGTCCGCGGTGCTGCCGGCGGCGCGCAGTTCGTCGGCCTTCCGGCTGGCGGCGAGGGCCTTGCCGCCCCACTCCGCGGCGGCCTTCACGTCCTCCTCGTGGTCCTGCTCCATCAGCCGGAGGTTGCCAATGGTGGCGGCGACGGCCTCCTCGGCCTCCGCGATGTTGTTGCTGTAGTCGCGGATGAGCTGGTCGATCATCTTCTGCGGGTCCTCGGCCTGGTCGAGGAGCGCGTTGATGTTGGCCTTCGCGAGCTGGGTCACGCGGCCGAGGATCGTCTGCTTCGTCATGGCTGGGGGTTCCTTTCGGGCCTGCGGGCCTGCGGGCCCGTGGGGGGATGAGGGTCGAGGAGCGTCAGAAGCGGCCGCCGCCGCCCATCCGGCCCCGGGTGCCGCCTCCGCCGAAGCTCCCCGGACCGCCGCCCCCGCCGAAGCCGCCGCCCCCGCCGCCGAAGCCGCCGCCCCCGCCGCCGTTCAGGATCCCGCCGAGGATGATGCCGCCCAGCACGGCTCCGCCCATCCCGCCGCTGCCGCGCCCGCCCCCGCCCCCGCCGAACCCGCCGCCGAGGCCGCCCCCGCCGCTCAGGTCCTGCTGGGCGAACTGCTGCGCCTGGCGGGCCAGCTGGTCGGCCTGCTGCGCCTCGGTGAGGGCGCCCGCCGCGTCGGTGGCGGCGAGCGACTCGGCCTGCTCCAGCCGTCGTTCGGCCTCCGCGAGCCGGGTGCGGGCCTGGCTGCCGATCGCGCCGCGGTGCGTGGTGATGACGTCCCGGGCCGCGGCCACCTCGCTGCGGGCCGCCAGCAGGGCCTGGCCGAGCAGGCCGCGGGCCCGCTGCTCGTTCACCGCGCCCTCGCGGGCGCCGGCCAGGGCCGCGTCGAGGGCGGCGTCCGCCTCCTCGATCCGGCGCAGCCCGGAGATCGGGTCGTGGTGGCCGGCCGCCAGCTCCTGCCGCACGTCGGCGAGGACGGACTCGGCGCGGGCCGCGCGGCCGCGCAGATCGGCCGCCGCGGGCCCGTCGGCGGGGGCGCCGAGCAGCCCCTTGGCGTCGGCCAGGTCGGTGTCGGTCTCGGTGAGGGCGTCCTTGAGCTGGGCGTCGGCCTGCTCCAGCTCCTCCGCCCGGCGCACGACGGACTCGGCGAGCGTCCCGGCCTGGTCGAGGGCGCCTTCGGCGGCCCGTACGAAGACCGCCGCCCGGGACGTGTCGCCCGCGTCGATCGCCTGCCGGGCCCCGTCGATCGCGGTCCCGGCGAAGACCAGCCGGTCGCGGGCCTCCGCCGGATGGGCGGTGACCGGTTCGACGGCCGAGGCCGCGTACGTCCGGGCGAGCGTGCCGATCGCGCTCTCGGCGGCCGTCACGTGCGCGACGAGCGCCGCCGCGGTCGCCTCCGCCCGCGCGAGCGCCTCGGGGGCGTTGGACTCCAGCGCGCGCAGCCGGTCGAAGGCCTCCGACTCGGCGTCAAGCCGGCGGTTCGCCTGGGTGCAGCGGCTCAGGATCTCGTCGAGCATCTGCCGCCGGGTCGCCTCGTCCTCCGGGAAGGCGTCGTCGAGCTTCTGCCGCAGCCGGAAGGCGGCGGTCAGCTCGCCGCGCGCGTACGCGACCGCCTCGGTGAACGGCTCGGCCGCCTCGTCACCGAACTGCGCCGCCGCGAAGCCGAGCTCCTCCTGGCTGGTGCGGACGGCGTCGTCCGTCTCCACCAGCAGCTGCTTGGCCTGGGCGTCGAGCTCGGGAAGCGGCGTGAGCCGCGGCCTCTCGGCCTCCCGGCCCCAGTCGCCGCCCCGCGGCGCACCGTCCGGGGCGCCCCGCTTCCGCCGGGAGAAGGCGAACACGGCGAGCAGCCCCGCGCCGCCGATCGCGACGGCCGGGACCCACAGGCCGCCGGCCCCGCTCCCGTCCGAGCCGCCGCCCGGGTCCTCGGCTCCCGGGGTGATCGCGGGCGCCACGACCGGCTGCCCCTCGCGCACGGCCGCGAACCCGTTCGCGGCGCCGATGGCGGCGCCCGCCCAGTCGTTCTGCTTCAGTGCCGGCTCGATCGCCGAGCGGTTCACCTCGTCCAGCTGGCTCTGGGTGAACCCGGACGTCTGGTCGGCGGAGACGGCGTACTGCCGGTCGTGCGTCGCGACCGCCAGCAGCACGTCGTTCTGGCCGAGGCCGTTGCGCTGCGCGGTCGCGTTGGCCCACTCCTGGGCGTCGCGCCCGGAGAAGCCGCTCACGTAGGCGACGAAGAGCTGGATCCGCTGACCGGTGTAGAGCTTCTCCAGGGCGGTCGCCACCTGCTGCTTCCGGTCGCCCAGCGCACCGACCTTGTCGGTGATCTGGCCGGAGCGCGACAGCGTGACGGGGTCGTCGGCGTACGCCGCACCGGCGCCCAGCGGCAGCAGCAGGGCACCGAGCAGCGCAACGATCCCACCCAGTCGCCGCATCCGCCGCATCAGCCGCATCCGATCCGCCACGCGCCTGCGGCATGGCTCCTTTCGGGAGCGTATGCGGGGTTTGCACCCCTCGCGACCGGACCGCTGCCGCCCGGTGGATGCCCCTACGGCGTGCTGCCGCCGCGCCTTCCGGCCGCGTCCGGCCGAGCCTTCCGGCCGAGCCCTCCGGCTACGTCCTCCGGCGGATCTTGCTGCCGAGCCACACCAGCGGGTCGTACTTCCGGTCGACGGCCCGCTCCTTCAGCGGGATCAGCGCGTTGTCGGTGATCTTGATGTGCTCCGGGCAGACCTCCGTGCAGCACTTGGTGATGTTGCAGTAGCCGAGCCCGTGGTCGTCCTGGGCCGACACCTTGCGGTCGAGGCCCTCCTCGGCGGCCGCGTCGAGCGGGTGCATGTCCAGCTCGGCGATCCGCATCAGGAAGCGCGGCCCGGAGAAGGCGATCTTGTTCTCCTCGTGGTCGCGGACCACGTGGCAGGTGTCCTGGCACAGGAAGCACTCGATGCACTTGCGGAACTCCTGCGAGCGCTCCACGTCCTGCTGCTGCATCCGGTACTCGCCCGGCTTGAGGCCGGCCGGCGGCACGAACGCCGGCACCTCGCGCGCCTTGGCGTAGTTGAAGGACACGTCCGTCACCAGGTCCCGGATGACGGGAAACGCGCGCATCGGGGTGACGGTGACCGTCTCCTCGGCTGTGAAGACCGACATCCGCGTCATGCACAGCAGGCTCGGCCGCCCGTTGATCTCGGCGCTGCACGAGCCGCACTTGCCGGCCTTGCAGTTCCAGCGGACCGCGAGGTCCGAGGCCTGGGTGGCCTGCAGCCGGTGGATGATGTCGAGGACGACCTCGCCCTCGTTCACCTCCACCTCGTAGTCGTTCAGCTGCCCGCCGTCGGGGTCGCCCCGCCACACCTTGAAGTGCGCTGTGTACGTCACGGGGCCAGCTCCTCGTCCGTCAGATACTTCAGCAGTTCTTCCTTCTCGAACAGGGCGAGGAGGTCGTCCCGCATCGGGTCCATGTCGCGGTGCCGGAGCTCGACCTGGCCGCGCTCCGGGTCGGCGGCGGCCAGCCCGCCGCTGGGGTCGGCCAGCTCGCAGACGAGGTTGACCTTCCGCCAGGCGCGGTCCATGCCGGGGTGGTCCTCGCGGGTGTGACCGCCGCGGCTCTCGGTGCGCTCCAGCGCGGCCCGCGCCACGCACTCGCTGACCAGCAGCATGTTGCGCAGGTCGATCGCCAGGTGCCAGCCGGGGTTGAACTGCCGGTGGCCCTCGACGCCGGCCCGCCGCGAGCGCATCCGCAGATCGACGAGGCGGCCGAGCGCCTCCTGCATCTCCGGTGCCCGGCGGATGATGCCGACCAGGTCGTTCATGGCCTGCTGCAGCTCCTGGTGCAGGGTGTACGGGTTCTCCGCCGGGTGCCCCTGCGGGAGGTCCGGGTCGGAGGCCTCCGCGCTGAACGGGCGCAGCGCCTCGGCGGCGGCGCTGTCGATCTGGTCCTCGGGGACCGCGGGCCGCCCGGTGCCGAGCCCGGCCACGTACTCCGAGGCGTACAGCCCGGCCCGGCGGCCGAAGACCAGCAGGTCGGACAGGGAGTTGCCGCCCAGCCGGTTCGAGCCGTGCATGCCGCCGGCCACCTCGCCCGCCGCGTACAGCCCCGGCACGCCGCGGGCCGCCGCGGTGTCGGGCTCCACGTCGACGCCGCCCATCATGTAGTGGCAGGTCGGGCCGACCTCCATGGGCTCGGCGGTGATGTCGACGTCGGCGAGCTCCTTGAACTGGTGGTGCATCGACGGCAGCCGCCGCTTGATCTCCTCGGCGGGCAGCCGCGTCGACACGTCGAGGAAGACCCCGCCGTGCGGGGTGCCGCGGCCGGCCTTCACCTCGGAGTTGATGGCGCGGGCCACCTCGTCGCGGGGGAGCAGCTCGGGCGGCCGGCGGAACTTGGCCGGGTCGGCGTACCAGCCGTCGGCCTCCTCCTCGGACTGCGCGTACTTCTCCTTGAACACGTCCGGGATGTAGTCGAACATGAACCGCTTGCCGTCGCTGTTGCGCAGCACCCCGCCGTCGCCGCGCACCGACTCGGTGACGAGGATGCCCTTGACGGACGGCGGCCAGACCATCCCGGTGGGGTGGAACTGGATGAACTCCATGTTGATCAGCGGCGCGCCCGCGAGCAGCGCCAGCGCGTGCCCGTCGCCGGTGTACTCCCACGAGTTGGAGGTCACCTTGAAGGACTTGCCGATGCCGCCGGTCGCCAGCACCACGGCCGGGCTCTCGATGACGAACAGCCGGCCCGACTCGCGGATGTAGCCGAACACCCCGCTGACCGCCGGTCCGTCCTTGAGCACCCGGGTGACCGTGCACTCCTGGAAGACCTTCAACCGCGCCTCGTAGTCGCCGAACTCGGCGAAGTCCTCCTGCTGCAGGGAGACGATCTTCTGCTGGAGGGTGCGGATCAGCTCCAGGCCGGTGCGGTCGCCGACGTGGGCGAGCCGCGGGTACTCGTGGCCGCCGAAGTTGCGCTGCGAGATCCGGCCGTCCTTGGTGCGGTCGAAGAGCGCGCCCCAGGTCTCCAGCTCCCAGACCCGGTCGGGCGCCTCGCGGGCGTGCAGTTCGGCCATCCGCCACTGGTTGAGGAACTTCCCGCCGCGCATGGTGTCGCGGAAGTGCACCTCCCAGTTGTCGTTGGAGTTGGCGTTGCCCATGCTGGCCGCGATGCCGCCCTCGGCCATCACCGTGTGCGCCTTGCCGAAGAGCGATTTGCAGATGACCGCCGTGCGCATGCCCTGCTCGCGGGCCTCGATGGCGGCGCGCAGACCTGCCCCGCCCGCGCCGACGACGACCACGTCGTAAGTGTGCCGTTCGACTTGCGTCATGCTGGTTGGCATCCCTTTCGATCAGAAGAACCGCGGGTCGTCGAAGGCGCCGCTGGCGACGAGGTACACGTAGAAGTCCGCGAGCGCCACGCTGATCAGGGAGACCCAGGCGAGCAGCATGTGGTGCGCGTTGAGCCGGCCGACCCAGCCCCAGAGGCGGAACCGCACCGGGTGCTTCGAGAAGTGCTTCAGCCGGCCGCCGACGATGTGCCGGCAGGAGTGGCAGGAGAAGGTGTACGCCCAGATCAGGACGATGTTCACCAGCATCACCAGGGTGCCGAGGCCCGCGTGGCCCCAGGCGCCGTCCGCGTCGCGGAAGCTGAGCACCACGTCGTACGTCAGGATCCCGGCGACCGGGATCGCGAAGTAGAAGAAGTACCGGTGGATGTTCTGCAGGATCAGCGGGAACCGCGTCTCACCGGTGTACGTGGTGTGCGGCTCGGCGACGGCGCAGGCGGGCGGCGAGGCCCAGAACCCGCGGTAGTACGCCTTGCGGTAGTAGTAGCAGGTGAGCCGGAAGCCGAGCGGGAAGATCAGCACGATCAGGGCCGGGGAGAGCCCCCACCAGCTCCCGAACAGGTGCCAGTCGGCGCCGCCGTTCATGTCGGCGCAGTTCGCGGCCAGGCACGGGGAGTAGAAGGGCGAGACGTAGGGCGCCGCGTAGTAGTCCCCGTTCGCGAACGCGCGCCAGGTCGAGTAGACGACGAACGCCCCCAGCCCGAGCGCGGTCACCAGGGGCGGAACCCACCACCGGTCGGTCCGCAGATGTCGGGTCGGAATGGCCGCGCGTCCCGGCGTGTGGACGCCGTGGCGGGCGGGAGGGCGGTCGGCGGACTCGGTGCTCGGGGTGGTTCCGGTGGCCAATGCGTACTCCGGAGGGGAGCGGAAGGGGGAGCCGGTGACGGCTGCGGTGCCGGCTGCTGTGCTGAGCGCCCGCGGTTACGGGGAGTGCGCGGTCACGGCGCGTGGCCGTGGGGAGATCCCAGGCCCTCGTCCTCGCAGTCGGACCACAGCGCGGGGTCGTACGGGGTGTCGGGCACGATCACCATCTCCACCGCGTTCGGTGGGGCGGCGGACGGCGCGGCCTCGCGCAGCAGGGTCAGGCTCTCGCGGAGGTGGTCCGCGTCGGCACGTACACGACGCATGTCGAGGCTGTTCCCGACGTGCTGCTCCAGCCGGCCCACGCAGCGGACCAGGTCGTCCAGCCGGCGCTGAACGGATGTCAGATCGTCTTGCAGGGACATGGATTTGCCCTCAGCTCTGCCGCAGGTGCGGTTGGTGACGCTCATGCGGAAGCGAGTGTCGCGCGTCACATGCGCCATTGGGAAGAGCGCGTACCGGGGAATCGGCGCCCGGTCGGGGATCGCGCCGCGGCCGCGCGCGCCGCGGGCCGACGGGAGGGCCTCCCGCCGCCGTTCGGGTGGCCTGCGGGCCGCTTCGCGCCGTGTCGCGCGGCCCTGCGGGTACCTGTCGCTTTCAGTAGGTGCGATAAGCGACAAATACCGCCAACCGAGTAGTACTGGTGCACGTCCCGACGGCGTATGCCGGACCGAAGGCGGCCGGAGAGCCCGCGGAGGTACCTGACCATGTCCCGCAGCGTCATTCCCGCACCCGTACGCGGGGCCCAGCCCCGGCACCGCCCGCGGCCCGCCGTGCCGGCTCTGCGCGGTGCGGCCCTGGCGGGCGTTGCCGCGCTCGCTCTCGCCGGCTGCTCCTCCCAGTCCGCGGGCCCCACCGTCTCCGGCACCGACATCGCCGCCGCGCCCCGCGCGGGCGTCAAGGACGGCGGGACGATGCGCTGGGCCGTCGACAGCGTTCCGGCCACGCTCAACGCCTACCAGGCGGACGCCGACGAGGGCTCGGCCCGTATCGCGGGCGCCGTGCTGCCCGCCATGTTCCGGCTCGACGACCGCGGCGCCCCGCAGCGGGACGCGGACTACCTGGACGCCGCCTCCGTCGTCGAGAACGAGCCGCGGCAGGTCGTCTCCTACAAGCTCAACGCGAAGGCGCGGTGGAGCGACGGCCGGGCCATCGGCGCCGACGACTTCAGCGCGCAGTGGAAGGCGCTGAGCGGCCGGAACTCCGCGTACTGGAGCGCGCGCAACGCCGGCTACGACCGGATCGCCGACGTCAGCCAGGGGGCCGACGCCCATGAGGTGAAGGTCACTTTCGCGGCGCCGTACGCCGACTGGCAGTCGCTCTTCACGCCGCTGTACCCGCGGACCGTGACCGGCACCCCCGACGCCTTCAACGAGGGCGCCCGCTCCGCGCTCGCCGCGATCGCCGGACCCTTCACGGTCAAGAGCGTCGACCGCACGGCGGGCGACGTCACCCTGGTCAGGAACCCTCTGTGGTGGGGCGAGCGCGCCAAGCTCGACCATCTGGTGCTGACCGCCGTGCCCGCCGCCGGCCGCGCCGCCGCGCTGACCGGCGGGAAGCTGGACGTCGCGGAGCTGGACCCGGGCGCCCTCGCCTCGGTCCGCAAGGCCGAGAAGGCGAAGACCATCGCCGTCCGCCGGGCCCCGGGGGCCGCGTACTCGCAGCTCGCCCTCAACGGCAGCACGGGACCGCTGGCCGACGAACGGGTCCGCCGGGCGGTGGCCCGCGCCGTGGACCGGCAGGCCATCGCCGACGCCGTGCTCAAGCCGCTCGGCCTGCCCGCCGAGCCGCTCGGCAACCACCTGGTCCTCGCCTCGCAGAACGGCTACGCCGACCACAGCTCGGCACTGGGCTCCGCGGACGCGGGCCAGGTCCAGGCGCTGCTCGCCGCCGCGGGCTGGCAGCGCACCGCGCCGCGGGCCGTGTCCGGGAGCAAGGCGGGCAGCCCCGGCGAGGCGCGGGCCGAGGGACCGGCCGAGGACGACGCCTCGGCGCTGGACCCGGCCCCCGCAGCGGCCCCCGAAGCCGGCTCCGGAGCGGTCCGCGAACCGGCCGCGTCCCCGTCCGCCTCCCCGTCGGCGGCTCCGGCGAAGGCCAACCCCGACGCCGCGGCCCCCGCCATCGGCGGGACGGTCGTCGAGCCCGCCGGCACGCTGCGCAAGGCCGGCAAGCAGCTGAGCCTGCGCATGGTCCTGCCCGCCACCTCGCCGGTGCTGGCGGACGTGGGGAACCGGATCGCCACGATGCTGTCGAAGATCGGGGTCCGCACCGAGATCGCCAAGGTCGCGGACGCCGGCTTCTTCCACGACCACGTCGCGAGCGGTGACTTCGACCTGGCCCTGTACTCCTGGCCCGGCACGGCCTACCCGGCCACCGACGACCGGCCGATCTTCGCCAAGCCGCTGCCCGCCCCCGACGGGTCGCTGACCGTCGAGCAGAACTACTCACGGGTCGGTACGGACCAGATCGACCAGCTGCTGAACCGGGCCGGCTCGGAGCTGGACCCGAAGGCGGCCCGCGACCTCACCGCACGGGCCGACTCCCGGATCTGGGCCGCGGCCGGCTCCGTCCCGCTCTTCCAGCGCCCCGAGATCGTCGGGCTGCGCCCCACCGTCGCCAACGTCGGGGCCTTCGGCTTCGAGTCCCCCCGATACCAGGACATCGGGTTCCGCAAGTAGCGCCCGGCGCGCACCGTTTTTGCCGGTTCGGGCCGCCGCCGGGGCCGGGGGGCGCGAGGCGGCCGGATACCGCCGCTGCCACGGGTCCTTCCGCCCGCCCCACCGGTCCCGGCGGCTCCTGAGGGCGCTTGTCGGACCCGTGATACCAGCGTTCAAACCTCTCCCGGGCGGCCGAGTCGCCGCGAGCCCCGTACCATGGGGTAAGGCCGCGGCTTGTCCTGCCCGGCGGGCGAGTGCGTCAACACGGAACGCGCAGCCATCCACGATCCCGGGAGAAGCGCCGCAGCATGTCCACGCGCCACGATATTCGTAACGTCGCCATTGTCGCCCACGTCGACCACGGCAAGACGACCCTTGTCGACGCCATGCTCAAGCAGGCCGGCGCATTCGCTGCCCACCAGCACCTCGACGACCGCATGATGGACTCGAACGACCTGGAACGTGAGAAGGGCATCACGATCCTGGCCAAGAACACCGCCGTGAAGTACCACCCCAAGGGTGGCGGCGACGTCATCACGATCAACATCATCGACACCCCCGGCCACGCCGACTTCGGTGGTGAGGTCGAGCGAGGCCTGTCGATGGTCGACGCGGTCGTGCTCCTCGTGGACGCCTCCGAGGGCCCGCTGCCGCAGACCCGCTTCGTGCTGCGCAAGGCGCTGACGGCGAACCTGCCGGTCATCCTCTGCATCAACAAGACGGACCGCCCGGACTCCCGGATCGACGAGGTCATCAACGAGACCTACGACCTCTTCCTGGACCTGGACGCGACCGAGGAGCAGATCGAGTTCCCGATCGTCTACGCCTGTGCCCGTGACGGCGTCGCCTCGCTGACCAAGCCGGAGAACGGCACGGTCCCCGCGGACAGCGACTCGCTGGAGCCGTTCTTCTCCACCATCCTGTCGACGGTCCCCGCCCCCGAGTACACCGAGGGCGCGCCGCTCCAGGCGCACGTCACCAACCTGGACGCCGACAACTTCCTCGGCCGCATCGCGCTGCTGCGTGTCGAGGAGGGCGAGCTCCGCAAGGGCCAGCAGGTCGCGTGGATGAAGCGGGACGGCTCGGTCACCCAGGTCAAGATCACCGAGCTGCTGATGACCGAGGCGCTCACCCGCAAGCCCGCCGAGGTCGCGGGCCCCGGCGACATCTGCGCCGTGGCCGGTATCCCGGACATCACCATCGGCGAGACGCTGGCCGACCTGGAGAACCCGGTCGCGCTGCCGCTCATCACGGTCGACGAGCCGGCCATCTCCATGACCATCGGTACCAACACCTCGCCGCTGGTCGGCAAGGGCGGCAAGGGCCACAAGGTCACCGCCCGCCAGGTGAAGGACCGGCTGGACAAGGAGCTCATCGGTAACGTCTCGCTCCGCGTCCTGCCGACCGAGCGTCCCGACGCGTGGGAGGTCCAGGGCCGTGGCGAGCTGGCGCTGGCGATCCTCGTCGAGCAGATGCGCCGCGAGGGCTTCGAGCTGACCGTCGGCAAGCCGCAGGTCGTCACCAAGGTGATCGACGGCAAGGTCCACGAGCCGGTCGAGCGCATGACGATCGACTGCCCCGAGGAGTACCTCGGCGCGATCACGCAGCTGATGGCGACCCGCAAGGGCCGCATGGAGACCATGACGAACCACGGCTCCGGCTGGGTCCGCATGGAGTTCGTCGTCCCCGCCCGCGGTCTGATCGGCTTCCGTACGGAGTTCCTCACGGACACCCGCGGCACCGGCATCGCGCACAGCATCTTCGAGGGCCACGAGCCGTGGTTCGGCGACCTGCGCACCCGTAACAACGGCTCCCTGGTGGCGGACCGCGCCGGCGTCGTGACGCCGTTCGCGATGATCAACCTCCAGGAGCGCGGTGTGATCTTCGTCGAGGCCACCACCGAGGTGTACGAGGGCATGATCATCGGTGAGAACTCGCGCTCCGACGACATGGACGTGAACATCACCAAGGAGAAGAAGCTCACCAACATGCGCGCCGCCTCCGCGGACAACACGGAGAACGTGGTGCCGCCGCGCCGCCTCTCCCTGGAGCAGTCCCTGGAGTTCTGCCGCGAGGACGAGTGCATCGAGGTCACCCCGGAGACCGTGCGCATCCGCAAGGTCGTCCTGGACCAGAAGGAGCGCGGTCGCGCGTACTCCCGCGCCAAGCGCTGACGCCTTCCGCCCGGACTTCCGGGTGACGAGGTGACGAGGTGACGAGGGGGGTCCGGGGACACGAACGGCGAAGCAGAGCAACTGCGACGTAGCTTCTATTCCAACGGATGCACTGGTCTGCCCCAGGCGGCAACGTGGCCACAAT
>NZ_JBEYJD010000050.1:0-57719 GCF_040636125.1 Streptomyces sp. NPDC006733 | reverse complement strand
GCTGCTGTTCGTGAGGTTCGAGTTCACCACCGGCGACGCCTCCGGCCACAACATGGTCACGCTCGCCGCCGCCGGGTTATACCGGACGGATGTACGCCCAGGAATCCGGTGCCGACCGATCGCCCGTCGTCCTCCATGTCCCGCACAGTTCGCGGACGTTGACTCCCACCGCCCGCGAGCGCGTCCTGCTGGACGACCCCGCGCTGGAGCGGGAGCTGGACCACATGACCGACGCCCACACCGACCTCATCGCCGGACAGGCGGCCGCCGCCGCGTCCGTCACGCCGTGGACGCACCGCAACCTGCTCTCGCGCCTCGTCGTGGACCCCGAGCGGTTCCCCGACGAGCGGGAGGAGATGCGGGCCGTGGGGATGGGCGCGGTCTACACCCGCACCTCGCACGGCGAGCGGCTGCGCCCCGACGACCCGGGCCACGAGGGGGAACTGCTCAGCGCGCACTTCGTCCCCTACGCGGACGCCTTCACCCGCCTGGTCGACGCCCGCCTCGCCGCCACCGGCCGTGCCGTCGTCATCGACGTGCACTCCTACCCCTCCCGCGCGCTGCCCTACGAGCTGCACGCGAACGGCGCCCGCCCCGCCGTCTGCCTGGGCACGGACGAGCACCACACGCCGCCCTGGCTGCTCGACGCCGCCCGCAGCGCCTTCGCCGGATGCGGGGAGCTGGGCCTGAACACCCCGTTCGCCGGCTGCTACGTCCCGCTCAAGCACTACGCCCGCACCCCCGAGGTGTCCGCGCTCATGATCGAGATCCGCCGGGACCTCTACATGACGGAACCGGGCGGAGCACCCACCGACGGCCTCGCGACCGTGGCGCGGGCGCTGACGGCGCTCGTCGACGCCGTCACGGAGCCGGCGGACGCTCCTGGCGGGGGCGGATGACGCCGTCCAGGATGCGTGACCACTGCCGGACGATGCCCGCCCGGCGTGCCGAGTCGTCGCTGAGCAGGTTGGCCAGGCCCAGGCCGCGGGCCATGTCCAAGGTCGCCTGGACGGTCTCGCGGACGCCGTCGACGGATTCGTCGGCGTCCAGGAACTCCACCGCGAGCCGGTGGGCCTCGCGCCCTATACGGGCCTCCAGCGCGTTCACCCGGGGACGGAGCTGTTCCTCGTCCGCTGCCGCGACCCACAGGTGCAGGGCGGCCCGGAAGAGCGGGCCGGTGTAGACGTCGACGAGCATGTCGACCACGGCACGGGTGCGGGACGCTCCGTCGCCGGGCAGGGCGCGGGCCCGCTCCCGGACGGCGTTCATCCACTCCTCCGCGACGTGCTCGACCGCGGCGGTGAACAGATCCTCCCGGGTGGGGAAGTGGTGCTGGGCCGCGCCCCGCGTCAGGCCGGCGCGCTCGCAGACGACGGCGACCGTGCTGCCGCTCCAGCCGCGTTCCGCCAGGCAGGAGACGGCCGCCTCCAGCAGCCGCCGCCGGGTGGCGCGGCTGCGGTCCTGCTTGGGGGCCCGGGTGGTCACATCGCCCATGACGGCTTCCGGCGCTCGACGAAGGACCGTATCCCCTCAGCCGCTTCGGGCGACCCGAAGAGGCGGGCGGACTGCTCGGCCAGAGCGGCGGTGTCCCGGTCGAAGGCGCGCAGCACCTCGGCGGTGGTGAGCCGCTTGGACTCGGCCAGCCCCTGCGGGGAGCCGGCCCGCAGGCCGTCCAGGATCCCGTCCAGCGCGTCGTCGGCGGCGCTCACCAGCCCGATCCGGACGGCCTCGGCCGTGTCGAAGACCTCGCCCGTCAGGTAGTAGCGGGCGGCGGCCCGCGGGTCGGTGCGCGGCAGGACGGAGAGCGAGATGACGGCCGGGGCCAGCCCCAGCCGCGCCTCGGTGAAGGCGAAGCTCGCCCCGGCACCGGCCACCGATATGTCGCACGCCGCGAGCAGCCCCAGGCCGCCGGCCCGTGCGTGGCCGGTGACCCGCGCCACCACGGGCTTGGGCGCCTCGACGATGCTCCGCAGCAGCTCCGCCAGGCCGAGCGGCCCGCCCGCGGCCGGATCCTTCAGGTCGGCACCGGCGCAGAACGTGCCCCCGGTGTGGGTGAGCAGGACCGCGCGGACCTCGGCGTCCTGGACCGCGTCGGCGAGCCCCTCGCGCAGCTCGCCGACCAGGCGGGCCGACAGGGCGTTGCGGTTGTGCGGCGAGTCCAGGGTGAGCACGGCGATGCCGCACTGGTGGTCGCGGCGGACGAAGGGCGCGTCGGACACGGTCGGTCTCCTCCAGGCGGATCGGCGAGCCGTGACGGACTCGGCGGGGGACGGGATGACGCGGCGGGACGGGATGACTCGGTGACTCAGGTACGGGGCCACCCGGCGGGCCCGGGGTGGCCCGGCGGGGTGGGGCCCGCCGGAATCACCGGGAAGGGGCGGGTATCAGGAGGCGGGTATCAGTAGGACTTCGGCAGGCCCAGGGTGTGGTGCGAGACGAAGTTGAGGATCATCTCACGGCTGACCGGGGCGATCCGGCCCACCCGGGAGGCGGTGAGCAGGGCGGCCAGCCCGTACTCGGTGGTGAGCCCGTTGCCGCCGAGCGTGTGCACGGCCTGGTCGACGGCCTTGGCCCCGGCCTCGGCCGCCGCGTACTTCGCCATGTTGGCGGCCTCGCCCGCTCCCATGTCGTCGCCCGCGTCGTAGAGGTAGGCGGCCTTCTGCATCATCAGCCGGGCCAGCTCCAGCTCGATGTGGGCGACCGCGAGCGGGTGGGCTATCGCCTGGTGGGCGCCGATGGGGGACTGCCACACCTGGCGGGTGCGGGCGTACTCCACGGCCTTGTCCAGCGCGAACCGGCCCATGCCCAGCGAGAAGGCGGCGGTCATGATCCGCTCGGGGTTGAGGCCGGCGAACAACTGCAGCAGCCCGGCGTCCTCGTCGCCGACCAGCGCGTCGGCCGGCAGCCGCACGTCGTCGAGGAAGAGCTGGAACTGCTTCTCGGGCGCGCCCAGCTCCATCTCTATCTGCCGGTACTCGAACCCCGGCGTCTCCCGGTCGACGATGAACAGGCACGGTTTGAGCTTGCCGGTGCGCGCGTCCTCGGTGCGGCCCACGATGAGGGTGGCGTCCGCGATGTCCACCCCCGAGATGAAGACCTTGCGCCCGGTCAGCAGCCAGTCGTCCCCGTCGCGCCGGGCGGTGGTGGTGATGCGGTGCGAGTTGGAGCCGGCCTCCGGCTCGGTGATGCCGAAGGCCATCCGCAGGGAGCCGTCCGACAGCCCCGGCAGCCAGCGGCGCTTCTGCTCCTCGGTGCCGAAGCGGGCGATGACCGTGCCGCAGATGGCGGGGGAGACGATGAGCAGCAGCAGCGGGCAGCCCGCCGCGCCCAGCTCCTCCAGCACGATGGAGAGTTCGGCCATGCCGCCGCCTCCGCCGCCGTACTCCTCCGGGAGGTTCACCCCGAGGTAGCCGAGCGCGCCGGCCTCCCGCCACAGCTCGTCCGTGTGCTTGCCCGCGCGGACGGCCGCGGTGAAGTACTCCCGGCCGTAGCGGCGGCCGAGATCTCCGACGGCGGCACGCAGGGCGCGCCGTTCGTCGCTTTCGAGGAGTGCGCTGTCGAAGGTGCCTTGGCTGGTGGTCATGGGCTTGCTTCCTCCTTGACGACGGCGAGTACGGCGCCGACGTCGACCTGGCGGCCGACCTCGGCGTGCAGTGCGGTGAGCGTTCCCGAGGCGGGGGACGTGATCCGGTGCTCCATCTTCATCGCCTCGAGCCAGAGCAGCGGGCGTCCCGCCTCGACGTGGTCGCCGACGGAGAATTCACCGATCCGGATGACGGTGCCGGGCATGGGAGCGAGCAGCGAGCCCGGTTCTGTGCCGCTCTCCGGCTCCGGGAAGCGCGGCAGGGCGGTGAAGGCGAACGCGCCGAGCGAGCCGTCGACGTGCACCCGGTCGCCGTAGACGGCCACGTCGAACGCCCGGCGCACCCCGTCCGCCGCCAGGACGACGTGCCCGCGCTCGACGTGCAGCAGCCGCACCCCCGGGTGGCCGGGGGCGTCCAGTCCTGAGCGGGTCAGCCGGTAGCGGACCTCGTACGGTTCGGCGCCCGGCACCGTCGCGTAGCTCTTGGTCTGCGGTTGGGAGGGAACGTTTCGCCAGCCGCCGAAGGCGGAGCGGCCCGAGGCGTCGGACAGGGCGGCGGCGAGCGCCGCCAGCCGCACCGAGCCCGCGTCCGCACCGTCCCCGGCCAGGATCGAGCTGTGCTGTTCCAGGAACGCGGTGGAGTGCCGGCCCGCCGCGAACTCCGGGTGCCGCAGCACGCGCACCAGCAGGTCGCGGTTGGTGACCGGGCCGTGCAGCCGGGCGCGCTCCAGGGCGCGGGCGAGCAGCCGTACGGCCTCGGCCCGGGTGTCGGCCCAGGCGATGACCTTGGCCAGCATCGGGTCGTAGTGCACGCCGATGGTGTCGCCGCTCTCCACGCCCGAGTCGAGCCGCAGCCCGGGGAGCACGGGCAGCTCCATCCGGTGCAGCACGCCGGACTGCGGCTGCCAGCCGCGCGCCGGGTCCTCCGCGTACAGCCGCGCCTCGATCGCGTGGCCGGTCGGCGCGGGCGGCTCCGCCGGCAGCGCGGCGCCCTCGGCGACCCTCAGCTGGAGCCCCACGAGATCGAGTCCGGTCACACATTCGGTGACCGGATGTTCGACCTGGAGGCGCGTGTTGACCTCCAGGAAGAACGGACGGCCGCCGGGCGCCACCAGGAATTCGACGGTGCCGGCGCCGGTGTAGCCGATCGCGCGGGCCGCCGCTGCGGCGGCGTCGTGCAGCGTCCGGCGCAGCGCGTCGTCGATACCGGGCGCCGGGGTCTCCTCGATCACCTTCTGGTGCCGCCGCTGCACCGAGCAGTCGCGCTCGCCGAGCGTCCACACCGTCCCGTGGGCGTCGGCGAGCACCTGCACCTCGATGTGCCGGCCCGTCTCCACGAAGGGCTCGACGAAGACCTCGCCGTCGCCGAAGGCGGAGGCCGCCTCGGCCCGCGCCGCCGCCAGCTCCTCGTCCAGCAGGGCGAGATCGCGCACGATCCGCATGCCGCGCCCACCGCCGCCGGCCGCCGCCTTGACCAGCACCGGAAGGTCGTCCGGGCCGATCGACTCCGGCGCCAGGCCGGTCAGTACCGGTACGGAGGCCGCCGCCATGATGTTCTTGGCGCGCGTCTTGGACCCCATGGCCTCGATCACGTCGGGCGAGGGCCCGATCCAGACCAGCCCGGCGTCCAGCACGGCGCGGGCGAAGCCGGCGTTCTCGGAGAGGAAGCCGTAGCCGGGGTGGACGGCGTCGGCGCCCGCCGCCTTGGCGGCCGCGACGATCAGGTCGCCGCGCAGATACGTGTCGGCGGGCGCGTTCCCCGGCAGGCGCACGGCGCTGTCGGCCTCCCGCACGTGCGGGGCCGCCGCGTCCGCGTCGGAGTACACCGCGACCGTGGCGATCCCCAGGTCGCGGCAGGTGCGGAAGACCCGCCGGGCGATCTCGCCGCGGTTGGCCACCAGAACGGACTCGATCATCACTGCCCTCACATCCGGACCACTCATCACTGCCCTCACATCCGGAAGACGCCGAAGCCGCCGCGCGCGCCCTCGACGGGGGCGCCGTGCACGGCGGACAGGCACAGGCCGAGTACGGTCCGGGTGTCGCGCGGGTCGATGACGCCGTCGTCGTAGAGCCGCCCCGACAGGAACATCGGCAGCGACTCGGACTCGATCTGCTGCTCGACCATGGCGCGCAGCGCGGCGTCCGCCTCGTCGTCGTACGGCATGCCCTTGGCCGCCGCCGACTGCCGGGCGACGATGGAGAGCACCCCGGCGAGCTGGGCGGGCCCCATCACCGCGGACTTGGCGCTCGGCCAGGCGAACAGGAAGCGCGGGTCGAAGGCCCGGCCGCACATGCCGTAGTGGCCGGCGCCGTAGCTCGCGCCCATCAGCACCGACAGGTGCGGGACCTTGGAGTTGGCGACCGCGTTGATCATCATGGCGCCGTGCTTGATGATCCCGGCCTGCTCGTACTCCTTGCCGACCATGTAGCCGGTGGTGTTGTGCAGGAAGAGCAGCGGGATGTCCCGCTGGTTGGCGAGCTGGATGAACTGCGCCGCCTTCTGCGACTCGGCGCTGAACAGCACGCCCTGCGCGTTGGCGAGGATCCCGACCAGATAGCCGTGCACCTCGGCCCAGCCGGTGGCCAGGCTCGTCCCGTACAGCGGCTTGAACTCGTCGAACCGGGAGCCGTCGACGACGCGGGTGATCACCTCGCGCGGGTCGAAGGGCGTCCGCAGGTCGCCGGGGACGATGCCGAGCAGCTCGTCCTCGTCGTGCAGCGGCGGTTCGACGGCCGCGCGCGGGGCGGGGCCCTGCTTGCGCCAGTTGAGCCGGGACACGACGCGGCGCGCGGTGCGCAGGGCGTCGGGCTCGTCGAGGGCGTAGTGGTCGGCGAGCCCGGAGACGCGGGCGTGCATGTCGGCGCCGCCCAGCGACTCGTCGTCGCTCTCCTCGCCGGTCGCCATCTTGACCAGCGGCGGCCCGCCCAGGAAGACCTTGGAGCGGTCCTTGACCATGATCACGTGGTCGGACATGCCGGGGATGTACGCGCCGCCGGCGGTCGAGTTGCCGAAGACGACGGCGATGGTGGGGATCCCGGCGGCCGACAGCCGCGTCAGGTCCCGGAACAGCGCGCCGCCGGGTATGAAGATCTCCTTCTGGCTGGGGAGATCGGCGCCGCCGGACTCGACGAGGCTGATCACCGGCAGCCGGTTGGCGAAGGCGATCTCGTTGGCGCGCAGCGCCTTCTTCAGCGTCCACGGGTTGCTGGCGCCGCCGCGCACGGTCGGGTCACTGGCGGTGATCAGGCACTCGACGCCCTCCACGACGCCGATGCCGGTGACCAGCGAGGCGCCCACCGGGTAGTCGCTGCCCCAGGCGGCGAGCGGGGACAGTTCGAGGAACGGGGTGTCCGGGTCGAGCAGCAGCTCGACGCGCTCGCGGGCGAGCAGCTTGCCGCGCTTGCGGTGCCGCTCCACGTACTTCGCGCCGCCGCCGGCGATAGCGGTGCCGTGCGCGGCGTCGACCTCCGCGAGCCGGTCGAGCATCGTCGCGCGGTTCGCCGTGTACGCCTCGTCGGCCGTGTCCAGGAGGCTCATGCGCCGGCCCCGCGCTCTTCCGGTGCTGCCTGAGCGGAACGATCCGCGGACCCCGGTTCGCGACGATCCGCGGACTCCGGCTGCCGGCCCGGTCCCGCCGGTCCCGCGAAGGCCTGGGCTATCTCCAGCCAGCGGTCGGCGTCCTCACCCTCGGCGCGCACGGCGAGGTCGTCGCGGTGCCTGCGCTGGGTGGCCAGCAGACAGAAGTCGATCATGGGCCCGGTCACCCGCTGCGCGGCGTCCTCCGGCCCGGACGTCCACGTCCCGCCGTCGGGCGCCGTCAGCTCGACCCGGAACTCCTCGGCGGGCGGTTCCAGCCCTCGCACGAAGTACGCGTAGTCGCGGGCGCGCACCCCGATCCGGGCCACGTGCCGCAGCCGGTCGGTCGGCTCGCGCCGGACGCCCAGGGCGTCGGCGACGTCCTGGCCGTGCGCCCAGGTCTCCATCAGCCGCCCGGTGGCCATCGACGCGGCGCTCATCGGGGGCCCGTACCAGGGGAAACGGGTGCCGGGCGGTTGCGCGGCCAGGGCGTCGAGCAGGGCCTGGCGTCCGGTGCGCCAGCGGGCCAGCAGCTCGGCCGGCGGCAGCGAGGCGCCCTTGCGGGCCTCGTCGTCGACGAACGTCTCGAACGTCGCGGCGGCCCGCTCGGTCTCGCGGGCGAACGCGTCCGGGTCGGTCACCGCGAGCAGGGCGACGCCGTCGGTCCAGGCGAGGTGGGCGATCTGGTGCGCGATCGTCCAGCCCGCGGCCGGGGTGGACGCCGCCCAGCGGTCCGCCGGCAGCGGCGCCACCAGCCGGTCGAGGTCTTCGCTCTCGGCCCGCAGGTCGACGAGCACGGACTGTGGATCGGCCATGACCACCCCTTGTTGACACCCGGTCAGCAACGTTGTGTGTCAGAGGGTGGCAGTGCCGCCAAGAACAATCAAGCGTGCATGCATGATTTTTCGCCGGCACACGAGAACCGCCCACCGCCCCGGCGCGAAGGCGCGGGGACGATGGGCGGTATGCGCGGAAACGCGCGTCAGGCGGAGATCGGACGGAGGCCGGAGGTCAGGCGGAGATCGGACGGAGGCCGGACGGAGGTCAGGCGGAGGCGCGGGCCGCTCGGCGGGCTTCCAGCGCCGCCTTGCGCTCGTCGAACTTCGTCGCCTGATCGTTGAGGCCGCCCATGAACATGCCGAGCTCTTCCTGGGCCCGCAGTCCGTCCGGGTCCAGGCCGCTGATGTCGAGCACCTTGAGGTGGCGCAGCACGGGCTGGATCACGTCGTCATGGTGGATGCGCAGGTTGTAGATGCCGCCGATGGCCATCCGGGCAGCCGCCCGCTCGAAGCCGGGCATGCCGTGGCCGGGCATCCGGAACTGCACGACGACGTCGCGGATGGCCTGCATCGTCAGGTCCGGGGCGAGCTGCAGCGCCGCCGCCAGCAGGTTGCGGTAGAAGACCATGTGCAGGTTCTCGTCGGTCGCGATCCGGGCCAGCATCCGGTCGCAGACCGGGTCCCCCGACTGGTGGCCGGTGTTGCGGTGCGAGACGCGGGTGGCCAGCTCCTGGAAGGCCACGTACGCCACCGAGTGCAGCATGCTGTGCCGGTTGTCGGACTCGAAGCCCTCCGACATGTGCACCATGCGGAAGCGCTCCAGCTCGACCGGGTCCACGGCGCGGCTGGTCAGCAGGTAGTCCCGCATGACGATGCCGTGCCGGCCCTCCTCCGCGGTCCAGCGGTGCACCCAGGTGCCCCAGGCGCCGTCGCGGCCGAAGAGCGAGGCGATCTCGTGGTGGTAGCTCGGGAGGTTGTCCTCCGTGAGCAGGTTCACGACGAGCGCGATGCGGCCGATGTCGGTGACCTTGGACTGTTCGGGCGCCCACGCCTCGCCGCCCATGATCCCGTCGAAGTTGCGGCCGTCGCTCCACGGCACGTACTCGTGCGGCATCCATTCCTTGGCCACGGCGAGGTGCCGGTTGAGCTCGGTCTCGACCACCTCTTCCAGGGCGAACAGCAACCGTGCGTCACTCCAGGTGTCCGATCCGGGACGGTGGGATTCAGTGATGGTCACGGGTGGCTCCTGATGGCTGGCAAGGGACCTACGGGGACGTAAGTTACGCAACCGTAAGTTATGAGTCGCCGAAAAGGCAACCGCCGCCCTGCTGGGTGGATGGGACAGTTGCGGCCGCGCGGACCGCTTGCGCGGTCGTACGGACGAGCACGTGGCGCGGCCCTCCGGCCTCGTGAACGCGCTGATGACGACCGGCACCGGCCGGTATCCCAGGCCGCTGGGGGGCTCCGCACTCCGGGGAGCGCCGACGGCCATGAGCAGCACGTCTCCCCCGAGGAGCACCACGTACTACCCACCCTCCTCCGACACCCGTCGGAAGTGCGTAAGGAAGTGCCCAAAGAAGTGCCTGACACCTGCGTGAACCCCTCCATGGACACGTGCGCGAGCACGTGCGTGCACGCGGGCGGGAACGTGTGCGGAAACACGTGCGGGAGGACGGCCGCATCCTCGGACATCGGCGGACCGGCGGCTCGCAGGCCGCGCGCAGCCGCCCTACGCCCGCCGCGCGCGTGCCCCCGCCCAGGACGGCGTACGCGGCGTCCCCGGCGTTCGGTACCGCGCCCGCGGCCGGCGGACGAGCGCCTTCCCGCCCGGCATATAGGATCTGCTCCCTGATGAGTGCCACTCTTGTTGCCAAGGACCTTGCCGCAGGACACGGGGACCGCGTCCTGTTCTCCGGCCTCGAACTCGTCGTCGCCCCCGGCGATGTCATCGGCCTGGTCGGTGCCAACGGCGCCGGCAAGTCGACGCTGCTGCGGCTGCTCGCCGGGCTCGACACCCCCGAGCAGGGCGTGCTGCGGCTGAGCCCGCCCAGCGCCGCCGTCGGCCACCTCCCGCAGGAGCCCGAGCGGCGTCCCGGGGAGACCGTCCGCGACTTCCTCGCCCGCCGCACCGGCGTCGCCGCCGCGCAGAGCGCGCTCGACGCCGCCACGCAGGCGCTGGTCGACGAGGCGCCCGGCGCCGACGACGCGTACTCCACCGGACTGGAGCGCTGGCTCGACCTCGGCGGCGCCGACCTGGAGGAGCGCTCCGAGGAGGTCGCGGCCTCGCTGGGGCTGTCCATCGGCCTCGACCAGCCGATGACCTCGCTCTCCGGCGGCCAGGCCGCCCGCGCGGGGCTCGCCTCGCTGCTGCTCAGCCGCTACGACGTCTTCCTGCTCGACGAGCCCACCAACGACCTGGACCTCGACGGCCTGGACCGGCTGGAGAAGTTCGTCAAGGGGCTGCGCGCCGGCACCGTCGTCGTCAGCCACGACCGCGAGTTCCTCACCCGCACCGTCACCAAGGTCGTCGAACTCGACCTCGCCCAGCAGCAGGTGAACACCTACGGCGGCGGCTACGAGGCGTACCTGGAGGAGCGGGAGGTCGCCCGCCGTCACGCCCGTGAGGAGTACGACGAGTTCGCCGACAAGAAGTCCTCCCTCGAGGCGCGCGGCCAGATGCAGCGCTCGTGGATGGACCAGGGCGTCAAGAACGCCCGCCGCAAGGCGACGGACAACGACAAGATCGGCCGCAAGTTCCGCAGCGAGGCGTCGGAGAAGCAGGCTGCCAAGGCCCGCCAGACCCAGCGCATGATCGAACGCCTCGACGTCGTCGACGAGCCCCGCAAGGAGTGGGAGCTCAAGATGGAGATCGCGGCGGCGCCCCGCTCCGGTGCCGTGGTGGCGACGCTGCGCGGCGCCGAGGTCCGCCGCGGCGACTTCACGTTCGGCCCGGTGGACCTGCAGATCGACTGGGCGGACCGGGTCGCGATCACCGGCGCCAACGGCTCCGGCAAGTCCACGCTGCTCGCCGCGCTGCTGGGCCGGCTCCCGCTGGACGCGGGCAACGCCGCGCTCGGCCCGGGGGTCGTGGTGGGCGAGGTGGACCAGGCCCGCGGGCTGTTCTTCGGCGACGAGCCGCTGATGGACGCGTTCGCGGCGTCCGTCCCGGACCTGGAGCCCGCCGACGTGCGGACACTGCTGGCCAAGTTCGGTCTGAAGGCCGCGCACGTGCTGCGGCCGGCGGCGACGCTGTCGCCGGGGGAGCGGACGCGGGCCGCGCTGGCGCTGCTGCAGGCGCGTGGCGTCAATCTGCTGGTCCTCGACGAGCCGACCAACCACCTGGACCTGCCCGCGATCGAGCAGCTGGAGTCGGCGCTCTCCTCGTACAACGGCACGTTGCTGCTGGTCACACACGACCGGCGGATGCTCGACGCGGTCAGCACCACCCGGCGGGTCGTGGTCGCGGACGGGCGGGTCTCGGAGGCCTGATCAGGCCAGAATCATTTTCCTGTAGCGGGCACGGAACCGGAATGGCGCGCGCCGCGTCCAACCGGCGACCGTTCGAGAACCCGCCATGGACGTGCGGACACCCGGACACGGACCCGGGCAGGCTGTGGGGGCCTGCCCGGGCCCGTTCGCGTCCGCGGGGGTGAACCGCGGGGCGCGGTCGCTCCCCGTCACGGGCGTTAAGGTGTCGGCGTGGCCGTGTTCCTGCTCGGAGTCGGTGCCGCCTGCTGCCTCGGACTGGGTTTCGTACTGCAGCAGCGCGCGGCGCAGCGCGCCCCGCTCGCGGACTTCCTCTCCTTCCGCCTCCTCCTCGACCTGATCCGGATGCCCGTGTGGCTGCTGGGCATGGCGCTCATGATCAGCGGCCAGGTGTTCGGGGCGCTGGCCCTGGCGCGCGGCGAGGTGTCCCTCGTCGAGCCGCTCCTCGCGACGAACCTGCTGTTCGCCCTGGCGCTGTCCAGATGGCTGTCGGGGCAGCCGTTGGGCCGGAGCGGCTGGACGGGCGTCGCCCTGCTGGCCCTGGGCGTGACGGCGTTCATCGTCGCCGGGCAGCCGGCCGGCGGCGGCGCGGAGGCCGGAGCGCTGCGCCACTGGCTGGTGCTGGGGATCGTCGTCGGCCTCGCGCTGCTGCTGGTGGCCTGCGCCAAACGGCTGCCGGCGGCGCCGGAGGCGACCCTGCTGGCCCTGGCGGCCGGGCTGCTCTACGGGTTGCAGGACGCGCTGACGCGGATCTGCGGCGAACTGGCCCACCGGGGCGGCGTCCAGATACTGGCGGTGCACTGGGAGCCCTACGTGGTCGCGGCGATCGGGCTCACCGGGCTCGTCCTCGTGCAGAGCGCCTTCGAGACGGCGCCGCTGCGGATGTCGCTGCCCGCCCTGACGGCCGCGCAGCCGCTGGCGGGGATCGCCTGCGGCATCGGCTTCCTCGGCGACCGGCTGCGGGTGACGCCCGGGGCGCTGGCCTGGGAGGTGTCCGGGCTCGTGGCGATCACGGTGGGGGTGGTCCTGCTGGGACGCCACCCGGCGATGCCGTGCGCGCAGTCCGACGCCCAGCAGGAGCGGCGGCCCACGACGAGCGTGGGCTGAGGGCCGGCCGGGCACCCCGGCTCGCCGCGGCCCTCAGGCCCACCCCCATCCGGCCTCGGCTCCGAGGGACGGCCGGGCACCCCGGCTCCGCCGCAGCCGTCAGGCCCACTCCCAGCCGGCCTCGGCCCCGAGGAAGCGCCCCAGGTCGGCGACCTCGGCCTCGATGCCGTGCGCGACGGCGTCGGGTGGCGGGCGGAACGGGTCGACGCGGACGGTCAGCCGGCCGCCGGCACCCCGCTCGTGCCGCCAGGTTCCGGTGACCTCGCCGTCCACCAGCAGGCACGGGGTGATGAGGCCGCCGCCGGTCGCGACACGACGGGCGAAGGACGGGTCCAGCAGCAGGTCCCGGTCCTGGTAGCCGAGCAGGTACGGGTCGAAGTGCCCGATCAGCCGGACCGACGGTGCCGGTGGCGGCGGCACGTCGCCGCCGGACGGCACCCACAGCGTGCCGTCCGGTCCCGCGACCTCCGCCCCGGCCGACCGCAGGCCGCTGCGGGCCTGGCCCACGGGCAGGCCGGACCACTTGGCGAAGTCCGCCGCGGTCGCCGGCCCGTAGGCCGACACGTACCGCTGGGCGAGGGCGGCCGACGCGTCGGCCCCGGACAGGTCCGGTCCCATGACCCCGTCGAGCCACTCCTCGCGCAGCACGTAAGTCGATTTGTCGCCCGCCACCTCGGGTCCCCGGCACACCAGGCCGAGGGCCGCCGCGTACAGCAGCAGATGGGCCGGGGCCTGGCTGCGCGGATCCAGGGTGAGGCCGAGGCCGCCGAGCCGGTGCACGAGGTCGTCGCGGAGCAGCGGCGGGCGTCCGGCCAGCGCCTTCTCCAGCAGGGGAAGCGCGCGGGCGCAGGTCTCCTCGTCCAGGCCGAGCTGCCGCCGTCGGCCGCGCTGCGCGGCGGCGGCCCGCGGGCCCAGCAGCGACGTCATCCAGCGCACGTCCGCCGCCGGGACGGCGTGCAGCGTGCCGCGCATCAGCCACGTACGGACCAGCGACCTGTCCCCGGCACCGCACGCGGTGTCGACGTCCTCGGCGGTGAGCCCCGAGGTCCTGGCGCGCACCTGCAACCGGCAGGCCCTGGCGTCCTGCGCCTGCAGCGCGCCGGCCGCGCGCGCCGCGTCGGCGGCGCCGACGCCGTCCCTCGCACCGGCCAGGCCCTGCGCGTGGACGCGCCAGGAACGGACTTGGGCGGGCGTCAGTTCCGGCATGCGCCCATCCTGCCGCACCGCCCGCGTGACGCGAGAGGCGCGTGGTGCGCACGGGGGCCGGGGCGCTTCCGGGCTCCGGCGGGGCCGGACGCGGCTCGAACGTCAGCCCCCGCGCCGGCCATGCACTACGGCCCTCCGCCTCAGCCCTTGCCGAAGTGCTCCAGCGGGAAGGCGCCGGACGCCAGGGCGGTCTGGGTGAAGGAGCCGGCCAGCTCCGTGAGGCGGTCGACGCCCTCGGCGCCGAGGTGCTCGTACGGGGCCCGGTCGACGCGGTCGGTGGCGGCCTCGACGTCGCGCCGCAGTGCGACGCCCGCGTCGGTGAGCTCGCCCGCCGCGTCCAGCAGCCCGCGCTCGCGCAGCCGGTCCTGGGCGGCGGCCCACTGCTCGGCCGTCCAGCCCCTGCTGGCCTGGACGAAGCGCGGGGTGAAGCCCTTGCCGGTGGCGGTGTGGGTGACGAGCGCCTCCAGGCCGTCGAGCTGCGCTCCCAGCAGCGCCGCGAGGTGCCCGTCGCCGCGGTGCTCGCGCAGCAGCGTGGCGGCGTGCCAGAGCTTGAGGTGCGGCTCCGCGGGTACCGGCAGGTCGGCGTTGGCGGCGTAGAGGGGCCGGGCGGCCCGCTCGCAGGCCTCGGTGGCGCGCAGCGCCAGGGTGGCGGCCTCCGCCATCTCGGGCGAGGCGACGGCCTCCACGCCGAGCAGCCGGGTGAGCGTCGCGTCGACGGAGCGCAGCCGCGCGTCGATGACGGCCTCGGGGGTGGCGATCGTCCAGGCGCGCGGGATGTGGCGGGCGACCAGGTCGTGGTTGAAGTTGTAGAAGGTGGCGGTGACGGTACCGGCTCCGACCGCTCCCAGCGGCGCCGCCCGGCCGGCGAAGTACGTCATGCTGCCGGACTCGAGGCCGAGGCGGGAGAGTTCGGTTCCGAACTCCGGCGAGAAGTACGTGCTGGAGTGCAGCGGGTTGAGAGTGTTCTGACAGCGTCGTGACGCGCGCGGGTCCGAAGCGGTAGTAGTCATGGCCTCAGGTTACCGACCGGTCAGCATGCTGCCGAGAGGGCGACGCTCGTTCCGGCCACTACGACGAAAATCGTTGCACTGCAGAGGTCAAGCCAGTGAATCAGTCGAATGACAACCGATGAAGCGTCGAGATCGATAGGATCGGCGCATCCACCGCACGTTCCCACGGAGGCTTCCGATGTCCACTGACCTACCCCCGCGAACGCTTCCGGTCACCGATCGGACCCGTCATCGGCGGCTGCGGGAGCAGGGCAGCGTGTCCCGTGATGACCTGGACGCGGTGCTCGGCGCCGGTTTCGTCTGCCATCTCGCGGTGGTGGTGGACGGCTCGCCCCTGGCGGTGCCCACGGTCTACGGGTTCGACGCCGCCGCCGACACCCTCTACCTGCACGGCTCGGCCGCCAGCCGCAGCCTCGTGCAGTCGCCCGGGGCTTCCGTCTGCGTCACCGTCACCCACATCGACGGCCTGGTGCTGGCCCGCTCCGTCTTCGAGCACAGCGTCAACTACCGCAGCGCGATGGTGCTCGGTGTGCCGCGCGTGGTCACCGATCCCGACGAGAAGCTGCACGGGCTGCGCGTCCTGGCCGAGCAGTCCGCACCCGGCCGGTGGGAGCACGCGCGCGGCCCGTCGCGCAAGGAGCTCGCCGCGACCACGCTGCTCGCCCTCGGGCTCGACGAGGCCTCGGTGAAGAGCAGCAGCGGCCACACCGACGACGCCGAGGGTCCCGACGGGGAACTGCCCGTCTGGGCCGGGGTGCTGCCGCTGCTGCACACCTGGGGCGAGCCCGAGCCGGACCCGGCGCTGCGGACCGGTATCCCGCTCCCGCCGCACGTCGCGGAGCGGGCCGGCACCCCGGCCGGCTGACCGCCCACCCGGGCGGACGGGCTCTGGCGGGGCCGGGCGCCCCCGGACCAGCTGACCGCCCCGGCGAGGGCTCAGCCGGTCGTCGGCGTCCAGGCGAACCGGGCCGGCCGGCCCTCCAGGAAGGCGGCGACGCCCTCGGCGGTGTCCCCGCTGGTGCGCGCCTGCCGCTCCCAGTGGTCGACCCGCGTCGGGTCCAGGCCGGGTGCGGCGAACTCCTTCGCCGCGGCCTGGGTGAGCTGCGAGCGCGCGGCCAGGACGGCGGTGAACTCCGCGACCCGCTTGTCGAGCTGGTCGTCGGGCAGCACCTCGTCGACGAGCCCGGTCCGCAGCGCCCGCTCGTGGTCGATCAGTTCGGCCGAGAACAGCAGGTACTTGGCGGTCGCGGGCCCGACCAGGTCCACCAGCCGCCGGGTGGACGAGGCGGCGTAGACGATCCCGAGCCGGGCCGGAGTGACGCCGAACCGTGCCCCTTCGGAGGCGAACCGCAGGTCGCAGGCGGCGGCGAGCTGGCAGCCGCCGCCCACGCAGAAGCCGCGCACGGCCGCGAGCGTCGGCTTCGGGAAGGCGGCCAGCGCCTCCTCGGCCCGGACCGCCGCGCCCTGCGTCCGCGCCGAGCCGCTGCCCGCCTCCCGCAGCCCGGCGATGTCCGCGCCCGCGCAGAAGGTGCCGTCGGCGCCGGTGAGCACCAGCACCCGCACGGCCGGATCGGCGGCGAGCCCGTCCAGCAGGCCGGGGAGCGCCTCCCACATGTCCGAGGTCATGGCGTTCCGCTTCGCCGGGTTGCTGATCGTCACCGTGGCGGTGCCGTCGGCGGTGTCCAGCAGCAGTCCGGGCTTCGGGCCGGGCATCCGGGCTCCCCTTCCGTAGGGTCCGCGACAGGCCCTGTTCCGCGACAGGTCCCGCGTCAGGTTCTGCTTCTGCTCCTGCATCAGGCCCCGCGACAGGATCCACGACCTTCCGTGCGGCCTGCGCAGGTGGCCGATCATCGGATCCTATCCGCGGCGAAACAGGGGTAGAACGTATATAGGGGACATCCATCGACGCAGGGAGGCGGCCATGGCCGCACTCAGGAATCGGGACCCGCGACCGGAAGCCCGGATCAGCCGCAGCTTCGGATGGCTCGCCGCGCTCGGCGCCGTGCTGGTGCTGTGCGGGCTGTTCGGCCTCGCCTACACGGCCTTCGCCACCCTCACCTCGGTGCTGCTCTTCGGCTGGCTGCTGCTGATCGGCGGCTTCGTCGGCCTGCTGCACGCCATCCAGTCGCGCGACACCAACTTCTTCTGGCTCGCGCTGGTGGTCGCGGCGCTGAACCTGGCGGCGGGCATCGTCGTCATCCGCAGGCCGGAGGGGACCGCCGCGGCGCTGACGATGTTCGCCGCGCTGCTGTTCCTGACCGGCGGGGTGTTCCGGCTGTTCGGCGGGCTGGTGGTCCGCGGGCCGCAGACGTTCTGGACGGTGCTGCAGGGCGCCGTCGGCATCCTGCTCGGCGTCCTGGTGCTCGCCAACTGGCCGGAGAGCAGCCGCTACGTCCTCGGGTTCTTCTTCTCCCTGATGCTGCTCTTCGACGGTCTCGGCCTGATGGCGGGCGGCATCGGCGGCCGGAAGGTCGTCGGCATGGTCGCGGACGCGCGCGACGAGGCGGTGGCCCGCGACGAGGGCGTGGCCCGTGAGTCGACCGGTCAGGTTGTAGACCATTCCACTAAACACGACCAGGACGGTCGGAATCAGTCGCCCGAGTGACAAAGTCTTTCGTCGGCGAACGGAACGCGACGAAAATCGCGGACTTACGCGCACCTGGCCGGAGGGCCGCCCGCACTCCGGAGACTCGATCGTGAGGCGGATCCCGTCGGCGGCCCGGTAGCGGGCAGCACAGGGAGCTGCGGGGATACGTCACACGAAGGCGATGGTGGGTGCCGTCATGGAGGTCCGCGGGAGCGTCCCGCCCGATCCGGCGACGGCCGAGGTACCGGCCGAACCGGACGACCCGGGTGACCCTGGGGGGTCGGGCCGGCCGGGCGACCCGTTTCCGTCGCCCCCGCCGTACACCGGGGCGTGGCGCTTCACCGCACCGGCGGTCGACTCCTCCGTGCCCCAGGTGCGGCACGGCGTCCGCGACCTGATCGCCGACCGGAAGGTCCCCGTCGGCGAGGACCTGATGGCGGGCATCCTGCTGATCGTGTCGGAGCTGGTGACCAACTCCGTCCGGCACGCGGCGCTGCTGTCGCCGCAGATCATCGTCGAGGTCGCGGTGGGGCCGGACTGGATCCGGGTCGGCGTCGAGGACAACCACCCCTACCGCCCCAAGGCGCTGGAAGCGGAGTACGGCGACACCAACGGCCGCGGTCTGCTGCTGGTCAAGGCCATCACCACGGAGGCCGGCGGGATGTGCGACGTGACGCACACCGAGACCGGCGGCAAGGTGATCTGGTCCCTGCTCCCGCTGCCGCTCGCGGGCCGCTGACCCCACCCCACCGCGCCGAAGCCGCGCCGAAGCCCTGGCGAAGCCGCGAAGTGCCGGAACCGGCCCGGCCGGCCCTCGCTCAGGCAGGCCGGGCCGCTCCCGGCGGTCCTACCAGCCGGCGTCGCCGGTCAGCTCGCGGATCGCGGGAAGCGACGCGTCCCACACCGTGCCGAACCAGGCGGAGAACGGGCCGCGCTCGCGGATCTCCTCCAGCTCGGGCGGCGTCACGAACGCGGTCTCGCCGATCTCCTCGGGGTCGGGCCGCAGCTGGGCCCGCACCAGGCCGACGAAGAGGTGGTTGAACTCCTGCTCGACGAGTCCGGACTCCGGGTCCGGGTGGTTGTAGCGGACGGTGCCGGCCTCGCGCAGCAGCGCGGGGGCCGTTCCCAGCTCCTCGGCGGTGCGGCGGGCGGCCGCCACGAACGGCGGCTCGGCCGGGTACGGGTGCCCGCAGCAGGTGTTCGACCAGACGCCGGGGGAGTGGTACTTGCCCAGCGCCCGGCGCTGGAGCAGCAGCCGGCCCTCGTCGTCGAAGAGGAACACCGAGAACGCCCGGTGCAGCCGGCCGGGGGCCAGGTGCGCGGACAGCTTCTCGGCGGTGCCGATCGTCACACCGGCCTCGTCGACCAGCTCCAGCATGATCGGTTCCGCGACCCCGTTGCTGGAGGGATCCGTCGCGGGGGTGCCGGGCCGGCCGGTGGCGGGACTGGTTGGCATGTCCATCCTTCGCATTCGACGACAAGTCCTCAGTCTGCCTCACGCGCCGCCTACCGAAGTGGTTGCACCGCCCGCCCGCTGTCACCCGGACGGGGTCGTTGGCACAAGCGAGCGGGCGCCGTTTGTTGCTGGGGCCCGGATCGATCATGATGATCACGCGGTTCGCGGTGCGGGACATTCCGCGGCGAAGCGCACGAGGAAGCAAACGGGTGGTGAACGGCCGCTTCCGCGGATCCGATAGCCTCTGCCGACCGCCGTCCACACCGGCCCGCCGATCGTCGTCCTCGCCGGCACCCCCACATGTCCAGGGAGTGAGTTCCTCTGCCGACCGCCATCCTCACCGGCCCGCCGGCTCCGGCGTCGCCGCTCGAGGGCGACCTGAGGTCGCTCGGATTCGACGTGGTCGACGAGCTCGACGCCGCAGGCACGTCCGCGGCTGCGGACGGAGGTCTCGCGGCGCGCGTCGCCGCGGTGCCCGCCACCGAGCGGGTGGCGATCGTCGACCGGCGCTTCGTCGGCCACGCGCACACGCTGCGGCTGGCGCTCACCGACCCCCGCTTCGACGCCTCCGCCGTCCCCGGCGCCCTCGCCGTGCAGGCCGCGGCGCGTCCCGCGCTGGTCAGGGCGCTCGCCGCGCCCGCCGCCGGACGGACGCCCGACGACCTCGCCACCGCCATCGAGGCGGAGGGCGTCGCCCCGCACCGACCCGAGCTCGGCGTCCTGGTGGCCGCCGTGCCCGCCTCGGACGACGACCGCGCCGCAGCGGCCGCGGCCGTCGCCGCGGTCGACGGGGAGCAGGTCCGGCTGCGCAACGCCGTCAAGGCCCGCGACGGCTTCTTCACCACCTACTGCATCAGCCCCTACTCCCGCTACCTCGCGCGCTGGTGCGCCCGGCGCGGGCTGACCCCGAACCAGGTCACCACCGCCTCCCTGCTCGTCGCGCTGATCGCGGCCGGCTGCGCGGCCACCGGCACCCGGCCCGGCTTCGTCGCCGCCGGCGTGCTGCTGATCGCCTCGTTCGTCCTGGACTGCACCGACGGGCAGCTGGCCCGCTACTCGCTGCAGTACTCGACGCTCGGCGCCTGGCTGGACGCCACCTTCGACCGGGCCAAGGAGTACGCGTACTACGCCGGCCTCGCGCTCGGCGCGGCCCGCGGCGGTGACGACGTGTGGGCGCTGGCGCTCGGCGCGATGGTGCTGCAGACCTGCCGGCACGTCGTCGACTTCTCGTTCACCGAGGCCAACCACGACGCGACGGCCAACACCAGCCCGACCGCCGCCCTGTCCGACAAGCTCGACAGCGTCGGCTGGACGGTCTGGGTGCGCCGGATGATCGTGCTGCCGATCGGCGAGCGCTGGGCGATGATCGCGGTGCTCACCGCCGTCACCACCCCCCGCACCACCCTGACCGTGCTGATCATCGGCTGCGCGCTGGCCGCGTGCTACACCACCGCCGGGCGCGTGCTGCGCTCGCTCACCCGCCGGGCCGTCCGTACCGACCGCGCCGCCCAGGCGCTCGCCGAGCTGGCCGACAGCGGCCCGCTCGCCGAGGCCGTCGCCCGCGCGACCGGGCCACTGGCCCGCCGGCTGCCGCCCTTCACGGCCCCCGCGCTGGCCCTGCTCGGCTCCGCCGCCCTGGTGGCGACCGCCGCGCTGGCCCCCTGGGGCAGCTGGTGGCCGGTACTGGCCGCCGCCGTCTACGTCCTGACCTCGGGCCTGGCCGTCGCGCGACCGCTGAAGGGCGCGCTGGACTGGCTGGTCCCGCCGTTCTTCCGGGCGGGCGAATACACCACGATCCTCGCGCTGGCGGCCGTCTCGGACGTGAACGGCGCCTTGCCCGCCGCTTTCGGCCTGGTGGCCGCCGTCGCCTACCATCACTACGACACGGTGTACCGCATCCGCGGCGGTACCGGGGCGCCCCCGAGGGCCCTGGTCCGCGCGACCGGCGGACACGAAGGCAGGGCGCTGGCGATCACCGCGGCGGCCGCCCTCGCGCACCACACAGGTTTTACCGTCACGCTGACGGTCATCGCCGGGGCGCTGACACTCGTGGTGCTCACCGAGAGCATCCGTTTCTGGGTGTCGTCAGCCGCACCCGCTGTACACGACGAATCAGGAGAACCCGCATGATCGGCCTCGTGCTGGCAGCCGGCGCCGGACGGCGTCTGCGTCCCTACACCGACACCCTGCCCAAGGCTCTGGTGCCGGTGGACCCGGAAGGCGCGGGCACCACCACCGTCCTGGACCTGACCCTGGGCAACTTCGCCGAGGTCGGCCTGACCGACGCGGCGATCGTGATCGGCTACCGGGGTGAGGCCGTCGTCGAGCGCAAGGCCGCCCTGGAGAAGAAGTACGGCGTCAAGCTGCACCTCGTCGAGAACGACAAGGCGGAGATCTGGAACAACGCCTACTCCCTGTGGTGCGCCCGGGACATCCTCACCGAGGGTGTGATCCTCGCCAACGGCGACACCGTGCACCCGGTCTCCGTCGAGCAGACCCTGCTGGCCGCCCGCGGTGAGGACCGGCGGATCATCCTCGCCCTCGACACCGTGAAGCAGCTCGCCGACGAGGAGATGAAGGTCATCACCGAGCCGGGCCAGGGCGTTCGGCGCATCACCAAGCTGATGGACCCGGCCACCGCGACCGGTGAGTACATCGGTGTGACGCTGATCGAGTCGTCGGCCGCCGCCGACCTCGCGGACGCGCTGAAGACGACCTTCGAGAGGGACCCCGACCTCTACTACGAGGACGGCTACCAGGAGCTCGTCAACCGCGGCTTCACCATCGACACCGCGCCGATCGGCGACGTGGCCTGGGTCGAGATCGACAACCACGACGACCTGAAGAAGGCACGGGGGATCGCGTGCCAGTACTGACCCGGCTGATCCCCTCGCCGGTCGTCGTCGACATCAACGGCGGCGCTCTCGCCGACCTGGCCGGCCTCCTGGCCGACCAGCGGATCTCCAGCTCGGGCAAGCTCGCCATCGCGGTCAGCGGCGGCTCCGGCCTCAAGCTGCGCGACCGGCTGGCGCCCGAACTGCCCGGCGCCGACTGGTACCCGGTCGACGGCGGCACCATCGACGCGGCCGTCAAGCTCGCCGACGCCATGCGCGGCAAGCGGTACGACGCGGTCGTCGGCCTCGGCGGCGGCAAGATCATCGACGTCGCCAAGTACGCGGCCGCCCGGGTCGGGCTGCCGATGGTCGCCGTCGCGACGAACCTGTCGCACGACGGCATCTGCTCGCCCGTCTCCACGCTGGACAACGACAACGGGCGCGGCTCCTACGGGGTGCCGACCCCGATAGCGCTGGTCATCGACCTGGACGTGATCCGCGAGGCGCCCGTGCGCTACGTGCGCTCCGGCATCGGCGACGCGATCTCCAACATCTCCGCCATCGCGGACTGGGAGTTGTCGCACCGGGAGACCGGCGAGCCGATAGACGGTCTGGCCGCCGCCATGGCCCGCTCCGCGGGCGAGTCCGTGCTGCGGCACCCGGGCGGGGTGGGGGACGACCCGTTCCTGACCACGCTCGCCGAGGGCCTGGTGCTCTCCGGCATCGCCATGTCGATCAGCGGGGACACCCGCCCGTCGTCCGGCGCCTGCCACGAGATCAGCCACGCCTTCGACCTGCTGTACCCCAAGCGTGCCGCCGCGCACGGCGAGCAGTGCGGCCTGGGGGCCGCCTTCGCCATGTACCTGCGCGGGGCGCACGACGAGTCGGGCCTGATCGCCGAGGTGCTGCGGCGCCACGGCCTGCCGGTCACGCCCGGTGAGATCGGCTTCTCCGACGAGGAGTTCGTCAGGGCGGTGGAGTACGCACCGCAGACCCGCCCCGGGCGCTACACGATCCTGGAACACCTCGACCTGTCCGCAGACGAGATCAAGGACGCATACGCCGACTATGCAAAAGCCATCCGTAGCTGAACTGCGCCCGGTCGTTCACCCCCCGGGGGTGAAGGACCGGCGCAGCGGCGAGCACTGGGCCGGCCGGCTCTACATGCGCGAGCTGTCGCTGCGCATCGACCGGCACCTGGTGAACACGCGCGTCACGCCCAACCAGGTGACGTACGTGATGACCCTCGCCGCCGTCCTCGCCGCCCCGGCGCTGCTGGTGCCGGGGATCGCCGGCGCCGTGCTCGGCGTGGTGATGGTCCAGCTGTACCTGCTGTTCGACTGCGTCGACGGTGAACTCGCCCGCTGGAAGAAGCAGTACTCGCTGGGCGGGGTGTACCTGGACCGCGTCGCCGCCTACCTGTGCGACGCCGCGGTGCTGGTCGGCTTCGGGCTGCGCGCGGCCGACCTGTGGGGCTCCGGGCGGATCGACTGGCTGTGGGCGTTCCTCGGCACGCTGGCCGCGCTCGGCGCCGTCATGATCAAGGCGGAGACCGACCTCGTCGGCGTCGCCCGCCACCAGCACGGGCTGCCGCCGGTCAAGGAGGCGGCGTCGGAGCCGCGTTCGTCCGGGATGGCGCTGGCCCGCAGGGCCGCCGCGGCGCTGAAGTTCCACCGGCTCGTCCTGGGCATCGAGGCGTCGCTGCTGATCCTGGTGGCGGCGATCCTGGACGCGGTCCGGGACGACCTGTTCTTCTCGCGCCTGGCCGTCGCCGTACTGGCCGGCATCGCGATGCTGCAGACGCTGCTGCACCTGGTCAGCATCCTGGCGTCGAGCAGGCTCAAGTGAGTACGCCGCTGAAGCTCGGCGCGGTGATCATCACGATGGGCAACCGCCCCGCGGAGCTGCGGGACCTGTTGGACTCCGTCGCCAAGCAGGAGGGCCCGCCGATCGAGGTGGCGCTGGTCGGCAACGGCTCCCCGCTGCCCGAACTGGACGATTCCGGGCAGCGGGTGCGTACCGTGGAGCTGCCCGAGAACCTCGGCATCCCCGGCGGGCGCAACGTCGGCGTCGAGCTCTTCGGCCCGAACGGCTCCGACGTCGACGTGGTTCTCTTCCTCGACGACGACGGGCTGCTGCCCGGCACCGACACCGGGGAGCTGCTCCGCCAGGCCTTCGCGGCCGACCCGGAGCTGGGCATCGTCAGCTTCCGCATCGCGGACCCGGAGAGCGGCACCACCCAGCGCCGCCACGTGCCGCGGCTGCGGGCGTCGGACCCGATGCGCTCCTCGCGGGTGACCACCTTCCTGGGCGGCGCCAGCGCGGTCCGCACGAAGGTGCTGGCGCAGGTCGGCGGGTTGCCGGACGAGTTCTTCTACGCGCACGAGGAGACGGACCTGGCCTGGCGCGCCCTGGACGCCGGCTGGATGATCGACTACCGGTCGGACATGGTCCTGCACCACCCGCTCACCGCGCCGGGCCGGCACGCGGTCTACCACCGCATGGTGGCCCGCAACCGGGTGTGGCTGGCGCGCCGGAACCTGCCCTGGCCCCTGGTGCCCGCCTATCTCGGCACCTGGATCCTGCTCACGCTGGCCCGGCGCCCGTCCGGACCGGCGCTGCGCGCCTGGATCGGCGGCTTCCGGGAGGGCTGGGCGACGCCCTGCGGCCCCCGGCGCCCCATGAAGTGGCGCACGGTGTGGCGGCTGACGCGACTGGGCCGACCCCCGATCATCTGACAAGCTCGAACCTGAGAGCATCGGGCGCAGTCCGGGACCCCCCTGCCCCGGACGCGCACCTTGACGACGAAAGTGTCTACTGTGAGCGGAACAGCGCATGACGGCGCCGTCGCCGTGAGTGCCCCGTCGGACTCCCGGGCCGACGAAGGACTGTCGGCTTCCGAGCTGGCGGCGAAGTACGGGCTGTCGGTCAGCGGTGCCCGGCCGGGCCTTGTGGAGTACACCCGGCAGTTGTGGGGCCGGCGGCACTTCATCAACGAGTTCGCGAAGGCGCGGACGCAGGCGCAGTACACCGATGCGCGGTTGGGTCAGTTGTGGCAGGTGATGACGCCGTTGCTGAACGCGGCGGTGTATTACCTGATCTTCGGGTTGTTGCTGGGCACGGACCGCGGTGTGGACAACTTCATCGCGTTCCTGGTGACGGGCATCTTCATCTTCACGTTCACCCAGTCCTCGATCATGTCGGGGGTGAAGGCGGTGGCGGGGAACCTGGGGTTGATCCGGGCGCTGCACTTCCCGCGGGCGTCGATGCCGATCGCGTTCACGCTGATGCAGTTGCAGCAGTTGCTGATGTCGATGCTGGTGCTGTTCTCGATTGTGCTGATGACCGGTGAGGTGCCGACCTGGTCGTGGCTGCTGGCGATTCCGGCGCTGTTCATCCAGTCGGTGTTCAACGCCGGTCTGGCGCTGGTGGTGGCGCGGCTGGGCAGCAAGATGACGGACCTGGCGCAGCTGATGCCGTTCATCCTGCGCACCTGGATGTACACCTCCGGCGTGATGTACAGCATCGACAACTTCACCAAGGACGCCCCGCTCTTCGTGCGCATCCTGCTGGACATCAACCCGGCGGCCGTCTACATCGACCTGATGCGCTTCGCGCTGATCGACAGCGTGACGGCCGAGCAGATGCCGCCGCACGTGTGGGCGGTCGCGGTGGGCTGGGCGCTCGTGGCGGGTATCGGCGGGTACGTGTATTTCTGGAAGGCTGAGGAGAAGTACGGCCGTGGCTGAGCAGACCGAAAAGCGCGTGCCGACCGTGATCGTGGACGATGTGCACATCGTCTACCGGGTGCACGGCGCGGGGAACAGCAAGGGCAGCGCGACGGCCGCCCTGGGGCGGATCATCTCCCGCAAGTCCTCGCCCAACGTCCGGCTGGTGCACGCCGTGCGCGGGGTGAGCTTCACGACATACCGGGGCGAAGCGGTCGGCCTGATCGGGTCGAACGGTTCGGGCAAGTCGACGATGCTGCGGGCGATCGCGGGGCTGCTGCCGCCGGAGAGCGGCCGGGTCTACACCGACGGCCAGCCCTCGCTGCTGGGCGTGAACGCGGCGCTGATGAACGACCTGACCGGCGAGCGCAACGTCATCCTGGGCGGTCTGGCGATGGGGATGTCCCAGGAGGAGATCCGCGAGCGCTACCAGGGGATCGTGGACTTCTCCGGCATCAACGAGAAGGGCGACTTCATCTCGCTGCCGATGCGCACGTACTCGTCCGGCATGGCGGCGCGGCTGCGGTTCTCGATCGCGGCGGCCAAGAACCACGACGTGCTGATGATCGACGAGGCGCTCGCCACCGGCGACCGGTCCTTCCAGCGCCGCTCCGAGGCCCGCATCCGCGAGCTGCGCAAGGAGGCCGGGACGGTCTTCCTGGTCAGCCACAACAACAAGTCGATCCGCGACACGTGCGACCGGGTGCTGTGGCTGGAGAAGGGCGAGCTCCTGATGGACGGCCCGACCGACGACGTGCTGAAGGCCTACGAAGAGGCCAGCAACAAGTAGCCGGCGGGCGGACCGGAAGAGCGGTCCGCACTTTCGCACGGATGAACGGGCCCCGCCGGGCAGGAACCGGCGGGGCCCGTCCGTTCGTCCTTCCCGCCGCCAGGACCCCGCGGCCGCCGCCGTCAGGGATGCCCGTACGCCTCATGCGCCCCTCCTGTGGGCGTCAACCGGCGTAGCCGGTAACCCGATTGGCGGCGGACAGGGTGAATCCCCAGGGAATCCCGGCCGTCGCTCGCGCCCCCGGCGTACGCCGGTGACCTGCCCGACGTAAGCTGTAGCGGTGCTCCGGGGCGGGTGCGGCGTGTCCGAAATGGGAAGTTTCTTCCCGGCGGTGTAGAACGGGGAGTGTGGCGGCCATGAAGATCGGGACCATCCAGCTCCACAGCGCGTCCGTCGCGCGTGGGACGGGACGCCCGCGGTGACCGCTGACGCGCAGTCGCGCGCCGTCCTGGACAAGGCCGCCCGTGAGAACTTCCCCGTCGCCCCGTTCTTCGTGCCGAAGGCATGGCGCGGCGACCTGATGGCCGTCTACGGCTTCGCACGGCTCGTCGACGACATCGGCGACGGCGACCTGGCCAACGGCGGTCGCGACGACGCTGCCCGGCTGGGCCTCCCGCAGGATGCCGCGGACGACCGGATCGCCATGCTCGACGCGTTCGAGGACGACCTGCGGAAGGTGTTCGCCGGAACCCCGCGACACCCGCTGCTGCTGGCACTGCAGCCCACCGTCCGCCGCCACGGCCTGACCCCCGGACCCTTCGAGGGCCTGATCGAGGCCAACCGCCAGGACCAGCGGGTCCGGCGGTACGACACCTACGAGGATCTGCTCGCCTACTGCGAACTGTCCGCCAACCCGGTGGGCCGGCTCGTCCTGGGGATCACGGGCACCTCCACACCCGAACGGAACCGGCTCTCCGACGCCGTCTGCACCGCGCTGCAGATCGTCGAACACTTGCAGGACGTGGCCGAGGACCTCGGCCGCGACCGCATCTACCTGCCGGCACAGGACATGAAACGCTTCGGAGTCACCGAAGCGGACCTCGCCGCCCCCACCGCCGGCGCACAGGTGCGCGCACTGGTGGCCTTCGAAGCGGAACGCGCCTGGGACCTGCTGAATGAAGGCACCCCCTTGGTGGGTAGCGTCCGTGGCAGGCTCAGGCTTCTGCTCGCCGGCTTCGTCGGCGGCGGACGGTCCGCGCTGAAGGCGGTCGAGGGCGCGGGTTACGACGTGCTCCCGGGACCGCCGAAAGCCACCAAGCCAAGCCTGCTGCGCGAAGTGGGGTCGACATTGCGAAGAAAGGGGTGAGGCGGACCGTGAACGGTTCTGCCCACACGTCCGGGTCGGTTCTCGCCGCCTACAGCTACTGCGAGAGCGTCACCGGGCATGAGGCCCGCAACTTCGCCTACGGCATCCGCCTGCTGCCCCTCCCCAAGCGGCAGGCCATGTCAGCCCTCTACGCCTTCTCCCGCCGCGTCGACGACATCGGCGACGGCGACCTCGAACCCGAGGTCAAGCAGATCCGGCTCGACGAGACCCGGGCGCTGCTGGCCCGGATCCGCGCCGGTGAGATCCGCGAGGACGACACCGACCCGGTCGCGGTCGCGCTCACGGACGCGGCACGCCGCTTTCCGCTGCCCCTCGGCGGACTCGACGAGCTGATCGACGGCGTCCTGATGGACGTGCACGGCCGCACGTACGAGACGTGGGACGACCTCGCGGCGTACTGCCGCTGCGTCGCGGGCGCCATCGGACGGCTCTCGCTGGGCGTCTTCGGCGCCGTCGGCCCGGGCGGCCGCGGTCCCGGCGACATGGAGCGCGCCGCCGGGTACGCCGACACGCTGGGCCTGGCCCTGCAACTCACCAACATCCTGCGGGACGTGCGGGAGGACGCCGGCAACGGCCGTACCTACCTGCCGGCCCAGGACCTGGCCAAGTTCGGCTGCTCGGAGGGGTTCCACACCGACACCCCGCCGGCCGGTTCGGACTTCGCCGGCCTGATCGAGTACGAAGTGCGGCGCGCCCGCGCCCTGTTCGCGACGGGGTACCAGCTGCTCCCCATGCTCGACCGCCGCAGCGGCGCCTGCGTGGCCGCGATGGCGGGCATCTACCGCCGGCTGCTGGACCGGATCGCCGCCGATCCCGAAGCGGTGCTGCGTGGCCGGGTCTCGCTCCCGGGTCACGAGAAGGCGTACGTCGCCGTACGCGGACTGGCCGGACTCGACGCCCGCCGCTCCGCGCGGGGGCGCGGGTGACGTTCTTGGCAACCAGCCGGGTCCCCAGTGCGTCAGTGCCGGTGACGGAGCGTCGCGCCGCTCCGGGCGACCGCGAGAGGGGGGAGGGCGCATGAGTGGTTCCGGGGTTCTCGAGCGCCCTCCCACGGCCACGGTGGTCGTCGGCGGCGGACTGGCCGGCACCACGGCGGCCCTGGCACTGGCCGACGCCGGGCTGCGGGTGACGCTGGTCGAGACACGTCCCCGCCTGGGCGGACTGGCGTTCTCCTTCCGGCGCGGCGAGCTGACCGTCGACAACGGGCAGCACGTCTTCCTGCGCTGCTGCACCGCCTACCAGTGGTTCGTCGACCGGATCGCGGCCCGCGACCTGGTCACCCTCCAGGACCGGCTCGACGTGCCGGTCCTGGACGCCGACACCATGCGGCTGGGCCGACTGCGCCGCGCGGCGCTGCCCGTACCGCTGCACTTGGCGGCGAGCCTGGCGACGTATCCGCACCTGTCGCTCCGCGAGCGGGCCACGGTCGGGCGCGCCGCGCTCGCGCTGCGCGCCCTGGACCTGGACGACCCGGCGCTGGACGACACGGACTTCGCGAGCTGGCTGAGCGAGCGGGGCCAGTCCCCGCGCACCATCGAGGCGCTGTGGGACCTGGTGGGCGTCGCGACGCTCAACGCCACCGCGGACCGCGCCTCGCTGGGGCTGGCCGCCATGGTCTTCAAGACCGGGCTGCTGTCCGAGGCCGGCGCCGCCGACATCGGCTGGGCGGCCGCGCCGCTCGGCGAACTGCACGACGACCGGGCCCGCAAGGCGCTGGACGCGGCGGGCGTGCGGACCATGCTGCGCTCCCGGGTGACCGGCATCAAGCCGGCCGCCGAGGGCGGCTGGCGGGTCGACGCCGAGACCGGGCCGGGCCGCGGCGAGCAGCTCGACGCCGGCACCGTCGTCATGGCGCTGCCGCAGCGCGAGACGCACGGGCTGCTGCCGCAGGGCGCACTGGAGGACCCCGACGCGCTGCTGGGGATCGGCACCGCGCCGATCCTGAACGTGCACGTCGTCTACGACCGCAAGGTGCTGCGGCAGCCGTTCTTCGCCGCGCTCGGCAGCCCCGTCCAGTGGGTCTTCGACCGCACCGACAGCTCGGGGATGACGGGATCCGGCCAGTACCTGGCCGTCTCGCAGTCCGCCGTCGAGGACGAGATCGACCTGCCGGTCGCGGAACTGCGCGCGCGCTACCTGCCGGAGCTGGAACGTCTGCTGCCCGCCGCCAGGGGGGCGCGGGTGACGGACTTCTTCGTCACCCGGGAGCGGACGGCGACCTTCGCCCCGGCTCCCGGCGTCGGCCGGCTGCGGCCCGGGGCCGCCACCGGCGCACCCGGCCTGTACCTGGCGGGCGCGTGGACCGCCACCGGGTGGCCCGCGACCATGGAGAGCGCCGTGCGCAGCGGACTGAACGCCTCCCGAGAAGCTTTGACCGCACTAGGCCTTCCGTTCGAGAACGATGTGGTGAGGGCCGTATGAGCACAGCCAGTGCAACCAGAGGAGTAAACGTGACCGCTGCCGGCGTCCTTGAGCTGCTGGAGCGCGGCCGCACCCTGTCCACCCCGGTGCTCCGCTCGGCCGTGCAACGGCTCGCGCCACCGATGGACACCGTTGCCGCCTACCACTTCGGGTGGATCGACGCGACCGGCCGGCCGGCCGACGGCGACGGCGGCAAGGCCGTGCGTCCCGCGCTGGCGCTGCTGTCCGCCGAGGCGGCGGGGGTGCCGCCCGAGGTCGGCGTCCCGGGCGCGGTCGCCGTCGAGCTGGTGCACAACTTCTCACTGCTGCACGACGATCTGATGGACGGCGACGAGCAGCGCCGGCACCGCGACACGGTGTGGAAGGTGCACGGCCCCGCCCAGGCGATCCTGGTCGGTGACGCGCTGTTCGCGCTCGCCAACGAGGTGCTGCTGGAGCAGTGCACCGTGGACGCGGGCCGTGCCACCCGGCGGCTGACCGTCGCCACCCGCAAGCTGATCGACGGTCAGGCCCAGGACATCTCCTTCGAGCACCGCGAGCGGGTCACCGTCGAGGAGTGCCTGGAGATGGAGGGCAACAAGACCGGCGCCCTGCTGGCCTGCGCCTCCTCCATCGGCGCGGTGCTCGGCGGCGCGTCGGAGTCCGACGCGGACGCGCTGGAGGAGTACGGCTACCACCTCGGCCTCGCCTTCCAGGCCATCGACGACCTGCTCGGGATCTGGGGCGACCCGGCCGCGACCGGCAAGCAGACCTGGAGCGATCTGCGGCAGCGCAAGAAGTCACTGCCCGTGGTCGCCGCGCTGGCGGCCGGCGGCAGCGCCTCGGAACAACTCGCGGAACTGCTCGCGGCAGATGCCAAGAATCCTGAAACAGGTGCGTTCAGTGAGGAAGAGTTCGCCCTGCGGGCGGCGTTGATCGAAGAGGCGGGAGGCCGGGAGTGGACATCCCAGGAAGCCCGCCGGCAATACGCCACTGCAATCGCCGCGCTGGATAAAATGGACATGCCGGACGAAATTCAACGTAAGCTCGTAGGCCTGGCGGATTTTGTGGTGGTTCGCGAGAAATAAAGATCTAACGTGGAGCGCAGCACGTCGCCGACCAAGCACGTGTAACGGTCGACGGCAGCCCCAACACCGCAGAAGTCTCAACTGCAAAGGGGAAGCCATGACAGCGACGACCGACGGCAGTCCGGGGGCCCCAGCCCCCCAGGCACCTTCGGCCAGCACGACCTCGGCACCGCATCCCGTACACGTCGGTGGTGCCGAGGCGGCGGAGCGTGCCGCGCAGCGCGCAGCCGCCCATCTCCTGGCGGCCCAGCACCCCGACGGGTGGTGGAAGGGCGACCTCGAGACCAACGTGACGATGGACGCCGAGGACCTGCTGCTCCGTCAGTTCCTCGGCATCCTGGACGAGCGGACCACCCAGGCCGCCGCCCGCTGGATCCGCTCGCTGCAGCGTGACGACGGGTCGTGGCCCACCTTCCACAGCGGTCCCGGCGACCTGTCCGCGACGATCGAGGCGTATGTCGCGCTGCGGCTGGCGGGCGACGCGCCCGAGGCGCCGCACATGGCGGACGCGTCCGCGTGGGTGCGGGAGGCCGGCGGCGTCGTGGGGGCCCGGGTCTTCACCAGGATCTGGCTGGCCCTGTTCGGCTGGTGGCGGTGGGAGGACCTCCCCGAGCTGCCACCGGAGATCATCTACCTCCCCAAGTGGTTCCCGCTCAACATCTACGCGTTCGGCTGCTGGGCCCGGCAGACCATCGTCCCGCTCACCGTCGTCGCCGCCCACCGCCCCGTGCGGCCGGCCCCGTTCGGGATCGGCGAGCTGCACACCGACCCCGCACAGCCCAACCCGCCGCGTCCGAACGCCCCGCTCGCCAGCTGGGACGGCCTCTTCCAGCGGCTGGACCGGGCCCTGCACCTGTACCGCAAGGTCGGCGTCCGGCCACTGCGCCGTACCGCGCTCAAGGCCTGCGCGCGCTGGATCATCGAGCGCCAGGAGGACGACGGCTGCTGGGGCGGGATCCAGCCGCCCGCCGTGTACTCCGTCATCGCCCTGCACCTGCTCGGCTACGAACTCGACCACCCGGTCGTACGTGCGGGGCTGGACTCGCTGGATCGTTTCGCCGTGTGGCCCGACGAGGACACCCGCATGATCGAGGCGTGCCAGTCGCCGGTCTGGGACACCTGTCTCGCGACCATCGCGCTGGCCGACGCCGGGGTGCCGGCCGACCACCCGGCGCTGGTGAAGGCGGCCGACTGGATGCTCGGCGAGCAGATCACCAAGCCGGGCGACTGGTCGGTGCAGCGGCCGGGCCTGCAACCGGGCGGCTGGGCCTTCGAGTTCCACAACGACAACTACCCCGACATCGACGACACCGCCGAGGTCGTGCTGGCCCTGCTGCGGGTCGACCACCCCGATCCGGGGCGGGTCGACGCCGCCGTGGAGCGGGCCGTGCGCTGGAACGTCGGCATGCAGTCGAAGAACGGCGCCTGGGGCGCCTTCGACGCCGACAACACCAGCGCGTTTCCCAACCGGCTGCCGTTCTGCGACTTCGGCGAGGTCATCGACCCGCCGTCCGCCGACGTCACCGCGCACGTGGTGGAGATGCTCGCCTCGCTCGGGCTGGAGGGCGACACCCACACCCGGCGCGGCATCGACTGGCTGCTGGCCGAACAGGAGGACAACGGAGCCTGGTTCGGCCGCTGGGGCGTCAACTACATCTACGGCACCGGCTCCGCGGTGCCCGCGCTGGTGGCCGCCGGCATCTCCGCGGGCCACCCCGCCGTCCGACGCGCCGTCAGCTGGCTGGAGAGCGTGCAGAACCAGGACGGCGGCTGGGGCGAGGACCTGCGCTCCTACTCCGACCAGGAGTGGATCGGCCGCGGCGTCTCCACCGCCTCGCAGACCGCCTGGGCGCTGCTGGCCCTGCTGTCCGCCGGCGAGCGCGACAGCGGCGCGGTGGAGCGCGGGGTCCGCTGGCTCGTCGACACCCAGAAGGCCGACGGCTCCTGGGACGAGCCGTACTTCACCGGGACCGGGTTCCCCCGGGACTTCTCGATCAACTACCACCTCTACCGGATGGTCTTCCCGCTCACGGCGCTCGGGCGCTACGCGCGCGGGGAACCGCTGGGAGTGATCGGCACCGCGCCGAAGAGGAAGGCGGTCGGATGACCGCTCTGCTCGTCGTCTGCGCCCTCGGCGTCGAACGGTTCGCCCTGCGGGGCGGGGACCGGACCGGCGCCGCGGGGCCCGTCGCCCTGCTGCGCACCGGCATGGGACCGCAGGCCGCCGGCCGGGCCGTCACCGAGGCGCTGCGCGCCCCGCACCTGCGGGACGCGGCGGTGCTCGCCACCGGATTCTGTGCCGGGCTCGCCCCCGGCATGCGCCCCGGCGACCTGGTGGTCTCGGACGAGACCCACGGCGCCGGACCACTGGCCGCCGCGCTCGAAGCGGCGGGGCACACCGTTCACACCGGACGCCTGGCCGGGTCCGACCATGTCGTACGGGGCGCGGAACGCTCCGTTCTGCGATCGACAGGAGCGGTCGCGGTCGATATGGAATCCACCGCAATAATGCGCGCCGCCCTGGCGCGCGGACCGCGGCCGGTCGCCGCCGTCCGCGTTGTTGTCGACACTCCCGAGCATGAACTGGTCCGTGTCGGCACGCTGCGCACCGGAATCACCGCGTTCCGCGTGCTAAGGGCTATTCTTCCTGCCTTTTTCGAATGGCACCGTACTACCGCTGTGCTCTCCTGGAGGTGAGCTAGATGGCTATGCCGCTCCGCCAGTCCATCCGGGTCGGAACGTACCTCATGGAACAGAAGCTCCGACGCCGTGAGAAGTTCCCGCTGATCGTGGAACTGGAGCCGCTGTTCGCCTGCAACCTGGCCTGCGAGGGCTGTGGAAAGATCCAGCACCCGGCAGGGGTCCTCAAGCAGCGCATGCCGGTCGCCCAGGCGGTCGGCGCCGTGCTGGAATCGGGTGCCCCGATGGTGTCCATCGCCGGTGGCGAGCCCTTGATGCACCCCCAGATCCACGAGATCGTGCGCCAGTTGGTGGCCAAGCGGAAGTACGTCTTCCTCTGCACCAACGCACTGCTGATGCGCAAGAAGATGGACAAGTTCACGCCGTCCCCGTACTTCGCCTTCACCGTGCACATCGACGGGCTGAAGGAGCGGCACGACGAGTCCGTCGCCAAGGAGGGCGTCTTCGAGGAGGCGGTCGAGGCGATCAAGGAGGCCAAGAGGCGCGGCTTCCGGGTCACCACCAACTCGACCTTCTTCAACACCGACACCCCGCAGAGCATCATCGAGGTCCTCGACTACCTCAACGACGACCTGAAGGTCGACGAGATGATGATCTCGCCGGCCTACGCGTACGAGAAGGCACCCGACCAGGAGCACTTCCTCGGCGTCGAGCAGACCCGCGAGCTGTTCAAGAAGTCCTTCGCGGGCGGCAACCGCAGGAAGTGGCGGCTCAACCACAGCCCCCTGTTCCTGGACTTCCTGGAGGGGAAGGCGGACTTCCAGTGCACCGCCTGGGGCATCCCCAACTACTCGCTCTTCGGCTGGCAGCGCCCCTGCTACCTGATGAGCGACGGGTACGTGCCCACCTACCGCGAGCTCATCGAGGAGACCGACTGGGCCAAGTACGGCCGCGGCAAGGACCCGCGCTGCGCCAACTGCATGGCGCACTGCGGCTACGAGCCGACCGCCGTCCTCGCCACCATGGGCTCGCTCAAGGAATCACTCCGCGCCGCCCGTGAGACGGTGGCCGGGAACCGCGGGAAGTGACGACAGCGATGTCGGGAAGCGAGCCGATAGCGCTCGGTGTGCCCGCCGTCCCGCCCCGCCCGCTCTCGGTGCGCCGCCACTCGCGGCGCATCGAGGTCGGGTCGGTCGCGGTCGGCGGGGGCGCCCCGGTGTCCGTCCAGTCGATGACGACGACGGTGACGTCGGACGTGAACGCCACGCTCCAGCAGATCGCGGAACTGACGGCCGCGGGCTGCCAGATCGTGCGGGTGGCCTGCCCCTCGCAGGACGACGCGGACGCGTTGCCGGCGATCGCGAGGAAGTCGCAGATCCCGGTGATCGCGGACATCCACTTCCAGCCGAAGTACGTCTTCGCGGCCCTGGACGCGGGCTGCGCGGCCGTGCGGGTGAACCCGGGGAACATCCGGCAGTTCGACGACAAGGTCAAGGAGATCGCGAAGGCGGCGGCCTCGGTCGGCACCCCGATCCGGATCGGCGTCAACGCGGGCTCGCTGGACCGCCGGCTGATGGAGAAGTACGGCAGGGCCACGCCCGAGGCGCTGGTGGAGTCCGCGCTGTGGGAGTGCTCGCTGTTCGAGGAGCACGGCTTCCGGGACATCAAGATCTCGGTGAAGCACAACGACCCGGTCGTCATGGTCAACGCCTACCGGCTGCTGGCGAGCAAGTGCGACTACCCGCTCCACCTCGGGGTGACCGAGGCCGGACCGGCGTTCCAGGGCACCATCAAGTCCGCCGTCGCGTTCGGCGCGCTGCTCTCCGAGGGGATCGGCGACACGATCCGCGTCTCGCTCTCGGCGCCGCCGGTCGAGGAGATCAAGGTCGGGATCCAGATCCTGGAGTCGCTGAACCTGCGCCGGCGGCGGCTGGAGATCGTTTCCTGCCCGTCCTGCGGCCGCGCCCAGGTCGACGTCTACAAGCTCGCCGACCAGGTGTCGGCCGGTCTGCAGGGCATGAAGGTGCCGCTCCGCGTCGCCGTGATGGGGTGCGTCGTCAACGGGCCGGGGGAGGCCCGGGAGGCGGATCTCGGTGTCGCGTCCGGCAACGGCAAGGGCCAGATCTTCGTCAAGGGCGAGGTCATCAAGACCGTCCCCGAGTCCAAGATCGTGGAGACCCTGATCGAAGAGGCGATGAAGATCGCCGAGCAGATGGCAACGGACGGCGCCTTCTCCGGGGCACCCGAAGTCACCATCGGCTGACCGCAGCAATCCCGGTAGGGGGGAACGAGGTCCATCGTGTCGATACTGGAGAACATCCGAGGCCCGCGCGACCTGAAGGCACTGCCCGAGACCCGTCTCGAGGAACTCGCCGCCGATATCCGCCACTTCCTGGTGGACGCGGTGGCGAGAACCGGCGGCCATCTCGGACCCAACCTGGGCGTGGTCGAGCTGACCATCGCGCTGCACCGTGTCTTCGACTCGCCCGCGGACCGCGTCCTGTGGGACACCGGCCACCAGTCCTACGTCCACAAGCTGCTCACCGGGCGGCAGGACTTCTCCAAGCTGCGCGGCAAGGGCGGCCTGTCCGGCTACCCCTCGCGCGCCGAGTCCGAGCACGACGTCATCGAGAACAGCCACGCCTCGACGGTGCTCGGCTGGGCCGACGGCCTCGCCAAGGCCAACCAGGTGCTGGGCCGGCCCGACCACGTGGTCGCGGTCATCGGGGACGGCGCGCTGACCGGCGGGATGGCCTGGGAGGCGCTGAACAACATCGCCGCCGCCAAGGACCGGCCGCTGATCATCGTCGTCAACGACAACGAGCGCTCCTACGGGCCGACCATCGGCGGCCTCGCCAACCACCTGGCGACGCTGCGCACCACCGACGGCTACGAGCGCTTCCTGGCCTGGGGCAAGGACCGGCTGCAGCGGACCCCGGTCGTGGGCCGGCCGCTGTACGAATCCCTGCACGGCGCGAAGAAGGGGTTCAAGGACGCCTTCGCCCCGCAGGGCATGTTCGAGGACCTGGGCCTGAAGTACGTCGGCCCGATCGACGGGCACGACATCGCGGCCGTGGAGTCCGCGCTGCGCCGCGCCGCGCGCTTCCACGGGCCGGTGCTGGTGCACTGCCTGACGCAGAAGGGCCGCGGCTACCCGGCGGCCGAGCGGGACGAGGCGGACCGCTTCCACACCGTCGGCGCCATGGACCCGCTCACCTGCGAGCCGCTCGCGCCGTCCAGCGGCCCCTCGTGGACCTCGGTCTTCGGCGCCGAGATGCTGCGGATCGGCGCGGAGCGCCCGGGGGTCGTCGCCATCACCGCGGCGATGCTGCAGCCCGTCGGGCTCGCCGCGTTCGCCGCCGCGTTCCCCGACCGCATCTACGACGTCGGCATCGCCGAGCAGCACGCCGCCACCTCGGCGGCGGGCCTGGCCACCGCCGGGCTGCACCCGGTCGTCGCGGTGTACGCGACGTTCCTGAACCGGGCGTTCGACCAGGTGCTGATGGACGTGGCGCTGCACAAGTGCGGGGTCACCTTCGTACTGGACCGGGCGGGCGTCACCGGCGTGGACGGCGCCTCGCACAACGGCATGTGGGACATGTCGATCCTCCAGGTCGTGCCCGGCCTGCGGATCGCCGCCCCGCGCGACGCCGACCAGCTGCGCGCGCAGCTGCGGGAGGCCGTCGACGTCGACGACGCGCCCACCGTCGTCCGCTTCCCCAAGGAGACGGTCGGCGCGGCGGTGCCGGCCCTGGAGCGGATCGGCGGGCTGGACGTCCTGCGCCGCGATCCGCGGCCCGACGTGCTGCTGGTGTCGGTCGGCGCGCTCGCGGACACCTGCCTGCGGGTCGCGGAACTGCTGGGCGAACGCGGCCTCGGCGTCACCGTCGTCGACCCGCGCTGGGTCAAGCCGGTCGACCCCGCACTGCCGCCGCTGGCGGCGGGCTTCGGCATGGTGGCGGTCGTCGAGGACAACAGCCGTACCGGCGGCGTGGGTTCGGCCGTCGCGCAGGCGCTGCGGGACGCGGACGTCGACGTACCGGTGCGTGACTTCGGCATCCCGCAGGACTTCCTGGCCCATGCCAAGCGCGGCGAAGTGCTCGCCGACATCGGACTCACCCCGGCCGAGATCGCCGGCCGGATCAGTGCCACGCTCGCCCGCCGCAACGGGGCAGGCGACGTGGGCGACGCAAGCAAGGAGCCGGCACCCCATGACACCGTCTGAGTCGCAGCCCGTCGAATCGCCGACTGCGGAGCCACCGCCCGTGGAGCCGTCACCGGCGGCCAAGGGCTTCGACATCGCGACGCTGCTCGCCGAACGCGGCGGTGAGCGGTACGACCTGCACGCCAAGCACCTCAACCACCAACTGCCGCGCATGCTGCACACCATCGGCTTCGACAAGGTCTACGAGCGGGCCGAGGGCGCCCACTTCTGGGACGCCGAGGGGCAGGACTACCTCGACATGCTCGCCGGGTTCGGGGTGATGGGCCTGGGCCGGCACAACCCCGTCGTCCGCAAGGCGCTGCACGACGTCCTGGACGCGGGCCTCGCGGACCTGACCCGCTTCGACTGCCAGCCGCTGCCGGGACTGCTCGCCGAGAAGCTGCTCACCTACAGCCCGCACCTGGACCGGGTGTTCTTCGGCAACAGCGGCACCGAGGCCGTCGAGACCGCGCTGAAGTTCGCCCGCTACGCCACCGGCAGGCCGCGGATCCTGTACTGCTCGCACGCCTTCCACGGGCTGACGACGGGCTCGCTCTCCGTCAACGGCGAGGACGGCTTCCGCGACGGCTTCGCGCCGCTGCTGCCCGACACCGCGATCCCGCTCGGCGATCTGGACGCGCTGGAGCGGGAGTTGAAGCGCGGCGACGTGGCGGCGCTGATCGTCGAGCCCATCCAGGGCAAGGGCGTCCACGAGTCCCCGCCCGGCTACCTGCGGGCCGCGCAGGAGCTGCTGCACCGGCACAAGGCGCTGCTGATCGCCGACGAGGTGCAGACCGGTCTCGGGCGGACCGGCGACTTCTACGCCTACCAGCACGAGGCCGGGGTCGAGCCCGACCTGCTGTGCGTCTCCAAGGCGCTGTCGGGCGGGTACGTGCCGGTCAGCGCCACCCTCGGCAAGGAGTGGATCTTCAAGAAGGTCTACTCCTCGATGGACCGGGTCCTGGTGCACTCCGCCAGCTTCGGCTCCAACGCCCAGGCGATGGCCGCCGGACTGGCGACCCTGTCGGTCATGGACGACGAGGGCGTCGTCGCCAACGCCCGGCACACCGGCGACCTGCTGCGCACCCGGCTGGCCGCCCTCGTCGACCGCTACGAGCTGCTGCGCGAGGTGCGCGGGCGCGGACTGATGATCGGGATCGAGTTCGGCAAGCCGACCTCCCTGGGGCTGCGCAGCCGCTGGGCGATGCTCCAGGCCGCCCGCAAGGGCCTGTTCGCGCAGATGGTGGTGGTGCCGCTGCTGCAGCGGCACCGGATCCTGACGCAGGTCTCGGGCGACCACCTCGAAGTCATTAAGCTGATCCCCCCGCTGATCATCGACGAGGCGGACGTGGACCGGTTCGTCGAGGCGTTCACCGCCGTGATGGACGACGCGCACGGCGGCGGCGGGCTGATGTGGGACTTCGGGCGGACGCTGGTCAAGCAGGCGGTCGCCAACCGGTAGGAACGGGGTGGGTGGCCAGTGGTGGACTCGGCGACGGTGCGGGCGGTCAACGCTCTGACGGCGCGATGGGCGGGCGCGGCGGTCACGCCGGGGAAGGGCACCGCGTTCAGCGCGGTCGGCGTCTGGCCGCTGCTGGCCTTCGTCGGCGGCGCGGCCGACGGACCCGCCCGCGCGGAGCTGGAGCAGGCGCTCGGCGTGCCCGCCGAGGCCGCGATCGAGCACGGCCGCGCGCTGCTGGAGGCGCTGGGCGCGGCCGACGGCGTCGACGCGGCGCTGGGCGTCTGGACGAAGCGGGAGCTGCCGCTGCGCGGCGACTGGCTGGCGCGCCTGCCGGCCGACGTCGCCGGGCGGCTGACCGGTGACGCGGAGGCGGACCGCAAGGAACTCGACGCCTGGGCCACCCGGAACACCGGCGGCCTGATCGAGCAGATGCCCGTCGCGCTGACCGAGAAGACGCTGATGGTGCTCGCGAGCGCGCTGTGCGTCCGGACGAAGTGGCGGGAGCCGTTCTCGGCGTCCACCCTGGAGCCGCGGGGCGGTCCCTGGGCGGGGCGGAAGGTCGCGGGACTGCGGCGCTCCGGCTCCGACCTGAACCTGCTGGGCGTCGCGCGGACGTCCGCCGGAGCGCTCACCCTCCTGGACGTCCAGGGCGCGAACGGCATCGACGTGCACCTGCTGCTCGGCGAGGACCGGGCCGGGGTCGGGGCCGGCAACGTGCTCCGCGCGGGGGTCGAGGTGCTGGCCGGGGCGTACGAGGTGGTGCCGGGCGGGCGGTTGGCCGAGGGCACCCCGGGGCCCGGCGTCGCGGTCGCGCAGGTCACCGGCTTCGACTCCGAGCCGCAGCTGCACACCACGACCGCGGCCTTCACCGTCACCGACGACCACGACCTGCTGGAGCGCCCCGAGCTGTTCGGCCTCGACACGGCCCGCGACGACAGCCGGGGCCACTTCCCCGGCGTCAGCGAGAAGCCGCTGGCGGTGGGCGCCGCCCGGCAGTCGGTCACGGCGTCCTTCAGCGCGGAGGGCTTCGTCGCCGCCGCCGTGACCGCCTTCTCCATGGTGGCGGGCGGGGTTCCGGACCGGAAGGCGAAGTTCGTGGCCGTGACGTTCGACCGCCCCTTCGGCTTCCTGGCCGTGCACCGCGCCACCGGCCTGGTGCTGACCGCCGGCTGGGTCACCGACCCGCACGACGCGGTCATCGGGCGGTGGGACCGGGGCGGCTGGTAGTCCGGCCGCGGCGGCTCAGCCGTCCGTGAGGAGCAGCTCGCGCAGCCGCGCGCGCCGCTCCTGCGTACAGCCCAGGCCCTCCGACAGGTAGCGGTCGACGGAGCCCCAGCGCTCGTCGATGGTGTCGAAGGCGGCGGTGAGGTATTCGAGGCGGGCCTCGAAGAGCGGGCTGAGCAGCCGCATGACCTCCGGGTCGATGGCGGAGCCGGTGGCGCCGTCGCCGCGCTGGATCTTGTAGCGGCGGTGGGCCGCGTTGCTCTCCAGGTAGTCGGCCTCGATGGCGGAGCGCTCCACACCGAGGGCGAGCAGGATGATGGCCATCGACGTGCCGGCCCGGTCCTTGCCCGCGGCGCAGTGCAGCAGCGCCGGGACGGCGGGCTCCTCCGCGAGCAGTTCGAGCATGCGGCTGTGCTGGGCGGTGCGGTCCAGGATCAGCTGCCGGTAGGCGGTGACCATGCGCGCGGCGCCCTTGCCGTCGCCGAGGGCGTCGCGCAGCGCCGGCAGGTCGCCGTCGCGCACGGTGTGCCAGAAGTCGGCACCGTGGGCGGGGTCGCTGAGCGGCATGTTCACGTTGCGGACGCCCGGCAGGTCGACGTCGGGGCCCTCCATCTTGATGTCGTCGGAGTTCCGGAAGTCGAAGATCGTGTGCAGGCCGAGGGTGGCGAGGAAGGCCGCGTCCTGGTCGGTGGTGTGCGCGAGGTGGCCGCTGCGGAACAGCTTCCCGGGCCTGACCCGGCGGCCGTCCGCGGCCTGGAGGCCGCCCACGTCGCGGAAGTTCCGGACGCCGGTCAGCGCCGGCTCGGTGCCGGCGGGGGTGCCGTCGGCGGCGCCGTTCGCGGCGCCCGGCCCGGCGCCCGTCGCGGCGCCGGAAACCGTCTCGGTGTCGTTGGCGGGGGTCTGCGGCAGCTGCTGGGTCACCGGCGCTCCTTCGGGTCACGGCTCAGAGCTCGGGGCTGAACCTCAGCCGACGATACGACACCGCGCCCATCGACGTACCGGGCGGTATGTGCCTGCCGCGGCATTGCCCTCGGCTTCCGCCCACGGAACGATGTGCGGACGTGATCGGAAAGGGAGAGTTCTGATGATCGAGACGGGTGGGGGCGGGCGGCTGTGGCTGATCTCGGGCCCCGGCACCAGCTACGCCGTACACCTGACCGAGCGCGACGAGCTGCTCCATCTGCACTGGGGCGCCCGGATCCGGCTCGCCGACGCCGAGGCGCTGGCCGCGGAGCCGCTGCCCGGCGGCAGCTCCTTCGAGTCCGCGCTCGACGGCCGTGAGGAGTACCCCGTCGAGGGCGGCCCGCGCTTCGTCCGGCCCGCCCTGTCGGTCCGCGACGCCACGGCGCGCGGCACCGAATGGTGCTTCGAGGAGGCCGAGACCGCGGGCGACGAGCTGCGGCTGCACTTCCACGACTCCGTCCACCATCTCGACCTGACGCTGCACTACCGGATCCGCGAGGGCTCCGACGTCGTCGAGCGCTGGGCCACCGCCACCCACGTCGCCAACGGCCACACCGGCCCCGTCGAGCTGCTGCGCGCCGACTCGGCGGCCTGGACGCTGCCGGAGCGCGACACGTGGCGGCTGTCGCACCTGCACGGCCGCTGGGGAGCCGAGACGCGGCTCGCCAGCGGCGGACTCACCGCGGGCGAGAAGGTGATCGGCAGCCGGCGCGGCCACACCGGCCACCACCACCTGCCGTGGATCGGCCTCGACGCGGGCGACGCGGGCGAGGAGCACGGCGAGGTGTGGACCGCCGCGCTGGCCTGGTCCGGCTCCTGGCGCATCGCCGTGCAGCAGCTGCCCGACGGCCGGGTGCAGGCCGTCGGCGGCGCCGGGCACGACGACGCGGGACTGCTGCTGCTCGGGCCGGGCGAGTCCTTCACCACCCCGGTCTTCGCCGGGCTCTGGACGGACGGCGGCTTCGGGGCCGCCAGCCGCGCCTGGCACGCGTACCAGCTGGCCCACGTGGTGCCGCACGCCGAGCGGCCGCGCCCGGTGCTCTACAACTCGTGGGAGGCCACCGGCTTCGACGTGAACGAGGAGCAGCAGCGCGAACTCGCCCGGCGCGCCGCCGCGATGGGCGTCGAGCTGTTCGTGGTCGACGACGGCTGGTTCGGCGCGCGCACCGGTGACCGGGCGGGACTGGGTGACTGGACCGCCAACCCCGAGCGGTTCCCGAAGGGGCTCAAGCCGCTCGCCGACGACGTGCACGCCCTCGGGATGCAGTTCGGCATCTGGGTGGAACCGGAGATGGTCAACCCCGACAGCGACCTGTACCGCGCGCACCCGGACTGGGCGCAGCACCAGACGGGGCGCCGGCGCACCGAGTTCCGCAACCAGCTCGTCCTGAACCTCGCCCGCCCGGACGTCCGCGCGTACCTGTGGGAGCAGTTGGACGCGCTCCTGCGCAGCGCCCCCGTCGACTACGTCAAGTGGGACTTCAACCGGTGCTTCACCGACGCCGGCTGGCCCGGCGAGCCCTACCCGCAGCGGCTGTGGGTCGACCACGTGCGCGGGCTGTACGAGCTGCTGGACCGGCTGCGGGCCGCGCACCCCGGGGTCGCCTTCGAGTCCTGCTCGGGCGGCGGCGGCCGGGTGGACCTCGGGATCCTCTCCCGCACCGACCAGGTGTGGACCTCGGACAACACCGACCCGCTGGACCGGCTGCGGATCCAGCACGGGTTCAGCCAGCTGCACCCCGCCCGGGTGATGGCCGCCTGGGTCACCGACAGCCCCAACACCATGCTCAACGGGCGGGCCAGCAGCCTGCGCTTCCGCTTCGTGAGCGCCATGGCCGGGGTGCTCGGCGTCGGCGGCGACCTGGCGGCGTGGAGCGCGGCGGAACGGGCCGAGGCCGCGGAGTGGATCGAGCTGTACAAGGCGATCCGGCCCGTCGTGCAGTACGGCGACCTGTACCGGCTGCGGCCGCCCGGCGACGGCGGCCTGAGCGCCGTGCAGTACGTGCGCGGCGACGAGACCGTCGTCCTGGCCTGGCTGCACTCCCAGTCCTTCGGCGACCCCCAGCCGCCGCTGCGGCTGCGCGGCCTGGACCCGGCGGCCGAGTACCGGGATTCCGCCACCGGCACCGTGCACCGCGGCGCGGTGCTGGCGACCCGCGGGCTGCGGACCGGCCTGGTGGGAGACCTGGACGCGGCCGTATTCCGGCTCCGGCGGTGTTGATCTCGTGTTCTAAATCACGCCATGTCAACCCCCGGTTACGGTGGCGTAGGCCACTTCTCGAGGTGAAGTATGGGCTGACGTGGCTGACGATTCGAAATCAAACAACAGTGGCGCGATCGGGTCGTACACCGCGGTGGGGGACAGCTTCACCGAGGGCGTCGGCGACCCTGGTCCGGACGGTGCTTTCCTCGGCTGGGCCGACCGCCTGGCCGTACAACTCGCCGATCGGCGCCCCGAACACGACTTCCGCTATGCCAATCTCGCCGTGCGCGGCCGGCTGCTCGACCAGATCGTGGCCGAGCAGGTGCCGCGCGCCAAGGAGCTCGCCCCCGACCTGGTGACCTTCTGTGCGGGCGGCAACGACATCCTCCGCCCGGGCAGCGACCCGGACGACGTGGCCGAGCGGCTGGAGGCGGCGGTCGCCGACCTCACCTCCGCCGTCGGCACGGTGCTGATCTGCACCGGCTTCGACACCCGTGACGTGCCGGTGCTGCGCCACCTGCGCGGCAAGATCGCGACGTACACCGCGCACGTCCGGTCGATCGCGGACCGCAACGACTGCCTGGTGCTCGACCTGTGGTCGCTGCGCTCGGTGCAGGACCGGCGGGCCTGGAGCGGCGACCGGCTGCACCTGTCCCCGGAGGGCCACACCCTGGTCGCGCTGCGCGCCGCGCAGGTGCTCGGACTGCCCGTGTGCGCCGACCCCGAGCAGGTATGGGAGCCGGCGCCGGTGCGGCTGCCGGGCGAAGTCCGGCGCGACAACATCCACTGGGCGCGCGAGCACCTCGTGCCGTGGATCGGCCGCCGGCTGCGCGGGGAGTCCTCGGGCGACCACGTCGAGCCCAAGCGCCCGGACCTGCTGCCGCTGTGACCGGCGCGCGGTAGCGGCAGGCGTCGTCGGCCGCTGCGGCGGGCGGACAGGCGGGGGACGGGGCCGTCAGCGGTGGCGGTAAGTGGGGGCGCAGAGCAGCTCGGCCCAGACCACGCGTCCCTCGCCGTCCTCCGCCGGGGCCACGCCCCAGGACTGCGCCAGGACGCTGACGAGCAGCAGCCCGCGCCCGCACTCCTCGTCCACGTCGGCGGTACGGGTGCGCGGCTCGGTCGGCGCGTGCCCCTGGTCGGTGACCTCCACCCGCAGCACGCGGCCCAGGGCCAGCAGTGAACAGGTGATCTTCTCGCTGTCGGTGTGGCGGACGGCGTTGGTGAACAGCTCCGTCACCACCAGCCCCGCGTCGTCGGTGGCTTCGAGATCCACTCCCCAGTCGCGCAGGCAGGCGCGGACGCGTCCGCGCGCATCGGCCACGGAGGCGTTCTGCGCGGGGAGCCGGAAGACGTCATGGCGGCCTGGATGGGTCGGGCCGTCATGCCGCGCTACCCGGAGAGCGTCTTGGGAAGCAGCCACTCCGCAACTATGAGGGTCGCGCCGAACACATGGCAAGGTCCGATCTGTAAATTACACAATCACCTGTACGGTCTGTTCGGCCCACTGACGGCATGGCACACTGCGTACCACCGTAGGAAGTTGGAGGAGGAGACCGTGGCGGAAGCACGGCCGGGAGGCGCCCCGACCGTACTGCGGGTGGTGCTCGGCAAACGGCTCCAGGACCTCCGGGAGAAGGCGGGCCTCTCCTACGAGCAGGCCGGGCTGGCCCTCGATGTCACTCATGCCACGATCCGCAGGATGGAGAAGGCCGAGGTCGGCCTGAAACCGCCCTACGTCGAGAAGCTCCTCCAGACCTACGGCGTCACCTCGCCCAGCGAGGTCAGCGGCTTCCTCGCCCTCGCCCGCGAGGCGAACCGGCCCGGCTGGTGGCACCGCTTCCGTGACGTGCTGCCGGAGTGGTTCAGCGCCTTCGTCAGCCTGGAGGGCGAGGCGAGCATCATCCGCGCCTACGAGCCGCACTACGTCCCCGGCCTCCTGCAGACCGAGGAGTACGCGCGGGCGGTGCTGTGGGCCGGACTGCCGCACGCCTCCGTGGAGGAGATCGACCGCCTGGTGGCCCTGCGGCTGGAGCGGCAGGCGCTGCTCACGCGGGAGAAGGCGCCCCTGCTGTGGGTCGTGATGGACGAGACGGTGCTGCGCCGCCCCATCGGCGGGGTGGACGTCATGCGCGCCCAGATCGCCCACCTGGCCGAGCTCACCGCGATGCCCAACGTCCGGCTGCAGGTCATGCCCTTCACGGCAGGACCGCACCCCGCCATGTACGGGCCCTTCCACATCTTCCGCTTCGAGATCCAGGAACTGCCGGACATCGCCTACACGGAGAGCCTGATCGGCGGCGCGTACTTCGACGAACGCGACGACGTGTCGGCCTTCCTGGAGGCGCTGGACCGGATGTGCGCGCAGGCCGCGCCGGCACAGAGCACCAAGGCCATCCTCGGTGGCATTCGCAAGGAGATCTGACCCATGGGTCGCATATACAACGGCATGCCCGCGAAGGACCTCGGTCGCGAGGGCTGGAGCAAGCCGTGGAGCGGCGGCAACGGCGGCAGCTGCGTCGAGGCCAAGAAGCTGAACGACGGCCGGGTGGCACTGCGCCAGTCCACCGACCCCGACGGCCCGGCGCTGATCTACACCAATCTCGAGATCACCACGTTCATCCAGGGCGCGAAGGCCGGCGCGGCGGACTTCCTGCTGTGACGCCCGTGATCCCCGTGAGCTTCGCAACCGATGTGCCCGTCGTGCGCAGGGCTGCCGTCGCCGCAGCCGAGCCAAGAGAACCGAACCGGAGGACGGCGTGACCGACCAGGGATTCCCCGCCGACAAGATAGACACGGGCCGGCCGCACCCCGCCCGCATGTACGACTTCTACCTCGGTGGCTGGGACAACTACGAGGTCGACCGCGAGGCCGCGCAGCGTGTCGTCGACGCCGTCCCCGACATCATCCCCAGCGCCCGGGCCAACCGGGACTTCCTCCGCCGGGCCGTCGGCTTCCTGGTCGACAACGGCATCCGCCAGATCATCGACATCGGCACCGGCATCCCCACCTCGCCCAACACCCACGAGGTCGCGCAGGCCGCCAACGCCGACGTGCGCGTCGCCTACATCGACAACGACCCCATCGTCGCGACCCACGCCGGAGCCCGGCTGACCGGTTCCGGCAACACCGGCTTCTTCCTGGCCGACGCGCGCGAGCCGCGCGACATCCTGGACCACCCGACCATCAGCGAGCTGATCGACTTCGACCAGCCGGTCGCCGTGCTGCTCGTCGCCGTCCTGCACTTCATCACCGACGCGGAGGACCCGGCGGCCATCGTCGCCACCCTGCGCGACGCGCTGCCGGACGGCAGCTACCTGGTGCTGTCGCACGCCACGGCCGACTTCCACGGCGGCAGCTTCCCCGAGGTCAGCAAGATCTACAACAAGGCCACCGCGACGATGAACGTGCGCCCGCACAAGGAGATCGAGCCGTTCTTCGACGGCTTCACCCTCCTGGAGCCGGGGTTGGTGCAGGTGCCCCTGTGGCGCCCGGACGCCGCGCTCCCGGAACCGTCGGAACTGAGCCGGATCGGCTTCTACGGCGGGGTCGGCCGCAAGGGCTGAACGGTGACGGGGACCGGTCCGGAGCGGGCGGCGGTCGCCGGGATCCGTTCCAGCACGCCGCCCGCGAAGGTGTCGTACAGCGGCAGCGACCGCAGGTGGACGTAGCCGATGTGGCACTCGCAGACGGCGAGCGGGCACGCGCGCGGCCGCAGCGCCCGGCGGTACGAGCCGTCGTAGAGGTTGCCCAGCTCGGCGGGGACGAAGTGGCAGCGGCGGACGGTGCCTTCGCCGTCGACCGAGATCACCGACTCCCCGGTGCGGCACGGCAGCCCCGCGCTGCGGTGCGGGTGGCGGCTGTAGGGGAAGAGCGGATCCACGGCCGTCCAGGCGTCCGCCGCGGCGTCGGTGTACGTGTGGCCCTCGGCCGCGTTGATCCACAGGTAGACGTGGTCGGGCAGGTCGGCGCGCAGCCGCCGGGCCTCCGGCAGGTGCTCGGGCAGGCCCACGACGCCGACACTGTAGCGGACCGAGCGGTCCGCCAGCTCCCGGCACTTGGCGAGGAACCGGTCGTACGGCGTCTGGCCGGGGTGGTAGGTGCACCACAGGGCGAGTGTGCCGGGGTCGGCCGCTGCGACCCAGTCGGTGCGGCCGCTGAGGTTGGTCTGGATGGCCACCCGCCGGATGTGCGGCAGGTGACTCAGCTCCGCGAGGGCGCGCCGGTACCAGGAGCGCACCAGGCCCTCGCCCCAGGGCGTGAAGAGCAGCGACAGCCGGTCGCCGGTCTGCGCGGCGGCCCACCCGGCGAACCGCTCCAGGGCGGCGCGGTCGGCCCGCAACTGCTCACGGCTGTCGCGCCGCTTGGCGAACGGGCAGTAGGGGCAGTCGTAGTCGCAGCTCGCGAGCGGGCCGCGGTAGAGGATCGACAGGTCCAGGCCCGGGTCGGGGTTCAGGCTCAGGTCCGGGCTCGGGCTCAGGTCCGGGCTCGGGTTCAGGTTGCGGTTGCGGTTCGGGATCGGGTCCGGGCCGGGAGGGTCCGCGGGAGTGCTCATTTCGCGTCGTACTCCGTCATCAGGGCGCGGACCGGGTCCGAGAACAGGGCGGGGCCGACCGCGTCGGAGTGCGCCAGGCCCTCCGCCGACAGCCGCAGCCGGTCGGGGCCGGCCGCCGTGTCGAGCCAGCCCGCGTCGGCGAACCGGCGCAGCACGACGGGGAAGTCCCGCTCGGGCTCCGCGCCGAAACGGGCCCGGTACCCGGCCACGGGCATGCCCTCGGCCTGCAGCAGCGACTGCAGCAGATGGCGGCGGCGGGACTCGTCCCCGTCCATCCACCGGCCGAAGTCGGCGAACGCGAACTCCCGGGCGGGACGGGCGGCGTAGTCGTCGATGATCGAGCGGATCTCGCCCATGCCGACCGCGTAGTCGAACGAGTAGTGCAGCGCGGAGGTGTACGAGCGGGCGCCGCAGCCGAGGCCGATCATGCCGTCGGTCTGGCACGCGTAGTCCTCCCCGCCGGTGGCGGGGGCGTCCGTACGGCGGAACATCCGCATCGACACCTGCTCGTACCCCTGGGCCAGGAGGTGGTCGCGGCCGAACCGGTACAGGCGCAGCCGCTGCTCGTCCCAGTCGCGGTCGGCCCGGCCGGTCCGGTCCGCCTCGGCGCTCGCGCCGAGGCGGCCGAGGCCGGTCAGCGGGCGGACGTAGAGCGGGTAGAGGTACAGCTCCTCGGGCCGCCAGGCCAGGGCGGCGTCCAGGGACCGCTGCCAGCTGCGCTCGCTCTGGCCGTCGATGCCGTAGATCAGGTCGATGTTGAGGACGGGGATGCGGGCGTCGCGGATGCGGGACAGGGCCGCCTCGACGTCGGCGCGGCGCTGCGGGCGGACCGCCGCGCGCGCCTCGGAGTCGTCGAAGCTCTGCACGCCGAGGCTGAGGCGAGTGGTGCCGCGGTCGGCGAGGACCGCGAGCCGGTCGGCGGTAGCCGTGGCGGGCGACGCCTCGACCGACAGCGGGATCGCCCGCAGGTCCGCGCCCATGCGCAGCTCGGCGATGTCGCAGAGGCGTTCCAGTTCGGCGGCGTCCAGGAACGTCGGCGTCCCGCCGCCGAAGGCCGCCGCAGCGAAGCGCGGTTCGCCGCCTGCCGCGTCGAGCGCTCCGCGGACCGCGCCCGCCTGGCGCTCCAGGGCGTCGAGGTAGGCGGTGGTCAGCCCCTCGGGGGCGCCGATCCGGGTGAAGAGGTTGCAGAAGCCGCACCGCACCTCGCAGAACGGTATGTGGGCGTACAGGGAGAGGGCACCCACCGGTTCCCCCGCCCACAGGTCGCGCAGCGCCGGGCGGGGCTCCAGCGCCCGGTACGCGGTCTTGTGCGGGTAGGCGTAGACGTAGCTCTCGTACGGGCGGATGCCGGCGGCACCCGCCGGACCGGTCGCCGTGGTGCTCGGGGTGGCGGCGCTCGGGGTCGGCGTGCTCAGGGTGGGCGTGCTCATCACGGGGCCTCGGGCTCCAGGAGGAAGTGGGCGTAGGGGACCGTCCAGACGGCCTCATGGCCGAGCCGGTGGCCGGTGAAGCCGTCGTCGCCGTAGGTGGTGCCGTGGTCGGAGCAGACGATCGCGAAGCAGCGCCTGCGGCTGCTCGCCGCCGCGAACAGCCGGCCGACGTGCCGGTCCACGTACTCCAGCGCGGCGGCGTGCGTCCGGCGCGAATCGCCCGCCTCGCGGGTGGCGCCCGGCAGGTGGAACCAGTTGGGCTGGTGCAGGGCCGAGACGTTCACGAAGAGGAAGAGCCGCTGCTCGTCCGGGAGCGCGGCCACCACCTGTTCGGCGCGGGTGATCTGCGCCTCGAAGGAGGTGGGGGAGGGCACGCCGAACTCCGGTTCCCAGTGGCTCTCCTGGAACATCCCCGGCAGCACGGACCCCAGCGGTGCCTGCTGGTTGAAGAAGCCGACACCGCCGATGCACACCGTCCGGTACCCGGCCGCCGCGAGGCCGGACACCAGGTCCGGCGTGTCGAAGACCCAGGTGCTGTCCGCCGTCGTCTCGCTGCCGGCGAAGCGGGCCGCGAAGAGCCGCGGATGAGGCCCCGGGGTGGCCGGGGTCGGCAGGAAGCCGGCGAAGATCGCCTGGTGGGAGGCGTAGGTGAAGCTGCCCGGCGCATGCCGCCGCTCCCAGCGGCCGCCCGGCAGGTGGGCGGCGAGGTGCGGGATCCGGCCCGCGGCCGCCAGTTCCTGGGCCACGTCGTAGCGCAGCGTGTCCAGGGTGACGAGCAGCAGGTCGTGGCTGCCCACGATCTCGTTCATCGCCAGGGCGCCGGGCGTCCCGGGCCCCTCGGACGTCTCAAGCGGCGGCTGCGGCACGGTGGCCCTCCCTGCGCAGGACGGCGCCGACCTGGGCGGCATAGGTGTCCTGCTCCTCGGCGCCGCTGCCGGGCAGGCCCGTCAGGCGCGGCAGCAGGTCGCCGAAGGCGTTGACCTCGCCGACCGCGACGCGCCGCCAGCCGATGCCGGGCAGCACGTCGACCCCGACGCAGGGCGTCCCGGGGAAGCAGGCCGCGGCCTGCTCGGCGATGCCCGTCACCGCGTCCCAGCCCAGGCCGGACGCTTCGGCGGCGGCGCGCGCCGCGGCGAGGTCGCCGCGGGCGCCGCCGAGGTGGAGGTTGGTCATCGGGGAACCGCTCGTGCGCACCACCGCGTGCGTCGCCCGGCCGTCCACGACCACGACCCGCAGATCGGCGGCCCGGCCGTGCTGCGCCGCTTTGGGCAGCCACCGCTCCACGTGCAGCCCGTCCCCGGCCAGCACGTCCACCAGGGAGGCGACCTCGGGCTCGGCCGTGTAGCGCCGGACGTGCAGGGAGTTGAACAGCCTCCCGTCGGCGGTCCGCTCCACCGAGGTCGTCGCCCGCACCTGCCCGCGCCCGCCGAACTCCAGGGCGATCACGCCCGACGCGGAGGAGCCGTGCGCGGGCTTGACGAAGGCACGCGGCATGCCTGCCGCCTGCAACTGCTCCTTGAGATCCGCCCAGCCGCGCACGGGCGCGGTGAGCGCGGGCGGTACGGGCACGCCGGCCGCCAGCAGCCGGGCGTGGCAGAGGCGCTTGTCGAACAGCACGGCGATGTCCCGCGGCTCGCCGAGCAGCGTCGCGCCCGCCTCCGCGGCCGTCCGCGCCACCTCCTCGACGGTGGCGGTGAACCGCCGGTACCACAGGGCGCCGCCCTCGACCCGGGTCGGATCGGCGCCGCCGCGCAGCGCCCGGTCGACCTCCGGTTCCTCGCCGGGGGAGTCCACCCGGACGAGCTCGCCCGGGGCGAACCCGTACGTCCCGCGCAGCACGTCGCTCCAGGCGACGACCCGGGGCGCGGGCAGTCCCGCGGCCCGGACGGCGTCGGCGAACATCGTCACCCGGCGGTTGCCGGGGTTGCCGACGACGGCGAAGCGGACGGCGGGGCTACTCGGAGACGGCGACATAGCGCCACTCCTCGTCCTCGTACTCCTCGGCGCTCTCCTGCTCGGAGACGTCCACCTCCACGCCGGAGGCGCCCAGTTCACTGCTGACGCGCTCCATGACCGCGTCGCTGAGGTAGTGGTGGCTCAGGTCGAGACGGGCCAGGTGGGTGAGCGGCTGCCCGCCGAGCAGGGCGGCGGCGCCCTCGTCGGTGAGCGTGCCCATGGACAGGTCGAGCGAGGTGAGCTGGGCGACGACCGGGGCGGCGGCCACGGCGGCGGCGATCTCGTTCTGCAACTCGCTGTTCTGCAGCCCGAGGTGGCGCAGGGCCGGGAAGCGGCCGCCGGCCAGCACCGGGGCGAGGTCGGCGACCGCGGCGTCCCCGCCGTACTCCTCGACGCCCAGCCACAGCTCCAGGTGTTCCAGGGCGGGGAGATCGCTCGCGGCCACGGACCGCACGACGCCGCCCGGCAGGCCGCCGGACTCGAACCGCAGCACGCGCAGCGCGGTGTGCCGCACCGGCGCCAGGATCAGGGCGTCCTCCCCGGTGTTGCCGCCGCGCACCCCCAGCTCCTCCAGCAGCGGGAAGGCCTCCAGCACCGGGGTGATGTCGGCCATCAGCAGCCAGGAGATCTCGCAGGACTCGCCCTCCACGTCGGCGAGGAACAGCGCCCGCAGGCGGGGCAGCCGGGCCGCGTCGGCGGCGATCAGCTCCACCACCGGGCGCAGGCTGGTGTAGTCCCCCTCCCACCAGGCGCCGATCACCAGGGCGGTGACGCGCTCGGCCTCCACCGTCTCCAGGAACGCGTGCCACAGCTCGGGGAACGTGAAGCCGCTGCCGTAGCCGCATTCCAGCCCCCACGCGACGCTGTCCGCGGCCGGCAGCCCGGACGCCGGGCCCGGAGGGTAGGGCAGGGTGTGGACCGGCAGGCCGGCGAAGGTGTCCCTCATTCCGCCACCGCCGTGAAGCGGCGCACGACTCCGCCGTTGTTCCAGCTGCGGCCCGGTTCCGACAGGTCGACCTCGACGCCGGCGGGCACCAGCGTGTCGCGCAGGCGCGCGGCGATCGGGTCGCTGAGGAAGTGGTGGTGCAGGTCGAGCCACTGCAGGTGGGTGAGGGGCTGGCCCTCCAGCAGCGCGGTGGCGCCGTCGTCGGTGAGGACGCCCAGGGACAGGTCCAGGGAGGTGAGCCGGGCCACCACCGGGGCGGCGGCCACGGCGGCGGCGATCTCGTCCTGGATCTCGCTGTTGCGCAGGCCCAGGTGGTGCAGGGCCGGGAAGCGGCCGCCGGCGAGTATCGGGGCGAGGTCCGCGACGGTGGCGGTGCCGCTGTACTCCTCGACGCCGAGCCACAGCTCCAGGTACTCCAGCGCGGGCAGTTCGCTCGCCGCGACACCGCGCACGACCTCGGCGGGCAGGCCGCCGGCCTCGAACGTCAGGGTGCGCAGGTGCTCGTGGCGCACCGCGGGGAAGAGCAGCCCCGTGCCGCCGCGGGCGCCGAACTCCCGCAGCTCCGGGTAGGCCGCCAGGACGGGGGTGACGTCGGACTGCTCGATCCAGGAGATCTCGGCCTGCTCCTGCTCCAGGTCGCCGATGAACACCGCCTCCAGCGCGGTCAGCCGGTCCTTGGCGTCGACGAGGTCCTCGACGATGCCCGTCGAGTCGTCCTCGTAGGCCTCGCCCCACTGGCCGATGATGATCGCCCGCACCCGGGAGGGGTCGACCGTGTCCAGGAAGCGGTCCCAGACGTCCCCGAACTCCTCGTCGCAGTCGTCGTCGTAGGGGTCCGCCGCCAGCCGCCAGGCGACGGCGTCCGGCGCGGGCAGCTCGACCTTGCTGTCCGGCCCGGGGAAGTCGAAGGCGGGAAGGCCGTGCAACTCCTGCAGATGCTCTACGGCTGACATGACGCGGGTCTCCTGACACAAGCGGGGCTGGGCCGGACTGCTGATCTGGGAAGAGTTCTACCAAGCCGCACTGACATCGCGGACGGCGGGCGTTGTCAGACCGTCGGCGTAGCTTTCGGACATCGGCGGCCGCAGGGTGCGGACGGCGGAGGGGAGAGCGCTGTGTACCGGCAGGGGGACGTGTTGATCATGCCGTTGGAGGCGGGGGAACTGCCGCGCGGCATCGAGGCGTTGGCGCGCCAGCCGCGGGACGGCAGGGGGCGGCTGGTGCTCGCGCTGGGTGAGGTGACCGGTCACGCGCACGCGGTGGTCGGCCCCGGCACCCTGGTCCGCGAGCCGGGCCCGTTCGGTGACGCGTTCCTCCATCTCCCGGACGGCGGGCGGGTGGTGCACGAGGAGCACGCGGCGATACCGCTGCCCAAGGGCTGGTTCCGGGTGGTGCGGCAGCGCGAGTACGTGCCGGGTGCCGTGCGCGTCGTGGCGGACTGACGGTGGGCGCGGCGGCAGGCGACCGATGGGGGGAGAAGCAGGTGCGTGAGGACGAGGGGCGGGGACGGACGCGATGACGACGGCAATGGAGACGGCGGCGCGGTGGCGGGCCATCGCGGCGGAGACCGGGGCGGCGGACCGCGCCGCGGCGGAGGCGGGGATACAGCTGGCGTACTGGCAGGCCGGGCTGCCGGCCCCGGAGCGCGTCGTGTGGACCGGTTCGCCGCTGGAGGCCGCCGCGACCGCGATGCGGCTGGTGGCGGCGGGCAGCACGGGGCGCTGCGTGCGGGACGCGGTACGGACGCGGCCGTGGGCCGCGGAGCGGCAGCGCCGCCACGCCGCGCTCGGCCCGGCCGGCTGGGCCGAGCGGTGGGCGCTGACCGGCGGCCGGCTCTGGGACTCGACGGCCTCCCTCGCCGACCGGATCCGCGCGGGGGTGGTGGACGCGCTCGCCGAGGAGCCCGAGGACGCGGCCGCCGTGCGCCTGGTGCTGCTGGACGCGGTGCTCGGGCAGCAGGACGCGGCCTGGCTAGCCGCCTTCGACGAGGAGGCGGGCACGCTGGAGGGCGTCTCGGCGGTGGCCCGCTCCGCCGGCTGGTGGTGGCCGTACGAGCGGGTGGTGGTCATGGCCGAGCGGCCGGTGGAGCTGCACCGGGACGAGGCGGGCCGGCTGGACCGGGGCGACGGCCCCGCCCTCGCCTTCCCCGACGGGTTCGCGCTGTACGCCTGGCGCGGGATGCCCGTGCCGGCCACGTTCCTGGCCGGCCTCGCGGACCTCACCCCGGACCGGATACGGACGGAGGAGAACGCCGAGCTGCGCCGCGTGATGCTGGAGTACTACGGCTACGACCGCTACCTGGCGGAGTCCGGCGCCCGGCCGGTGGCCCGGGACGAGGCCGGGGTCCTGTGGCGCATCGACCTGGCCGACGACGAGGCGGTGGTGATGGTCGAGGTGGTCAACTCCACCCCGGAGCCGGACGGCACGCACCGGACGTACTGGCTGCGGGTCCCGCCGCGCACCAGGACCGCCTGGGAGGGCGTCGCCTGGACCTTCGGGCTGGACGCGGAGCGCTACGCGCCCCAGCGGCAGACCTGAGGCGGAGCAGTCCTGAGGCGGGGGAGACCTGAGGCGGGGCAGACCTGAGGGGGAGGCGCGGGAGGCCGGACAGGGGTGCCGGAGCGGGGAACCGGCGCGATTTGCCTCTCGGGCAAATTGTTTGCCTGAGAGGTAAGCATGCTGTTCTCTTGAGGCATGGACACCGACACCGCGTCCGAGCAGGAGCTGGTCCTCGCCCCCCGGCTCAAGGAGCAGCGGCGCCGTTCCGGCCTCACCCTGGAGGCCGCCGCCCGGCGGCTCGAACTCTCCCCCGCGCACCTGTCGCGGATGGAGACCGGACTGCGGCAACCATCGCTCCCGGTGCTGCTCGGGCTGGCCCGCCTGTACGGCACGACCGTCTCGGACCTGCTGGGGGAGACGACCGCCGAGCCGCTTCCCATCGTACGCGGCGACAGCATGGAACCGGTGCCCGCCGGAGGGTGGACGTACTGGCGGGCCGGCGGCACCGGCCGGGCCATGCAGGCGCTGCGCGTCCACGTCCCGCCCGAGGCGCAGGACCGGCTGGTCCGCGTGCACCCCGGCGAGGAGTGGCTCTACGTCACCGGGGGCCGGCTGCGGCTCTCGCTGGGGGAGAACGTGCACGTGCTGGACCCCGGCGACGCCGCGCACTTCGACTCGCTGGTGCCGCACCGGCTCGCGGCCGCCTCCCCCCAAGGAGTCGACCTGCTCTTCCTCCACACCCTGATGCAGAGCGAGGCGGCCAACCTCTGCATCACCCCGCAGGACACGAGCGACACCAGGACACCAGGGACACCAAGAGAGCGGAGTACCTGACATGACCGACACCGCCCGCACCGAGCCGCGCCCCCGCACCGCGGTCACCGGCATCAACAGCGCCACCGGCCGCCCGCGCCACGAACCGCTCGCCCCCGAGCTGCGCACCAGCGAGGGGACCGAGCAGCGCAAGGAGAGGGCCGTGGTCCTGCGCGTCATGGTCTACGTCGTCGTCGCGCACGCGCTGGCCGGATTCATCTGGCTGCTGTTCGTCCTCGGCGCGCACGGCAACTGAGCGGGCGGCAACTGAGCGGGCGGCCCCCGGCGGCTCCCGCCACGGCCCCCCGCCCAGCCCTCGCCACGGATCCCCGGCAGGCCCCCGGTCACCAGCCGCGCCTGGCTCCCGTCTCCGTGAGCGTCACACCGCTGAACTCGGTGATGAAGCCGGCGCCCAGCGCCCGGGAGGGCGTCTGCGCCCCGTGCGGCAGCCCGGAGAGCCGCGGCATGATCCGCAGGACCGACTCGACGGTCAGCTCGTAGCTGTTCGGCATGGTCAGCGTCGCCTGCGCGCTGCGCCCCTCCGGATCGCTCGCCCGCGCCCAGGCCTCGGACCGCGTGCCGGCCAGCGCCTTCTCGCCCGGCCCGCGCACCAGGGCGCCGACGGCGGCGTGGGCCAGGGCCTGCGCGGGCCGCAGCCGCATCACCTTGCTGAACGCGGCCGCGCCGGGCGGCAGCGGCATGTAGGTGGTGACGTTGGGGATGTCCGTCGAGTGGAAGGCGGTGCTGACGTCGCCCCACGGGATGGAGGTGACCATCCGCGGCCCCGACGGGAACGCCGCGCGGATCCGTCGCCAGCCCATCGGCACCGGGCTGATCGCGCCGTCGATCCGGGCCCGCCCGCCGTCGAGCAGCCCCGCCAGCGCGGTCCTGGCCGTGCCGGGACTGGCGGTCCCGCCGACCAGGATGGCCAGGTCGAGCCGGTTCGCGCCGGGCAGGGCCGCGGCGACGGTGGCGGCCAGGCAGTCGGTCGGCACGACGTCGAAGCCGGCCCCCGGCAGCAGGACGACCTTCGCCGCGCGGGCCTGCTCGTCGAGGCCGTGCAACTGCTCGAAGACGTCGATCTCGCCGGTGATGTCCAGATAGTGCGTACCGGTCTCGATACAGGCGAGCGCCATGGGAAGGGCCGTGGCCGAGAACGGTCCCGCGCAGTGGGCGACCGCCTCGACGCCCTCCAGGGCGCGCCGTAGCGCGGCCGGGTCGGAGAGGGCGAAAATGCGGTGTTCGAGGCCGAGTTCCGCCGCCAGCGGAGCCACCTTGGCGATGCTGCGACCTGCCAGGACGACCCGTTCGCCGCGGGCCGCCGCCCGCCGGGCGATCAGGCGTCCGGTATATCCGGTGGCGCCGTACAGCATCCAGGTCATCGAACACGTCCTTCCGGAGAGCGGCCCGGCGTCGCGCCGGCGGTATTGCAGTGTGTCCTACCCGGCCGGGCATGCGAGGCTTGGCCCGTAACCGAACGAGACCAGGAGGCCCCCATGACTGCCGAGGCATCAGACCAAGAGGCGACCGAGGCGACCGAGGTGCCCGACACTGCGGACGCGTCCGCCGCGGCCGACCCGGCCGAGGACGAGGTCAAGCGCAAGTTCCGCGAAGCCCTGGAGCGCAAGCGCGGAGGCAACAAGAGCGCCGCCGCCGCCGGCGGCGGACCGGACAGCTCGAAGATCCACGGCGCCCACGGGCGGGCCGGCGGACAGCGCGAGTTCCGCCGCAAGAGCGGCGGCTGATCCGTCCGGCGTGAAACCCCCTGATCACCGCCGTGGGGGGGGGGGGGGCGGGCCCCGCCCCCCCCCCCCCCCAGAGCCAGAGGGGGTATTAAATGTTGTACGCTGACCATCAAGAGAACTA
>NZ_JBEYJD010000049.1:0-58898 GCF_040636125.1 Streptomyces sp. NPDC006733 | reverse complement strand
GCGCTCCTCGATCCGCCGGGCGGGCGAGGGGACCCGGATCCGGGCCAGGGTTCGGGCAGGGGTCCGGGCCCCGCTCCGCGGGATATGCCCCGGCAAGCCGGGTCATAGTGAATGAATTGCGCAAGCGCAATTCGAATTCCGGCGCAAGCGCCGGAATGGAATTCCGTAAACGGAATTCCGGAAGGCAATGCAATTCGCGCAAGCGCTCATTGCGGGCGCCCGCGCAAGCGCGGTCGCCTTTGCTGGCAACAAGGGAGGTGCATCATGTGTGGGCCTGTGTAGGGCTTGGGATTCCCAGCTGGCACCCCAGCAACGCGAGTGACGGGCCGTCGGCCCGATCGGGTGCCGGCCTCACCGCAGTGACGGGCTCCGCTGCGCTCCACCCTGACCACTCCCCCGCCCTCGAACCTGCTTCGCTGCTGCTCAACAACACCCCATCAGCATACACGGTGAATCATCACGGCGAGTGAAAATCGGCCAAGTGTCAGCCGTGGTGGCGAACCTGCTGCACGATTGATGCATCACTCGTTGGTGCTGTGTAGAGTCTGGATACTGACGTCAGCACCCCTGGCCCCTCGCGCCGCGCAAGGATTTCTTTTCTTATTGCGCGGCGAATTCTACGAAAAGGAGAACACGGGCATGGCCGTGAGACTGCGTGACCACCAGATCGAGGCCGTGGCCGCCATTGTGCGCGGTCTCGATATCCCGCCGGGCGGCATCCCCGCCCATGGCCTGCGCGGGCAGGTACACGCCGCGTGCGGAACGGGAAAGACCATCATCGCGGCAGCAGCCGCGAAGCGCATGGCGCCCCATGGCCGCATTCTCGTCCTGGTGCCGACCCTGGACCTTCTGACCCAGACCGTGCGGGCGTGGCGCTCGGTCGGGCACACGGGGCCGGCGGTCGCGGTGTGCAGCCTGGCCGACGACCCGGAGCTGTGGAGCTTGAACGTCCGCTCCACCACGAACCCCATCCAACTGGCCCTGTGGCACGGCCAGGGGCCCGTCACGATCTTCGGGACGTACGCCAGCCTGGGTGTGCTGGCGGAGGCGTTCGAGGGCGTCTACGGGCAGCAGCTCGCCCCGCTGGACCTCGCCGTGGTCGATGAGGCCCACCGCACTTCGGGCTCGATGGGTAAGGCGTGGGCCGACATTCACAACCAGCACGTCATCCCGGCGTGGCGGCGGTTGTATCTGACGGCGACGCCGCGGATCTGGCAGGAGCGGCCGAACTGGGAGGTTGCGGAGGGGGTGCGGGAGGCGCTGCCGCGGGAGATGGCGGCTTCCATGGACGACGAACGGGTGTTCGGGCCCGTCCTGTACAAACTGTCGCTGGCGTCAGCGGTGTCTCGCGGCTTACTTGCGCGCTACCAGATCATCGTCCTGGAGCTGAAGGACCCGGTCGTCACGCCAGACCGGTTGATGGGTGAGGAGCGGCGGAGCGAGGAGGTGCGGGGGCAGCGGCTGGGGGCGTTGCAGGCGGCGTTGCTGCACACCATGGAGGAGCACCGGCTCCAGACGTGCATCACGTTCCACCATCGGACGATAGAGGCGCAGGCGTACGCGGAGGGCTTGGAGCGGGTGGCTAAGCGGCTGCACGCTGACCAGCCTGAGAAGTACCCGTCGGTGATCTGGGCGGACTGGCTGTGCGGTGAGCACGTGCCGGAGCGCCGGCGGGAGGTTCTGGGCGAGTTCGGGTCCACCGCCCGGCGGGCGGTCCTGTCGAACTGCCGTGTCCTGGGTGAGGGCGTCGACATCCGGGCCGTGGACTCCGTGGCCCTCCTGGACCCCAAGGGCGCGCCGCACGACATCGTCCAGGCGATCGGCCGGGCGCTGCGTCAAAAGCCGGGACAAGGGAAGCTCGCCTCTTTGATCGTGCCGGTGTTTCTCCAGCCGGGCGAGCAGCCGGAAGATATGTTTACGTCGGGATCGTACCGGCCGTTGGTGAAGGTTCTTGAGGGTCTTCGGGCTCACGACGAAGAGGCCGTGGAATTGTTGGCGATTCCGCAGGAGCCTCAGAAGGACGTCGTGCAGCCGTCCGAGTACATCGGTTCCGCGCCCGAAGATGAAGAGGAAGAATCCCGTCTGCTGCTCCGCTTTGCCGCTCCGCATGATCCGGTGATGGTCGCGGACTGGATTTCCTTCAACGTGATCGACACGGAGAAGCAGGACTGGGCGCGCGGCTGGGCGAACCTCAAGACGTTCACCGAACGTGAGCATCACGCCCGCGTTCCGTACGGGCACAAGGAAGGCGCCTACCCGCTCGGGCAGTGGGTCGCGGAGCAGCGGCGGGCGTACGGGGCCGGGCAGATGACCGGCCAGCGCGCGGGACGGCTGGAGAAGCTGGGCATGGTCTGGAACCCGGCCGATGAGCGGTTCCAGGAGAACCTTCAGGCCGCGAAGGCGTACTACGAGCAGCACTGGACACTCTGCGCACCCCGCTCCGCGACCATGCTGGATAGGCCGTTGGGGATGTGGCTCGCGAATTTGCGGCGGCCCGGCGCCCTCGACGCACACCCCGAATGGGAGACGGCGCTGGCGGAGGTCGACGCGGACTGGAACCCGGTATGGCCCGCGGAGTGGCAGCGGCACTTCGCCGCGCTACGCGAGCTGGTACGCGACGAAGAGAGCGCGGCAGATGTCCTGCCCGGCTTCACGGTCCACGGCATGGACGTGGGGAAGTGGCTGGCCAAGCAGCAGACCCCGGCCGTCTGGCGGGCCCTGACCGGCGGGCAGCGCGAGCGTCTGGAGCAGTTCGGCATCACACCACTGGCCCTGGCCCCAGAGCCGGAGGTGTCCGGGGATCCGGCCAAGGCGGCCGTGAGCGCCTTCGAGAAGGGCGTGGCGGCCCTGGCGCAATACAAGGCCCGCACCGGGTCTGTGATGGTCTCCAGGGCCCACGTAGAGGTTCTACCGGACGGGTCGAAGATCAAGCTCGGAGTGTTTCTCAGCAACAGCCGCAGTCGCCGGGCCAAGCTGACCGCCGACAAGCTCCAGGCGCTCGCCGACCTCGGGCTGCAGTGGGCGGCGACGGAAGGGGCAGCGTGATGACCACGGGCGATCAGGAAGCGGGGCAGCGGGCGGTCAGCGTGGATCCGCGGCAGCGGAGCCACGACATCTGCCCGGGGGGCGCTGGGAATGCTAGCGAGGGGTACGGAACCCATCCAGAGGAGATCGCAGAGCTGCTGGAAGCCGTCGGTAAGTCGATGATGGTTCTGTCGTTCCGGGAAGACCGCTCCTTCGCCGCGCTCAGCGTGGAACGCTTCGGGACTGTGGGATCTACTCGGCTGGACTGGTCCGGGGCCGTGGTGATCGAGCGCAGCGAGTCGTTCGATGCCGACGAGCTGCGCAGGCTGGTGGCTTCCTGCGCTGCGGCGGACGAGCTCGCGGTCGTGTTCTGGAGCAATCTCGCAGTGCCGTCGGTCGCCGTGGAGGCCGCTGTGGTGGCGGGCCATGCGGAGGCGGTGTTGGAGTGCTCCCCTGAATGCTGGATCTACCTCACCGACAGTGAAGTGCTGATCGAGTTTCAGGACGGTGAGGGATTCACCGTGGGGAGCGTCCCGCGCTGAGGTGGCCGGCGCCGAGGCCGGCGCCTGGGACGGAGAGGCGCGCTGTGCGGCGTACGGGCCATCACAGCGGGCTGCGGGGCAGGCCGCCCCCGCTGCCCCCAGGCGCCCTGCCCGCAGTGCTGCTCCCACCCTCCATCACCAGGGCTGAGGACAAGGAGAGGGGCACAGAGGGGATGTCGGCATCCGAAAGCGGTGGCGCAGACATCACCACCCCAGGTCACGGACCCTTTCCGGAGCGGCCCTGACACAAGGGTGTGCCCAGGCCGCTGCCCAGCTGGTGGCGCACCCCGTTGCGCAGCCGGCTGCCCAGTCCATTGCCTAACGGCACCGGGCCAAGAGGCGCGGACCAGGCGTGTGGGTCGGCCTTCGGATCCGGGCGGCCGGGAGTGGGCGCCGGATCCGCACCGGCAGCGGACACAACGCTTGCCGAGCACTGTGCGGGGGTGCTGTGCCTGCCATCCTGGCGGTCAGGGTTCCGGCCGAGAGAGCGCAGCATGGTGCGGCTTTCCACGAGCGCCAAGCCATCGCCGTCGACGCGTGAAGTGTCACGCTGTCACGCCGCCAGGAACGCTGGCTGCCGGCGCGGGCTGACATCTGCCCCGTAGTCAGCGCCATTGTTCTGGATACAGAGAGGGGGTTCTGGCGACCGCCTGGGAAAGGCTGACCGTTCTCGTGAACATCCGAGCTCGCGTGCTGACTCCCGAACTGCTGTCGAAGTGTGGCTCTACGACGTGAAGCGACGCACTCGCATCCCCTGTCCCGCACCCGGGAGGTTTGGCCGGATCAGGACGAATTTCGACGCATTCCCTGTTCACGGCTCCGCCTTGGCCAGCAGCCTGGAAGGCTCGGACCTGGCACCACTCCGAGCAGAAAGCAGGGCCATCATGGGCGCGAAGACCTGGACTGAGAAATCCAACGGACCGCACACCTTCGACAACGTCACAGTCCTGTCGGTGCACGGGATCGGCCGCGGCGCCACGGTCGGCACGTACGGTGCCAAGGTGCTGCGCGAGGCCATGCAGTTCGAGACAGCTCCAGGGGACCGGACGTACTGGACGGAGTACTGGCTGGGCAACGAGCAGACGATCAGCAACCCGGGCCACAAATCCACCTGGCTCAACGCGCTCACCGGTGACACCAGCAAGGCCGTGGTGGTGGACCTGGCCGTCACCTTCATCTTCAACATCAACGACCCCCAGAACCGCACCTCCCTGAACCCCATCCGCGTGGAGTTCGGCCCCGGCGAGACCGAGAAGATGGTGTTCTTCGATCGGCCCGACCCCGAGCGCCAGGCGTACGCGGCCGTCAGCGTCCAAAATCCCCGATGGGCTGGTGAGAACGGTGGTCAGCGGTTCCTGCTCGGCGTCGACGACATCTCGCCCGAGGGGGTCCCCGAGCGGGAGATGTTCTTCGGGGAGCCTCGGCAGACGTCGAAGTCCTCCGACATGATGCCTTCCGACGACTTCTTCGCTGGCGTTTCCCATATGGCGTCGCTCAATGAGCTGCTTCCCTACGTCAGGCGGAGTGCCTCCATGCAGATGCTCGAGGGGCCCGACCGGGGCTAGTCTGCGCTGGACCGGCACCGGTGATGCCATGGGCGCCCTCGTGTACCTGGCCGCCGTCATCGTCATCCTGTGCGCCCCGCACAGCATCTGACCTTCAGCCGCGGAGTCTGGTGGTCGAACTCGCTGCGGTTCCCAGGTCAGAGCGCTGTCGCGAGGCAGCGTGACACCCGGCGTGACACCCCGTGTGACATCGGGCGTGACACCGGCCGTGACAGTCGGCGTGACAGCTACGCCTCGCGTGACGGCTTGCGCATCCGGCGCAGTGCGCCGCGCAGTCCGCGGTTGCGGTAGGCCTGGGCGTGGCGGCAGGGCCCGCAGTAGATGCCGTCCTGGGGTGGGACGGTGATCTCGGTGTACCAGTCCACCGGTGCGTCCACCAGCTGCTCGCAGCCCGGCGTCGCGCACTGCGCAACAACCGGGGCCGGCTCCGCATCTTCTTCATCTTCTTCGGCCTGCCACTGCTGCAGCCGCTGCGCTTGTTCGGCTTTATGCGCTGCCTGCTCAGCCTGCCAGCGGGCCTCGGCTGCTGCACGGCGCGTGGTTGCCCGCTGCTGGTAGGCGGCTTTGGTGCGGGTGTCGGTGAATGCGGTCAGCAGCGGTTCGAAGTCCGCACCGCGTTCCTGCGCGACGCGCCGCCAGGTGGGGCCGTGCGGGCCGTGTTCCTGCAAGCGGTCCAAGGTGGTCAGTACCAGCGGGACTCTGTCGGTGAAGTCGAGGTAGCCGTCGCCGTCGTCGAACTGGCGGTCGGCGGCTGCCCAGTGCTCACTGGTCAGGGCGGCGAGTTCCTGCATGCGGTTGTGCAGCGCGCGCGGGCCGGCGCCGGTGAACACGAAGGCCAACGGCGGCCACCCCGTCAAAGCCGTTTCGGGGTAGAGGGTCTGCCAGTACGGCACCCCTTCCTCCCCCGCCCGGCGCGACGTCCAAGGCACAGCCGGATCCGCAACGCGGCGGCGGTAGCACGCGGCGTACGCGGCGAGCTTGTCCGCGACGCGCTGCACCGGCTCGGTGTTCCGGTCCACTTCCACCATCAGCAGCGGCAGGCCGGCCTCCTTCGCGCGCAGCACCGCATCCGCCCGCACGTTCTGCTTGCCGGTGCCGGCGAGTGCGTGCGGGACCTCGGTTCGCCACGCGGCGATATCGCCGACACCGCCCCGGGTGAACGCGATGATCGTGGCGTTCACGCCCATCGCGTGCGGCGCCCCGCCCCGTCCCGCGCCCCGGGCGCGGCCGCCCATGTCCTCCGGGTCGCGCCCCAGCTGTTTCGCGGCCGCGTCCAGACCGGCCGGGGTCAGGCCCCACAGCTTCTGCGACGGCTCCCCCGTCCGGTCCGGCGCCCCGAACCTCCCCGCCGGGCCCGCGGTGTTCCCCTCCGAGACCACCGCACCGGCCGCCTGCAAGTCCAGCAGCGCGTTGCGGATCACCTTGTTGTCCGACAGGTGCGGGCGCACCAGGTGCAGGATCTGCGTGGCGGTCGCCACCTTCAGCACCCCCAGCACCTTCAAGGTGTCCTTCTGGTCCCGCACCGTCGACCGCGCCTTCGGCTTCGGTTGTGATTCCGTCCTCGCCATGTGGTGCCTCCCCGTGCGACTGCTGTGGAAGCTCTCCATGGTCGCCTGCCGGTACGACAATCCACACCGACCCCACACTCACCGGCCGACGCACCAGCGGCGGCCACGCAGCCCGCACAGGGCCCGCCGGAGGCTGAGAACACCCCGTTCGAACCCTCGCGCCCGCCCCACCACCCAGCCGTACCCGTTCTCTTCACCGGGTACAGCAGGGGGTGGGAGGCAAGAGGGTTGTCAGGATCCCCAGTGACACCTGGTCAAGGGGCCTGAACTGCACAAACACCGGATCAGGGCGCACTTCTGTCGGTAGTAGTGCCGGTAGTAGAAACGGTAGAAGCAGCGGAAGGAAACCCGGTAGCCAGCTGCTGCAGCGCTACCGAACAGCAACGTCATCACTACCGCCGCTTGCACCCGCTCACCGAGACGCCCGAACACCTACCGGCGCTGCACTTCCCACGGCCGCAACACCACCGCGAGGAACAAGCCGAACCCGACCTGGCAGCGCCGCTGTTCGGCATCCCCTTCATTGTGCACCCCACCGGCATCAGCCTGGCTGTCTGTCGCACCCAACTTGAGTGAATCGCACCGAACCCTGATGGATCGCAGTTCGCCTCATCGAAGGCTAAGCACCCAGATCAGAGCATTGATGCAGCGGCGGAGAGGTCGTCCCTTCCACAGGTCCGCGACGCAGCAGGAGCGGCATGAGCGCAATCATGTCGGTGTGAAACGAACGCGATGCGAAAGATGCGACCTCTTCCTTGGGGAGGGATGCGACTGCCCGCTGGACGGAACCACTCCGCAGCGCGTAGACGGCGCGAGCGCGGCTCCCAGGGTTCAGTGGGGAACTACAGCCGACGTGATCCTGGTGTCGCCAACGGGATACGCCCACATTCCTGGAGCATGCATCCACTTTGTGGAGTCGCCGCAAGAAGCTGGCTGGGGGTGGATTCCCGCCCCGGATTCCGGGCTCTGGACTCGGCTCGGTGAGCAACAGTCCGCGCAGGCGCTGGCAGGTAACACCAGCCTGAGGGCAACGAAGAGGTGCCCTGACTGCGCGAACTCTGTCGGGCGAGCCTGATCGCGCTCAATGCTCGTTGGGCCGGGTCAAGATTCACCGAGCCGGAACACCGGCTGCTCTCCCCTGGGGCGACCGAGTTGGGGCAGCCGTGTCGCCGGGCGCGTTCCACCAGGGAACCGGCAGGGCGTTCCACGATTCCACCGGTGCCGGCTTCCGCTCGTTCCATGCCCTTCCATGGCGTTCCAAGCCGGTTCGGTGGCCGACCGGGCTCCGGTGTTATTCGGCGGGAAACGGTCGTCTACCGCGATGTGCAGCCCATGGTTAGTTCACTACGGACCCGTGGTTAGTTCCCTGGTTAGTTCGGTCAACCCAGCAGGTCAGGGACCGGTTCGGACGTTGACGTACACCGCCACGCAGGACCGAGCTGGCGGGTGGTGGTCTCACGCCCCATCGACAAGCTGGGCGCCGTGTCCGTTGATCCAAAGGAGGACAAGGGGGCATCTGCCGGTGAAGGACCGAAAGGGCAAGGGGTGCAACCTGCGGATCACAGGCGCGCCCGCCCGAAGGTCGTCTGGCTCTGTTCACGAGAACCGACAGCAGTTGTTCACGAGTTTGAGCAGCAGTCGATCCCCCGGAAAAATCGAACGGGCCATGGCTTCGGGCAGCACAGGCTCCCCGCCGGATGAGCAGGGAGCCCGCAGACATTGGAGCTGCTTTCCGTGCGGGCAGGGCTCCAGGGTGCCCCAAGCGCCGACCCGCGACACCGGACCGTGGGCCCGGCGGCAATCAAATCACCAGGAGTAGCGCACCCCGACGTTCGACCCCCACGGCTGCTCAATGCGGTCGCCCGCGGAGTAGTCGTAGTCGGCGGTCAGGGTGACATTCGCGAGCTTCGGCGCGATCTGCAGCTCGACGAGATTGGGAATCCCATCCTCGGCCCGGGCCGTGTCGGTGGTCGCATCGATGATCTGCGGGAGGGCGGTCGCTAGGTCCGCAGCCAGCTCAGCGGGATCACTCCCAAGACTCGCGGCGGCCTGGCCGAGCTGTTCCCGGCCGACGATCAGAGTGATCTGGTCAGCGGTGACTGGCTCGTTGCGCCCCCCGCCGATCCACGACTGGACCTGGGACTCCAAGCCGGCATCCGCCAGGCTCTCTCCCGAGATCGTCAAGGTCGTCGGCTGCACGGTCCCACCATCCTCGCTGGTCTCGAAGTTACTCATTCGGAACATCCTTTCGACGGACCTACGTGACGGAGGTCGCCTGGCCGAGACAGCAACGTGTCATCTTTGGATGGGCTGGCCCTACCCTCTGGCGTCACGGGCGGCAACCATCGCTGCCCCCAAGAACGATCTTGAATGACGATGGCAGGCGCTGTGACCAACTTGGCGATTCCGGCCTCACAGAACTCGATCGCCGCAGCGACCACGCCTGTTGACAGGCCGTCGGCACCTCCTGTCACCCGCTGTCCGGGCAGGCTGATCCGGGGGCCAAAGATAGGCGGGAGCGGCCTCCCCGCGGACTGCCCAATATCGAACACCCCGGCCCTCAGGTGCCTCCCGAATTCGTGAATAACTGCTGTCGGTTCTCGTGAACAGAGCCAGTCGTCGGTGCAACCGGTGGGCGGGTGCTCCCCGCGAGGTGGCGTCGCAGGCTGGAGATATGACCAGCGCGCCGATCGTCGTGCACCGGCTGTCACCCTCCGGCGGCCGCCTCACCGCGCGCCAGGGACATAGCCCGATGATTGACGGTGCCACCACACCGGCAGGGGCCGCCCGCGCTTGCGAACGGCCCCCGGTTACGTCAGCTTGTGAATTCAGCAGCTGGTGGCGGTGTCGCCCGGGTCGGTGGTGCAGGTGTCGGAGCCCAGGCCGCCGTTGGCGGTGTCGCCGCCGGCCCCGTCCTGGACGTTGATGCTGTCGTTGCCGAGGTTGCCGCTCATGGAGTCGGTGCCGGAGGTGTCGACGAGGGTGTCGTTGCCGTTCTGTCCGTCGAGGTCGTCGTTGCCCGGGCCGCCGTAGATGTGGTCGTCGCCGTTGTCGAACAGGTAGAGCAGCGAGCCCAGCAGGGTTTCCCCGTAGTTGGTGTCGTTGCCGGCTTCGCCGTACAGGTAGTCGGCGCCGTTGCCGCCGCCCATGATGTCGTCGCCGGCGCCCCCGTAGAGGGTGTCGTTGCCGTTGCCGCCGTCGACGGTGTCGTTTCCGGTCCCGGCGTAGATGATGTCGTTGCCGTTGCCGCCGTTGATGGTGTCGTTGCCGCCCAGGCCGCAGATCACGTCGGCGCCGTTGGTGCCGGTCAATGTGTTGTTGCCGGACGTGCCGGTGATGGTGCAGCCGTGCGCGTTGTTCACTGTGGTGTTCTGCACGGCGGTGTTGTTGCCCGGGGTGGAGTCCGCGACGGCGGAGGTGGTGGTGCCGGTCGCGGTGATCGTGCCGGTCGTCTGCGGCTCCACGGTCACGGTGATGGTCGCGGACGCGGCGGGCGCGAGGGTGCCGAGCGTGCAGTTCACGACCGGGGCCGTGATCGTGCACGAGCCCTGGGAACTGCTCGCGGACACGATGGTGGCCGCGGCACCGGAGAAGGTCAGCGCGGAAGTGGTCGACGTCGCGGTTGCCGGGCCGTTGTTGGTCACGGCGTGGGTGTAGGTCAGGGTGTCGCCCAGGGCGGCCGGGTCGGCGGAGTCGGTGACGGTGGAGGCCAAGTCCGCGGAGGGGGCGGCAATGGCGGCGGGGGCGAAGGCGACCGCGTAGGGGAAGGAGCCGAGAGGGAAGGTCGCGGTGGTGGTGTTGGTGGCGGTGTCGATGACCGACATGGTGCCGGCGTAGCCGTTGGGGACGTACACCGAGGCGCCGTCGGGGGTGACCGCGGACTCGAAGGGGCCGTTGCCGACGCCGACCGTCGCGGTGACGGTGTTGGTGGCCGTGTCGATCACCGACACCGAGCTCGAGGAGTTGTTGCTGACGTAGGCGCGGGTGCCGTCCGGGGACAGCGAGAGGCCGAACGGGCTGATGCCGACGGGGATGGTGGTGGACACGGTGTTGGTGGCGGTGTCGATCACCGAGACGTTGTGGGAGTTCTGGTTGCCGACATAGGCGCGGGTGCCGTCCGGGGTCACCTTGATGACGTTGGGCTTCTGGCCGACGCCGACGGTGGCGACAACGGTGCTGGTGGTGGTGTCGATCACCGAGACCGTGTTGCCGTCATTGTTGGAGACGTAGGCGCGGGTGCCGGTGGGGGTCAGCGCGATGCCGAACGGGAGAGCGCCGACCGCGACGGTTCCGGTGACCGTGTTGGTGGCGGTGTTTATCACGGAGACGGTGTTCGCGCCGGAGTCGGCGGTGTACAGGGTGCCGCCGTCCGGGGACACCGCGAGCTTGAGGGGGCCGCTGCCGACCGCGATCGTCGCCGTGACGGTGTTGGTGGCGGTGTCGATCACCGACACCGAGGACGACCCGTTGTTTGCGACGTAGACGGACGCACCGTCCGGGGACACCACCACACCGATCGGGGAGGAACCGACGGGAATGGTCGCGACCGTCGTGTTGGTGGCCGTGTCGAGCGCCCTCACGGTGTTGTCCATCAGGTCGGCGACGTACGCCACCGGGGCGGACGGGGCCGCCTGCGCGGCGGGAGCGGGCAGCGCGACCAGCCCGGCGATGGCGAGCGCGCCGGCGGCGACCAGCGCGGAGAATCTACGTCGCAGACGCGACGGGCGTAAGACGGAACGTGAGGACATCAGGTGCCTCAACCCTTCTTCGAGGCCCGCCCCGCGTCAGGATGCCTGTCGGAGGGGCGGCCAGAAGGAGCCGCGCGTTCGCCGCCCCCCGGTCACCGCCACCGGGACACACCCGCGACGGAGCGAACATCCATGGTGACCAAACGTGTTGGCCCCTCGACCCGCCCAGCATGACACCCCAAGGCCCGCAGCACCGCTGAATACGTGCATCCGCTCACCACTACGACGCGCCGAGAACGGCCCCACAGCTGGTGCGGACCGGCAGCACCGCGATCCAGCGCACGACAGACCGACGGCCCCAGCACCGTGGCGTGCGGCGCGACCGGTGATGTCGCAGGCTGGAGGCATGGCCAGCGCGCCGATCGTCGTGCACCGGCTGTCGCCCTCCGGCGGCCGCCACGTGACCGCGCGGGCCGGGGACGTCGAGCAGATCCTGGGCGTCGCCTACAACGACCGCGACGTCCTGGAGTTCCTGCGCCGGGTCGGCATCGAGGACCCCGAACCCCTTCTGGACCAGCCGCTCTGGGTGGAGTGGCGCGGCGGCCGGCCCCACCAGTGGGCCACCGCCTCCTGAACCACCCCGGGCCGGCTCCACCGCCGCTTCATTCCAGGACCGCACCGCTGTGACCTGGACCAGTGATGTTCGTGGAACGTCGGTCATGCCGTTCGCCGACCGGCGTTCCACCCTGGAATCGAACTAGAATCGAACGGTGAGCAGCGAGCGGAGCGGGGAGCAGGCGGCGGGTCTGCCTGCGGCGGACGGGCCGCTGGTGCGGGTGCGGCTGCACGACGGGCAGCAGCTCTATGCCGTGGTCAAGGGCCGCCGCAAGGAACGCGACGGCACCTGGTGGTACTGGTGCCAGATCCACCTGCCCGCCGCGGCCGAGCAGCGCGGCCGCCTGGTCGACGAGCCCGCGCCCATCGACTTCACCGCACCGGCCGGCCGGTGCGAGCCGGTCGAGGGGCAGGCGTACGACACCGTGCCCACCCACCGGCACAGCGTGGCCTCGGCCTGGCGGGTGGATGAGCCGGTGTACTTCGGCCCCGAGCGCGGGCCGGCCCGCATCGTGCACCGCGGCGACTGCCACGCGGTCCGCGACCTCTCCCACCCCGCCACCACCGAGCAGGCCCGCGCCACCCTGGCGCGCCCCGACGGCGCACCCTGCGACGTCTGCCGCCCCGACCAGCCCCTCAGCCGCGCCGCATAACCGTGACCAGCGCCACGAAGGGACAGTCGCCGCGCTCCCAGCTCCCAGACGAACCAGAGAACGCCACTGCCAGGAAAAACAGGCGGATGACCTCTCAGGCCACCTGAGTGCCTGTTTGCAAAGCTCCGCTGAGCGTTTGACCAGCTCAGGAATCGAACGAAAGGTTCGGGGTGATCGAGGTCTTCAAACGCCGGGTGGCGGGCATGGCAGAGGGCTAAGCTGAGGTCAGCTGGCTGCCGCGACCCCGCACTCGGTTAGGCCGCCCGCCGTCCCAGACCCTGATTTCGGGTGGCCGCCTGGTGAGGGCGGTGTCCTTGTGGCGGATCCGGGTGGCGGTGGTGACCACCACCTTCAGAATGATCAGTCCCGTTGTGCTTCGCGGGACGTCGGCTGTCCGCTCCTGCGGGAGCTTCGGCGAGTGATCCGCCTGGTCATGAGCGTGATCGCAGCCCAGGTGATGAGCGATTCCGAGTGCTGGATGAGCCGTTCGTAGTCGCGTGCGTGCCGGCGGGCGTGCATGACCCAGGCGTGGGAGCGTTCGACGACCCAACGCCGGGGCAGGACGACGAAGCCGGGCACGTTCTTCGGGCGGCTGACGGTTTTGATCGTCAGGTTCAGGAAGGTCTTTGCCCAGGTCACGAGCTGACCGGCATAGGCGGAATCGGCCCAGACGATGGTGATTTCGGGGTGCATCAGCCGCAGCCGGAAGAGCACTTCCTTGGCCGCGTTGCGGTCGGTCATGTCGGCCGGGGTGACCATGACGAAGAGAGGCAGGCCCTTGGTGTCCACGACCAGGTGCCGCTTGCGGCCGTTGATTTTCTTCCCGGCGTCGTAGCCGCGGGAGTCCTTGCCGACGGTGTCGGCGGCCTTGACCGACTGGGAGTCGATGACGGTGGCGACCGCTCCGGGGGCCTTGCCCATCTCGCGGCGGATTCGCTTGCGGAGCTGGTCACGGATCTGCCCGATGACGCCTGCGGCGGCCCAGCGGGCCATGAAGCCGTAACACGTGCGCCAGGGTGGGAAGTCCTTGGGCAGCGCCCTCCATTTGCATCCGGTGTCGACGACGTAGCGGATCGCGTCCACGATCTCCCGGCGGGGGTGCTTCTCCGGACGGCCGCCGGCCGGGGTCTCGCAGGCCGGTGTCGGCAGCAGCGGTTCGATCAGGACCCACTCGTCGTCCCAGGTGTCTGAGGGGTAGCAGCGTCGCCGCGGCAACGGTCTCTCCTCCCTCAAGACAGGGTGGGACCGGCCGCTTCGCGGCCGGTCCCACCGGTCAGGCGTCGGTGTAGTCGGCGATCACATCGAGGGTGGATTCGACCGAGTTGAGCTGGGTGTTGAGGTGTTTGATCCACCGGCCCTTGGGCTGGAGAGCTGCGTGCGGGGCGACGGTTGCGGTGATGAAGCGGCGGATCTCGGTGAGCTTGCCGCGGATGATCGCGACCTCGTATGCCTGGAGTTCGGCGGGATCGGCGCAGAACTTGTAGCCGTCCGGCCTCGTCCAGATCAGCGGCGGCCAGCCGCGTTCGGTGATGGTGTCCCGCAGGCAGGCCAGGCCCGAGCGGGTCTGATGGGGCGACAGCTCGCTGGATCTGACCAGCTGGACGAAGGTCAGACCGGCCGGACGTGCCTCGAAGAGTACGAACCGGACGGTGTCGGCGTGTCGTTGGGCTGCTGCCGATCTGCGCTCGGAGGCGCGTGGCACGGTTACTCGCCTTGCAGGAGCTTGGCCAGTTCGCCGTCGACGTCGACCTTGCCGGTGTCGACGGCCGTCTCGATCCAGTCCAGCGTCGCCCGCACCCGGGCGACGTTCTCGTGCACGATCACGCGTTCGTCGTCGCCGAGCTGGCGGTCGCGCATGCCCGGGACGACCCGGCCGGCGGCCGCGACGAACGCGTGGCAGGCGGTGACCAGGTCCAGGAACTCCACCGACCGGTCGATGCTGCGGATCGCCGGGGCGACAGGACTGGTGTCCTCGAAGTGCTCGCGGGCCTGCCGGCCCCGCTCGACCTGAGCGTGGTTGACCTGGTGGCGGGCGGTGTCGTCCGACATCGCCCGGAAGGCGACGTCCGGCCTGCGCAGCAGGCCGGTGGTCACCTTCGCGGCGACGTGGTCGTCGCGGGTCAGTTCCTCCGCGGCGCGGACCTTGTCCTCTTGCTTGACCTGGGCGATTACCGTCGGCCGCCGAAGCAAGTCGCTGGTGACGGTGGCGGCGACCTCTTCGTCCTGCGCGAGGGTGTGGATCGCGCTGACCTTCTCCTGCGGGGTGACCGGCTTGACGACCTGCCGGCCTGTCCGGCGGTTCGCCTCGTCCGGTGTCCACCGGGCCTTGCCCTCGGGCGGGTTGAGGATCGTGTCGAACCGTTCCTCGTCGTCGGCTATGGACGCGAAGATCTTGTGGACTGTGAACGACACCTCCGACACCCGGCGGTCCTTCGGCCACTTCGAAGCGGTCCACCTCGCGTCCTTCACCTGCGAGTACGACACTCCGATGTCCTCGGCCAGGCGGAACAGCGAGTCCTTGACCGTGAACAGTTCGTCGCCCCGCTCCTGGCCGCCGAACTCACGCATCGGCTCGACCTCAAGCGCGTAATCGCCGATCGTGAACTGGATGCGGCTGGCCGTCTCGACCAGTTTCCGCAGCTCAGCCACGATTTCCGCATAACGGTTCACGCTGACACTGCCGACCTTGTCGGCGGTCTCGATCTCTTCGGGCATGGCATCCACCACCCACCGCGGGGCCGGGGCACGGCCCCGCGGCCGTGACAAGACCCGGCCCGCATCTGGGACCGAGAGTCAGACCATAAGTCCTATGATCACAATCAGTGACCGGAAGTGACCGGAATCTGATCGAAGATGCGGTTCGAATGCGTTCGCGGTGCGGTCACTGTGACCGTTCGTCGAACGTTTCCTTCCGGGCCCGCCAGGCCCTCGTGACACACCGCCGCGAGCAGTAGACGGCATTCGAACGCCGGTCCACCCCGGCCACCCAAGTGGCCCCGCATTCCGGGCACTTGGCCTGACCGACACCGCTCAACTCCGCGCCCACCCGCTTGCGCAGCCGACGGTCCCGACGCCACTGCCTGGAACGACATGCCGCCGAGCAGTACACGGCCGCGGGCCGTGCTTCCGGCCTCAGCCGTTCACCGCAGCCCGCGCACACCCGCTCTCCGGCTTGCCCGGCGCCCTCGGACACCCGGCCAGCCTAGGCCCCAAAGCTACTCAAGACCCGGGATCAGAAACAGGCACTTAACCCAGCAGGTCAGGGCCTGAGGGAAGACCTTCGCGGTTCGATTGCGAGCGAGCGAAGCACGTTGCAGCCGTCCTCGCTCCGCTGACGAGCGGAGAGCACCGCCAAGCGCGCGGTGCGCAGCAGCGCTCTCCTCACCTGTCCGGAGCGCGGCGATGGGTGCCTCTTGAGGTGGCGTCGCAGGCTGGAGGTATGACCAGCGCGCCGATCGTCGTGCACCGGTTGTCGACCACCGGCGGCCGCCGGGTAACGCTGGAGCGGGCGAGCGGGCGATGTCGACGAGATCCTGGGCGTTGCCTACAGCGACCGCACCGTCGACCCCCGACCTGCTGACCCGCGACTTCACCGCTGAGGCACCCGGCCGTAAACTCGTCAGCGATATAATCTACGTCCACACCTGGGCCGGCTTCCTCTATCTAGCGACCATCATCGACTGCCACACCAAAGCAGTCGTCGGCTGGTCCATGGCTGACCATATGAAGACCTCTCTCATCGCGGACGTACTCGACATGGCGAACCGGATCCTGGATCTCGCCGGCGACTGCATATTCCACTCGGATCGCGGAAGTCAGTACACTTCCCAGGAACTTCGCAGCAAACTACGCTCCTTGGGAATGCGGGCATCCGTCGGCCGCACGGGCGTCTGCTGGGATAATGCCATGGCCGAATCGTTTTTCGGTGCCCTGAAGAACGAACTCGTTCACCGCACTGCGTTCCCGACGCGCGCGCACGCCCAACGTGCGATCGTTCGCTACATCGAAGTGTTCTACAACCGTCAACGCCTCCATTCGGGGCTCGGCTACAGGACCCCCTCAGAGGTCCAAGCCGACTATGAGCAACAGCAATTCGCAGCATAGAAGCCCATCAAACCGCTGTCCGAGAAGCACGAGACCCCTCAAAGGCATCTGGTCGGTTCTGCGACGGACCGCCCAGGCCAATACTGCCTTCGCCGATCCCGACCACCTCATCCGCCGGCTACGACACGGCCTGCGCCAGATGCAATACCGCAGCGACATCATCGACGGATGCCTCACCGGGACCGGACTCACACTCACGACACCACGCCTACAACCTCAGTAACCAGGACTTCCAGCTCATTGCGCGGGCCGTCGTAGCGACGGACCCATTCGCCGCTCAGCAGTCTCGGTCCCTCGCTCCTGGCCGGTTCCCAGACGTCGCACCCTGCCGGATACCCCCGCAGCGGGTGAGATCGGCGGCCCGGTCAACGCTGTACTGCCCGCCGCACGGCGGCCGACGTCACGGCCCCCAGCGGGCAAGGCATCCCGCGCGGGGCACGACGGCCGTCCTGCCCGCTCCGTGCGGCATAGGGGGCACAACCCGTCGACCAGAGCCTTGCCACACACCCTGATCACGCACTGGCAGTCCCCACAACGCCCCCGGAGCGGCGGCGTCGTGGACACGGCGGACGGGGGCTCCACCGTGCGGAGGGACTGCGGTGTTCCAGCCGCAGAGAGCATCTCCCGGCGGCGAAAGATCAGCACGTCCTGGCAGATCTCACAGCGCTGCCCGGTCGACCACCGGGTGCCCTGCTCACAGTCCAGGTCACCACAACCCCAGTGCGGAAGCGCGACCCTCAGCAGCCAACTGGCCGGGTCCCGGATCTCCGCCGGAGCGGCCGTCGCGAACCGTACCGTCAACCGGTGCTGGACCCGCTCCAGTCCGTGCGCACGGACCGCGGCGCCCACCGCGCGCCCGATCTCCCGCTGCCGGTAGACACTGGAGACACGCGACAGCAGGTAGCGCACGGGTTCCAGCGCTTGATGGATCTCCGGGTGGTAGCTCAGCTGCGGGCCCTTGTAGGGCCCGTGGTGTTGCGCGCGCACCGTGCGTGCCGGTGCGTCAGGTGTGGTCGGGCTGGCAGCGAAGGGTTTTCCATCCGCGCGCAGCGCGCAATCGCGCCGTGCCGGAGCACGGTCCCGCAGGGCGTCCGCGCGCACGCCGACGCGCTCTACTACCGGCATTTCGCCTACGGCGGGTGAGGCAATCGTGCGCTCGTCGTCTGGTCGGACAGTACTAGGGTCTTCCTTATACGCGAGGGATCCCTCACCAACACCCAGACCGGATCCCTCACCAACACCCGAACCCAGGTCCGTCTCATGCACCGCCGTTGCCGGCTGCTCCGAAGGGGTTGCGGTGCCCGCCTCGGGGGCGGCCGACGGCTGGTCCTCGGGGGCGCAGGAGCGCACGGTGAACACGTGCCGGCCGTAGGCGCCGGCCCGCCGGTCGACGCTGATCCAGCCCAGCTCCTCGAGCGCGTCGATGATGCTGCTGGCCGTCCACGTGGTGATCGGGTGCTGGGCTCGGAAGCCACGGTGGTGGACCAGGAACGATGCGAGCTCGGCCTCGGTGAGCGGGATGTTCTGTGCGACGGCGTAGGCCAGGACCGCGTAGGCGCGCAACTGGCGGGGCGAGAGGTCTTCGGCGGCGGCGACGGGCAGCCACACGAACCGCTCGGAGCGGCTGAGTGTGCGCACCCGCCGCACGGCGGTGGTTCCGCGGCCGCCGCGCAGCGTCCGGCGCTGGGTGTCCGGGAGTTCCACCACCCCGTCGGGGCCCGGGTTCCGCAGCTGCGTCAGGGACCGCTCGACGGTGGCCCGGCCCAGGTGCAGATAGGCCGCGAGGACCGGGACGGCGGCGGTGCACCCTTCGGCGCGCCGTCCGAGGGCGCTGATCTTCATGTAGACGGCCAGTGCCGCGTCGGAGTAGTGGGCTGATTCCACCAGGCGCATCGGCACCTTGATCCGCTGGCGGCGGATCGGAGCGCTGTCCTGGGCCGGGGACTGGGCCTGTTCGGCGGCCGGGAGGGCACACGGGTGCTGCGGGTTGCCGGACTCAGCGGGGTGGTGGACGGGTGCGGTGTCCTGGGCGTTTGCGCACCGGGGGGCGCTGGGCGCAGCGGTGTGGGTGGCCGGTCGGCGGTGGGAGGAGGGGGCGGGGGAAGGGGCGGGGGTGCAGCCTGATTTGGGCAGCACGGAACCGACCCCTGGCGTGGCAGCTATGATTTGCTCCAGGTCAGTGAAAGAGGGAATACGGAATCGCCCGCTCAGCGCCTGTGGTCGGCGGAGCGGGTCGGTGTTCTTCAGTTGGGAATGGAGCCGGTCACTACCTCTTTGCTGTCTGGGCGCCTGGCAGGGCGCCGGTTGGGAAATCAGCGGCCCGGGACTTCACCGTCCCGGGCCGTCGCTCATTCGAGCAGCCGGCGGCGGTCCACGCGGGTGCGTGATCGGTGGCCGGACGTGTGTGGGGTGCGCGGGCGGGGCGGGGCATCGCAACCGCTGACGGGGTGCCGCGGCGGCTGCGCGGTGCGGCGGGTCATGCCACGCCGTCCTCGGGCCGGTGGAGCCCGTCAGCGCCGGCCTGGAGGGCCACCGTCGTCTGCACTGCCCACAGTCCCAGGGGCAGATACAGATGCGGGGTGTCGTTCTCCGCGAGTTCCAGGGAGGTGATCGCGTGCTGGCTGGGCAAGGTCGCCAGGTCGGCGCCGGCGGGGTGGACGTACAGGCCGGCGATCCGGGGCACCGCGTCGATGTCTATACGGGAGCGCTCGATGGCCATCGACTCCCACAGGCGCAGCCGCTGGGGGGTGTTGCGCGCATAGTTCTCGCGCGGCCAGCTCACCCGGCGCAGGGAGTCGAACGTCAGCAGGGGCAGGACGTCGCTGGGGGTCAGGACGTCGGGGTGCAGGACTCCGCGGTCGCGGGCCTCGTAGGCGACCTTGCTGGGCACGCCGGCCAGGTTCGCGAGTTTCAACAGGGTCCAGCGCTGTACGCGTGGAGGCATCGGCCCGGCGTTCCTTTCACCTCAATATCGTTCTGACGCACAGTAGCGCGAAACATCCCCGAAAGTTTCCCTGTCAGGGATTTCGGCGTGTCGTTCAGGCTGCTAGCTCGCAGTGCCTGGTGCAGCCTCAGATCCCAGACAGCGCAGGGAGAATCGGCACATACGGCCTTCAGTTCGATCCCTGCTCAGGATTCCCCTGCCGGTGCACATCCCGCGCCGGAACCGCACGTGCTCCCCTGACAGAACAACAACGTCGCACCGACCAGCCCGCGTGGCGCAACAACCACCCACCGTGCGCCCGCCCCTGCCCCCGCACACACAGCCGCACCTTCAGACATGCAGGCTCCCATGCGTTATCCCGTGCAGGTTGCCGTGCAAGTCCCAGGTCAGAGGCTGTTTTAGGACCGAAGGAGGCGTCCTGGGAGGGCGCGACGGGAGTGCCGGGGAGCCGTCGTCGATCGATGCGGGTCCCGCCGCAGGGCTGCGGACATGCCGCAGGGGCACAACCAGGCTGGTTGCGCCCCTGCTTCGGTGCGGCGGTGCTACTGGACCCGGCGGAAGATCTCCGGCCGGGCCAAGGTGCCCTCGGCATCCAGGGAGTCCAAGAACCGCTCCACGGCGGCGGAGAACAAGAAGACCACCAGACCCCGCTTGGCGGCTGCGGTGATGTCCATGTCGAGGTCCCGCGAGACCTGCCACACGGTCTGGCTCACCCGGTAGTTCGACGGCTTACCCGGGTCGGTGTAGCCACCGCGCGCCGTGACGAACTCGCGGATCATCTCCAGCTGCTCGTCGACGGAGTCCGGCAGGTGCAGCATCGCGGCGTTGACGTAGTGCCCCTGGGCGAGGCGCCGGTTGTCAGCGGACCGCTTGTCCTCCGCCAGCCGCTCCTCCAGGCGCTTCTTGACATCCGGGACGAGGCGGAAGCCCCACGTCTCCCATCCCTGGGAGTTGATCCGGTTGTCCAGGAAGCTTTCCTGCAGAGCGGCGTGGGCCCAGCCGCCGCTGGTCTTCTTCTTCGCCTTGCGCGTGGCAGCCGTCCCCGACGGGGCGTCCGGCACCCCAGCCGGCACGGCAGCGACCAGCGCCGGAGCGACCGGCGCCGGAGCGGCAACAGGCGGAGCGGCGACGGGCGCCGACTCCGCCACCACGTCCACGACCAGATCGGCAACCGGCGCCGCGGCCTGCGGGGCCGGGGCGACCGGAGCCGCGGGCTGGAGGTCCGGGGCGGGAAGGGCCGGCTCCTGGCGCGGGGCCGACCGGGCTCCCGGCAACGCCGCCGTCTCCGGGGCCGGCGACGGCGGCTCGGCTTCGGGCGCCGTCTCCGGTACGTCCGGCTCCGCCGTCACCACCCGGCTGCTCTCCCGCGCCGCGGCGGCTTCGGGGGCCGCCGGTTCCGCGACCGGCGCCGGTGCCGACATCTGGGCCAGCAGCGCGGCCGTCGAATCCGTGCCGGCGTTCAGGAAGCTTCCCGAGATGGCATCGGCCATCGACTGGCGCAGGACATCGTTCTGCACCTTCGCTCGCTGCTGGGGGCGGCGACTACGCGAGCGCCCCTTGGGTGCCTCGTCGTGCTTGTCGGAGTCAGCCATCACGCCCCCGTCTGCTTCACACGGTCAGCGATCTCCATCGCCAAGTCACGGTAGGCGATACTCGGCGGCTGATTGGGGTTGGCGATACACACCGGCTGCCCCTGATCGAAGGCCTGCGAGATCAGCCCATTGCGTCGGATCTGCGTCTCGAACGGATTGAGCCCTAGCTTGACAAGGCGCTCCTCGACCTGGGCGTCCTCGATCGTGCGCTTCGACGGCGGATTCGCCTTGTTTAGCACCGTGCCCAGGAACCGCGGGTTGCACTGCCCCTCGGTCCGCTTCACGGTGGCCTCGGTCAGCCCCTTGACCACCGCCACACCCGGAACCGTCGCGTACAGCGGCTCGCAGACGGCGATCACGAAGTCGGCGGCGGCCAACGCGACCGCGGACAGGGCCGTCACGCTCGGCGGCGTGTCCACGAGGATCAGGTCGTATTTGTCGCGGACGTCCTGCAGGACCTGCCGCAGGATGATCGTGCCCTGGAAGTCCATGCCCGCGATCTTGCGCTCGGCGTCGACCATGGTGCTTTGGACCGACGCGAACAGGTCCAGCCGGCCCGCGTCCTCGAAGCCGTCCATCAGCTCGCTGCGCGAGTAGATCATCTCCCCCAGCGGGGGCGCCATGTCATTCAACCTGGCGTACAGCGCGAAGCCCACCGACCGCTGCGGCTGGGGCACAACCCCCAGCGCCACACCAGCCTGGGCCTGCGGCTCCAGGTCCACCACCAGGACCTTGACCCCGTTTATCGCCAGCGCGCTGGCCAGGTTGACCGTCGTTGTCGTCTTACCCGGGCCCCCCTTCTGGCTTGCCACGGTCAATACAGCGCCCACAATCCATCCTCTCCACGGTTGGCCCGGTCACCGCGTCGAGTTCCCCCAAAGCGGACAGAGCAGTATTTAGCGGTACAGCACGAGCCCCGACTACTGCTGTCAGGGAAGGAAGTTGACGCCGCAAGGACCCCATCAACCGACCCGCAAGGCCCGATAGATGCGGACCAGCACGACTATTCGGGCTGAAGATCCACCGCACTGCGGTAAACGATCACCACTATATTTTCCTGACAGGCTAGCAGTCGATCACACCGGCGCCCGGCCCCCCACCAGATTCACCCGCGTGTCGCCCCTCAGCAGGGCCAACCGCCCCACACCCCAACCGCACACCCCCAGGCCCCGGCTAACGCCACGCCAGCCACCCGCCCCCCGGCCCGGCCGCCCCGCCCCACACCAACCCCCGCCGCACACCCCCCACCCCGGGCCTCCATCCCGCACCCGCCCCCCACCACCATCACCCCGACACCCGGACCCACCACGCGGCCACCGCCCACTCCCCCTCACCCGCCAACGCCGCCACCGCCACCCCCTCCTCGGCGCCGCCCACCCCCCGCCGCTCAGCGCCTCCTGCCCACCCTCCACCGCGCCCGCCCAAGGCCTGCACCTCCCCACCCCCATTCGGCTCACCACGCCCCCACCCGCCAGGGCCACCACGAACGCGGCCGTCAGTCCCACCGCACCAGCGCCGGACCCCCCAACCAGCAGCATCCACCGCCAACCACGCCACTCACCGCCAAGGCGAACCCCCCGCCCCCTGACCGCACCACCCCACGCAGCAAGAACCGCGCACCCATCAGGTCACGCACCCGCCAGCACCTACCCGCAACCAAACGCACCGCAACCTACGTCAACAACCCCCGCACCAGACACTTCACCATAGAAAGCAATGCGCGTACGCACATAACATCGACAAACCAGCCACCCTCACGAACCGGCGGTTCGACCAACGTCCACACACGAACGCGCCCTACCGACAACACGCACAACCAAGAACACCCTCAGCTAGTCGCCAATCCCCCCGCCCATCAAGAACCACCTCCCAGCCACCAAAGCCCCACTAGCACTCCCACTCGTACAGAAACACGTCCCCACCGCGTCCCACCAACACCGTCCAACCCGAAACGCAACCACCGCCCGCACCTGCAACAGAACCTACGAATGCTCAGCGCCACACCAGCACGATCGTCCACACAACGGCGCACCCATCCATCCATTCACGTGCCCATGCAGCAATGCAAACAGACGAGCAATTAGCAATGCGTAATGCCATGCACATCGACGCTCAGGTCAACGTTCAGGCTGTCGTTCATAAGGTCGCACCACATGGCGCGCATCATGTCATGCAAACTCCCGTGCTGTGAAAGATGCAGAATGTCGTGCATGAGATCGTTCATGTTGGCGCGCAACTCCCCATGCGTAAGCTGTGAACTTGTGAAACATGCAGTTCAGAGGCTCTTACCAATAGAAGGGAGGCTGATGGGCCTCCTAAGCTGAGCTGGAAGAACGCACCCACAAAAGACGCTCAGCGAGAAACACAGAGACGCAAACCAGTCCCTCGCAACGAGCCCTTCAGGACTGCCGAGCAGCCACCGACGTCCCCCTCAGGACCGACCATGACGCGACAACAGCACCGGAGACATGACCCCGAACCCCTTAGTTACTCACCACATCTCGGGCACAAGGCCTGGCACCGCCTGAGGAAGGGAAGGGAACACCCTCATCGCCGACTGTATTGCTGGTGCACGACACACCAACGAAAGAGCCACCGCCGGTCCCCCGTATGGACATGCTCAGTCCACGGATGCGCCGATGCTCCTCCCGCTCTCGCGACCTGCTGGCTCCACAAGGCGCCCGGTCGGAAGGCAGGACAGCTCTGTGGGTGGCCACCGGGAAATCCCGGTACGTGGCCGAGCGGATCTCGGCCCGTGGCCATGTCGGCTCCCGGTGGACGGCCAACTCGTCACTAAGTGCAGTCGATTTCCCGGGACTCATCGAGGTGAGGAGCGCCACGGCGTTCGCGAGGACGCGCGTGCTCTCGCGGACGGACAAGGTCGGCTGCCGAGTCGATCAGCGAGAGGCGACGCAGCTCGCAGCTACCGCGTCGTCCCAGGTAGTAAGCCCTCCATCCGATACCCCTCGCGTGATCAGACGACCCTGCCCGACTCCCTTGGGGGCTGCTGACGGCCGTTCAGGGGCTCGTGTGCAGTCGGAGAGTCCCCGGCTGGGGGTCGAGCGCAGTGACTGATTCAGTCACGCTCTGTGCCTGATCTGAGGGGGCTCGTCTGGTGGCCATGCACCTGGACTTCTCAGTGGCCACGGACAAGCTCCTCGCAGTCGAACCAACGACCCGAGGAAGCAGCGACCACACACCACAGCCCCACCATCCAACGTCCCCAACGGGAAACGCCCTCGGATGCTATGACACGAACCTACCGACCAGCCTCGGTCCAGCGGAAACCTTGGCAGTACCCTGCCTTCAGTTCGACCACCGAGGCCGCCGCCGCGACCAGCTCAACGAGAACTTCCGGCATCCTCCGCACGGCGTTGGGCTCACGGCAAACACTCCCCTTGTGCGCAGCAGCCGGCGGAACGTGCCGCTCCCCCGGTCACGCCCACGGCAACTGCCTCCGCCTGCCATCTCCTGCGCGCACAGGCGCCGGCGGGACGGACCAAATACCCGCCGCTTCCCGCCTCGGACAGCGGGGGGCCTCGCACGGCCGAGTGCACCCGCGATCACCCCGTCAACTGGTCAGCGCCCTCGTCGTAGCCCCGAGCGCCTGGCGACCGGCGGCGAGCCCTGACGTCACCGTCTCCGAACGGCGCCTGCAAGCGAGGACGCCCGCCGCAGACCTGGACGGGAGGGGCTCGGGGATGGGCGGGGCGCAGCACCCCGAACTCCGCCAGGTGCTCGGTGGAGACCCCGGCGTCCCACAGGCTGTTGCCCGACGGATTCGTCAATGTGGTGCACCGCTCGAGCCGCAGGGGCGAGAACTCGCCGAGATTCCCTTGAAGACGTCCGTCGAGCAGATAGTTGCCGCGCATACCGCCCTGTTCGATATGTTCGATTCTTCTCCAGGATCGATTCTGCTGGCAGGCGCCTCGCGGGTAACACCGCCCCGCAGCGCCTGGGCGACCCGGGGGAGAGGCTTCCGGGCTTCGCCGCTCCGGCCGGGATGTGAACCTGGGCAAGCCCGCAGGCAAGGTATGGGCGAGACCAGGCGTGCCCTTCTGGGAGGGCGGCGGGCAGCAGGGAAGGGTCGGACCGGCTTCCGTGTGGAGCGTCACGGTCTGCGCCGGCGGCACCGTACTCGAGGGGTCCGCGGGGTGGGCGCCGACCGCGGGGTCGCCTTTCATCAGATCAGACCATCGGGGCGTGGCGACCAATCCGTGTCCGGGCGGGACGATCGCCCCTGGCACCACCCGTCGCGGTCGTCACGCTCACCCTCATGGCATCAAAAGCGTGAGTTCGCGTGACGGTGACGGCCGCTGGCTCGTTGGACGAGGCGGCCGCCTGCGACGGCCGCGGCTTAGTTCTTCCGGCCCGTGACCGGATCAGGGCGCAACAGCCGAAAGTGGCACGGCAGCATCCAGTCAACCGGTGAACGAGCTCGTACAGGCGCGCCGGGTCACGGGACCGCACCGCCACGAAGGACACGAGTTGTGAACCCCCATCACCGTGACAAGCAGGAAGCTCGACGCCGATGTGAGGAGACGGGGCAGCCGTATGCCGCCGCCTTGAACGAGGCACGCATAGACCGCGCCGAGCACCGCCGCCTGGATACGGCAGCGATCGAGCCGACCCGTCCGTGCCATGACGATGCACCGACACCGAAAGTCCTGTCTGACCTCCTGCGATACCACACCACGCGGGTCACCAGTCATCTGAACGACGCCATGGACAACAGCCGATACTACGAGGCCGATTTCACCGAATGGCAGCGCCTCGTGCTGTACAAGCACACCGACGGCCTGGAGCACTACCTCCTCCTGGTGGGCGCTATCGCGGGATTCCTCCGGGGAGCGGGAGTACCGTCCGCACTCCTTCGCCGCTATCTGCAGGTCCGCGACGACCAGAGTGTGGAGGCGTTGCTGACGCCGAAGGTCCTCGACCACGTGGCCGGCCTCACGGGCGAAATTCAGTCCGAGTCATCCCGCCCAGGAATCTGGTACGAGGTCGGACAGGGCATCGCCGCGCAGGACGGGTGGTGCCATCCGCAACGCGACGACGCGGTGGAAGCCTTCCACACTGCCCTGTTCAGGTCCGACCCAGAGGACGAAGCGCTCTCGACCACCTGCCCGAACGCATCCGCCAACATGTACTAGCGCTCCTCCAACACCGCGATGCGTCGACAAGCGGCACGTAACAGGGCTACGTGCGACACGGTCGTCCTCCTCGACGGCACAGGGGGGCGGCGCCTGCGGTTCGCCCCCCTGTGCCGCGCCCTCGGCGGGGCACAGGGGTGAAGCCCCGCCCCGTTCCACCCAGCCGCTTCAGCCTCGCCCGCGTTCCTTCGATCTTCCCCGTCGTCGCCGACAGGCCGATCCGCGGCACGATCTGCTTGGCCTGCAACGGGCCCGGAGCATCCGCGACGACCTCGACGAGATCGCGATACACGTCCGGCAGCACAGCCGCCACCGGACCCTCCCGCCACGGCGGGACGGCCACCACCCAATTGGGTCTGTACGGGGTCTTCGGGTCATCCAAGATTTTCGTAGGCGTTGATCGGCGGCAGCTGGCGGTCAGTTGAGCAGGACCAGCTGACGCAGGAGCGGGTGCCCGGCCCGGCCGTAGCGTTGACGCTTGAGGAGTTTGATCTTGCAGTTGGTGCCTTCGGTGCGGCCGTTGTGGTGGGGCAGGGTAACGGCCGCGTCCACGGCGGCCCGGTCGCGTTCCAGGCCGGTGGCGAAGGAGCGCACGAAGGGCAGGTCGGCTTCTCGGGTTCGGGTGATCCAGCCGGTCAGCTTGTCCACGTTGCCCTCCTGGGCAACGAGGAGGGCGACGAAGGTGCGGATCTGGCTGGCCAGCGCGGTCATCTCGGGGCAGGCACCGGCGAGCTGGTCACGCAGGGCGCGTTGCTTGTCGTCGAGGTTGTCGGGGTGACTGGTCAGCAGTCCGGTGACCTTGCGGGAGGAGAGGGCGGCGTGGTCGGCCTCGACGCGGCCCTGGTTGATGTAGCGGACCAGGAGGTTGGCACTGCCGGTGTAGCCCTGCTCGCGGATCTCGGCGAGGAGGTGGGTGACGGGGACGGCCCGGTCGTCGGTGCGGCGCTCGCGCAGGTGGTCGCGGTAGGCGTCGACGAGGCAGGCGCGGTAGACGGGAGCGCGGACCATGCGGTCGGGCTCGGTCGCGCGGGCGTAGCGCTTGATCGTGTTGAGTGAAACGGACAGGCGGCGGGCGCAGGCCAGCAGGCCGACGCCCTGGTCAAGGAGTTCGTGGATCTGCCGCCAGCGTTCCCGGGTGGTGGCGGCGCGTTTGCCCTCGCTGATCGGCGGGCCGAACTTCCCCCCAGCACGATGCATGGGCGCCGACTTCTTTACGGACAGTCTCGGCCAGGCCGTGCCACAGGGTACTGGTGGGCCGTCGGCGAGGTGCCTGCTGAGCAGGTCCTTCTCCGGCGGCCCCCAGCCCGAACGACGCATGCGACTTTCACCGCACGTCGCTCTCCAGTGACTATTCCGTGAGTGCTGGGATAGATTTCTTGCCGTGGATGGTCGCGTGGCAACTTCCGCAAACCACAAGGGCTTTGCGGTGCCGTGAGGCCATGAGATCTGCCCACGGGGGCAGGTCGGTCCCCGGTTTTCCGAGGTCGGCGAGCTTGGCGACGTGGTGGACTTCCACCTCGTCGGCGCGTCCGCATGCCTCGCATCGTCCGGCGAGGAGCCGGGTGACCAGCTCCTTGCGTTTGATGTTGACCGGGGCCAGCTGACGGTCGTTGACGACCGCCTTCTTGTTCTGTCTCAGCGGGATTCCGCCGAACCGTCCGACCAGTGGTTTCCTGCCGATGCGTTCGACGCGGGCTTCAAAGCACTTGCGGGGCCCGAACGGCGTGTCGATGACGGTCGCGTACTTGCGGGCCATCTTCGACACCGTCGAGCGGTGCTTGTTCGCGAGCGTCATCAGCATCGAGGTCTCCATGACCCATTGCAGCCGGGCGAGTCGAAAGACATCGCCGGCCAGCAGGTAGTACTGGACGATGCCCCGGTACTCCGACCCGTAGGTGCTGATGATGACGTGGTCATCCTGGTTCAGCAGTTCGGGTCGTCGCGCGGGTTTGCCGCGCTTCATGTACTGGGCCTGCTTGGCAGATACCACCGAACGGGGGACACGCAGACCGATGGTCCCATTGACAGAGCGGCGTCTGCCGGAGATCTTCCGGTCGTTGTGGTGCACGGTGATGTTGTAGCCGAGGAACCTTGCAGCCTCGGTGCGGGCGTGCGTGATGAGGGTCTTCTCCGGCGAGAGTTCCAGCTTGAGATCGTCATGCAGGAACTGCGCCAGACGCTCTTTGATTTCTTCGGCTTCTGCCTTTGGTCCGGCAAACCCGAGGAGGGTGTCGTCGGCATAGCGCACGTACCTCAGCCGCCGATAGCCTGGATCATGAGTATCCATGCTGGGAATGCTGTGGAGTTGCTTGCGCAGTTCCCGCACCTGAGTGTGGTCGCCGCGCTTGCGGGCGCGTCCTATCGCCGCCCACACCCGATGAAAGGCGCGGTTCGGCTTCCTGACTCTTCCCCGGGTGTATTCCGGGATCAGAACCTTCTCGACATACTCGTCCATCTTGTGCAGGTAGATATTGGAAAGGATCGGTGAAACGACCCCGCCTTGCGGACTTCCGCTGTGCGTGGCGTTCCAGACCCAGTCCTCCATGTATCCGGCAGTGAGCATGTTGCGCACCAGCCGCAGGAACCGGTTGTCGTGGATTTTCTCGCCCAGAATTCCTAGCATGACCGAATGGTCAAGCCGGTCGAAACACTGGGCGATGTCGCCCTCGATGAACCAGGCCGTTCCCGTCCAGGTGTAGGCCACATCTTCTAACGCGGTGTGGCAGCCCCGGCGGAGACGGAAACCGTGGGAGGAGTCGGAGAACGTCGGCTCGTAATATGCCTCAAGCAGCAGGCGCACCACTTCGCCGACTAGTTTGTCCGACCACGGCGGCAGGCCGAGCGGTCGCAGTTTCGTGCTGTCCCGCCCCTTCGGGATGTAGACCCTCCTGGCCGGGCTCCACCGGTAGCGCTCGTGGCGCAGCGCGTCGATGACGTGCTCGATCTTGCCCAGCGACATGCCGTCCACGGTCTCCCCGGTGACCCCGGGCGTCATCGCTCCCTTGTTGGAGTACAGACGCCCGTAGGCCAGAAGATACAACTGCGGATTGAACAGCTGTCGATACAGTTCATCGCATGGCAGGCCACGCCTGCCGCGTTCACGGAGAACACCCAGCACCGTTTCGGCGTTCTGCATTACGCATACCTCCCGATTCTTGGGTGTCCGATCACCTGGCCCCCTTCGCCCGTGCGGACGGCTTTCCCGTCCTCCTTGGCCGGTCGTGACTCCGGCGACTACTACGGGGCCTCCGTCGCCATAGGAAGATCCCTTCCCTTAGGCGATCCCATGTTCGTCTTGTCGTACGTATCAGTGTGACGTAGGCGTCCCACTCATCCCCTTAAATGCCCTCGCTGGGCATCGCTCCGCGCTCTGGAGGTTGCGTCGGCCATGGCACTAAGTCGTCGCAGGGCGCGGCACCGGTTTCAGGCATCTTTCCGGTGGATTCGACCTTCAATCTTCTGGGGATTGGGATTCAGGCAATCCAGCTTTCGCCCTATCACGCGGGTCCCGCGACGCCCCGTCCCCAATGCCTGGGCTCGGCCGTCGCTTTCTTGGCATGCTACGGTCCCCTCACCGTTTCCGGATTAGGTAAGCCATTGGACCCAAGAACCTCCCTCCAAATTCTTCCCGACTGAATCGGGGATACGACAAGGCGCCTCATGGCGCACTGCCATCGGTCGCTGACCTGGATGATCGTCGGGTCGGCGGTGGTGGTGGCCTGGGCGAAACCTCCGGATCCGTCCCGGCACACGACACGGATGCCGGGGTGGGTGCGCAGCCAGCCGGTAACGGTGGCCATCTTCCGGTCGGGCAGCACCTCGATGCGCCGGCCGGTCTCGGCATCGATGATGATCGTCGCGTAGTTCTGGCCTCTGAGCAGGGCGAACTCGTCGATGCCGACAACTTCGGGGGTGGGCCGGTGTGGCAGCGGGATCCGCATCACCTGGCTCAGGACCGAGGCTGGTGACAGCGTCTGATGCAGCAGCATCAGCAGGCGGGCGGCGGTGGTGCCCGCCAGCACGATGCCCAGAGCCTCCACAATCCGCCGCAGTGCGGGAGTCCGGCGTTGATAACGCTCGGTCAGACCGTCGACCTGCTGGACGAACGTGGTCCTGGCGCAGCCGGGGTTTTCGCAGTACAGACGCCGCACCGAGACATCGATGAGTACAGGTCTTCCGCCGATCGCCTCATCGGCGACGTGCCGCACGTAGCGGCTGTGATCCCATTGCGAATCCTGCCCGCATCCCGGGCAGGACACTGGCACCGCGTCCGGGGTCCGCACCGTGATCCTGACCAGGCCCTCACCCGTCTCCACCGCCTCGACCAGCACCAATGCGAGGTGTGGCAGCAAATCCTTCAACTCGACATCACACGGCACCAGCCTGCCGCACGCCGCCCGTTACTGGGCCCGAACCGGAAAGCCGATCAACGCCTACGAAATCTTGGATGACCCGAAGACCGTACAGACCCTGACCGGCCGCAGGTCACGCGCTGTTCGAATCGCAAGTGCCTCCCGGAGTGGCGAACATGCGCTGCCCGTGGGCAAAGCCAATCCTGCCTGTGAGGACCGCCAGGTCGGTGTCGAGTGTGAAGGGGCGGGGGCGGGCGGCCAGAACGGCGCGGAATGCGTCTACTACCCTGCGGTCGCGCGGTTGCAGCTCGCCGGGGCCTGTTTCCACAGCGTCGCCAGCGCGGTTCACGGTCTGCCATCAGGTGTTCCACCCTCGAGAGGTCGCGCCGGGGCGGCCGGGCCTGGAGCCGGCAGCCGCCCCGGGCCGTTGGGGGTGGCGCTGGTGGGTTCAGGCGGCGGGGGCGGTGAGGTGGGTGCGCAGGTGCTGGGTACGGGCGTCGGCAGCCAAGATGCGGGCGTCGCAGGTGGTGGACCAGGAGCAGGAGCACGCCGCGCGGTAGTGGGTCCGGCCGGTGCAGCCCGAGGCCGGGTCCTTGGGCTTGCCGGTGGAGGTGACCGGGTGGCCGCACGGCGTGTTGTCGGCGTGGAGCGGGGTGACGGGGGCGGTGTAGCGGGCCATGGTTCAGGTCTCCTTCGGGGTGAGGGTGATCAGGCGGCCGATGGTGATGGTGCTGTGGCCGCCGTAGCCGACGGTGCTGCCGGTCAAGGTCAGCAGGGGGCCGGTGTGCTCGACGCGGATCTCCCACAGCGCCCAGGGCAGGTCGATGGTGCCGGGCTGGGACGCGGCGGACAGGCGCAGTGCCAGGCCGGCGCGCAGCAGGAACTGCAATCGCTGCTGGTGCGCGCCGGCGTGGTGGGTCCGCCCTCTGGGGGTGGGTGGCAGGCTGGCGGCGGCGTATTCCAGGAGGGGGCGCCGGGAGCTGCCGGTGGGGCCGTGGGAGAGGGGTCGGTGCAGGCCCCAGGCGGGGTCAACGTCTTCGGGTGCGGTGGCGGCGATGACCGCTTCGGTGTGCTGGGCGTTCAGGCGGCGGATGGTGACCATGAGGACGTAAGCACCCCAATCCGGCCCGGCGCCGCCGCCGTGGCGGGCCACGGTCACCCGCCCGTGGCCCGCCAGCATCCGCCCAGCCAGCGCCGGGACAGCGGCGGTGGTGGGGGCGACCATCAGCTGGCGGTGCGCCCGGGCGCCCCGGCGTTCCGCCAGGCGGTCAGGATCCGGGCAGGAACGATGCCCACCGTCGGGCAGTCCAGGCCCTGGACCTTGGCCCACGCACGCGCCTGGCGGTGCTCGCAGGTGCGCGCAGGCGTCTTCGTCGTGGCCGGGGCGGTGCGCCTGGTGGAGGTGCCGCCCTTGGCCGTGCTGAGCTTGGCCCGGGTTGCAGTGATGGCCCGCTCCAGTCGCGCGATTTCGTCGGAGGCCTCCTGGACCTCCTGCTCTCGGGTGCGGCGGGTGTCGAGTTCCGTCAGCGCGGTGCGGGCACGGGCAGCCAGGGCCTGAGTGCTGCGGACGCTGTGCTGTTCACCCCACGCCAGCAGGTCCAACAGCTTCTCGCCCTGCCGAGCAGCGTCCTGGGCGGCCTGGTCGGCGTGGGCCTGGGTGAGGCCGGCGCTCTCCGCGATAGCGGCGATCTCGCCGGAGGTCAGGCCGGTGGCGTCGATGATGTCCTGGACGCAGGCGCCGGCGGCGAGCATGTCGCGGGCGGTGGCGGTCACCGGATCTGCCCGATCCACGGAGCGCACACGTCGGTGGGCTGCCAGGACTCGAGCTGGTACAGGTGCAGGACGTCCAGCAGCAGCTCGTCGCTTTCGCCGAGCGCGTCGCCGTCCAGGTAGGTGGCGATGACGCGGGGCGGTTCGGTGAGCCGGTCGCGGATAGCCAGGCGGTGGGCGGGGACGTCATCCGGGTCGGCGTCGGGGTGCCGGGCCCAGATCTGGCCAGGGGCGGCGAGCAGCAGCGGGTCGCCGTCGGCCATCCGCTCGCACACCAGCCGGAACGCCACCTGGGTGGGCAGGGCGTCGGTGTGGACTAGGTGGGCGGTGAGCTGGTGGACGAGCTGGGCTGCGGTTTCGGGGCCGAGGATGGTGTCCAGGCGGGGGGAGAGGTCGGTCATCAGCGGGGATCCCTTCCAGCGGGTGCCGCGACCGCGGCCGGGTGATGGGTGCCGCGGCGTCCCTGCCGGCGGCCGTTGACCGTCAGGGCGGGGGCGTCGGCCGGGCCCCAGAGTCGGGGGGTTCCGGTGTGCTTGGTGGCGTACATCGCGGTGTCGGCCGCCCGCAGCGCCTGCGCGACGGTGTGGTGCTGGGTGGGGGCGGCGCCGATGGACACGGCGACGGGCAGCTGCCGGCCGTCCCATGGCGCGGGGCGGGTCAGGGCGTGCTGCAGTTCAGCCAGCGCCGCCAGGGTGCTGGTGGGCTGCAGGCGGGCGGCGGCGGTGAACTCGTCGCCTCCGAGGCGCCCGGCGATGCCGTGGTGCCGGTCGGCCCACGTCCGCAGGCGGTGAGCGACCGCGGCCAGAACCGCGTCGCCCGCCGCATGACCGAACGCGTCATTGGTGTCCTTGAAGTGGTCGACGTCGACGACCAGGAGGATTGTGTCGTCGGGGTGGCGGTCGGCGAGTTGGGTGGCACGGGTGGTGAATTCGTCGCGGGTAGGTAGCCCGGTGAGCGGGTCGCGGCGGGCGGCAGTCAACTGGGTGCCGAGCCGGTGATGGTCCAGGGCCCAGGCGGCCATCGTGGGCAGGGCGGTGGCGGTGATCAGGAGAAGTCGCCGATGACGTAAGGCGGTCGGTGCGGGCATGATGGTGCCCTTCCTGTTCGCTGTGCTGGCGCGGATGGGGGGAGCCCGGGACGGCCGTCAGGTTTGACGGCTAGGCGGTCGTCCCGGGGCGGATCTACCCGCCGCAGTCGGCCCCGTGGACGACGGGACGGATCGGGCAGGTCGTGATCAGGCGGCCGACGGTGATGACGCTGTAGCCGACGGCCGCGCCGGGCAGAGTCGGCAGGGCGCTGGTGTGGTGAACGTCGACCTCCCACCGCGCCCAGGGCAGATCTACGGTGCCGGGCTGGGACACGGACAGCCGCAGCGCGAGGCCGGCACGGAGCAGGAACTGCAGCCATTGGTGGTGTGTGGCGGCGTTGTGGGGACGGGCTTTGGGGCTGAGGGCAGGCTCGCGGTGGCGTACTCCAGCAGCGGGCGCTTGGAGCTGCCGGTGGGGCCGTGGGGGAGAGGCCGGTGCAGGCCCCAGGCCGGGTCAACATCCTCGGGTGTGGTGGCGCGATGACCGCTTCGGTGTGCTGGGCGTCCAGGCGCTGGATGGTGACCATCAGGGCGTAGGCGCCCCAGTGGGGGTCGGCGGCGCCGCCGTGGCGGGCCAGGGTCACCCGCCCGTGCCCTGACAGCTTCCGCCCGGCTCATGCCGGGGGAGTAGCGGCAGGGTAGCCAGCGCCCTCTCGGTCCAGGTTCGCTGTCGGCAATGGAGGGTGGACGAGGCGAATTGGGATGCGGAGCCTATGGATCTGCGACTACAACGGGTCCCATGACGGTCTTCTACTGCTCCAAGTGCGGCGTCGCGCTCACGCCCGACTTGACGGCGCTGTCCGACATTCCGATCGTCCCGGACCTCGGCATGGCTCGGCCCAGGGGAGCACGCCAGGCGTCTCCGACTGTGCCGCAGGGTCGCTATGCGATCGAACCCGAGCCGTGGGGAGCGCCTTTCGTCCGGCAGGAAGACCAAGACGACCCGGTGCCGGGTTATCCTCGGGGACCGCTCATGGCCACCGAGGAAGGCTATGTAGTCTCGGCTGGTGTCCGCGACACGGTCGTTGTCCACCCTGATGACGCCCCCAACCTGCAGCCGCTGCCAGGGTGGGAGAACAGCACCGGTTGCTGCGGCCCGAATGGAACCGAGGGATCCAACCGAGCCTGCCCGTGTGGGGTCCGGATCGCCACTCTCGCCGCAGATTGCTCCGGGCCGTACGAGCTGCACCTTGACCCGGTCCGGACGTACGCCTTCGACGGAACACAGCAGGTTGTCTGATACAACGGCGCCCGCCGCCCGGGTCGGGACGGCGGGCGTGGTCGGCGGATGTGGGTCGGTCAGGCGTGGATCGGCGCGGTCGTCGCGGAGGAGGGCGCCGTGGGGTGGCTGGGTGCCGGGGTGCTGTGGGTGGGGCGCGGCGCGGGCGTCGTCGGGGACGACAGGTGGGGGCCGCCGCTGGCGAGGGTGAAGCCGATTGCCAGGCCCAAAATGCCGTATACGCGGTGCCGGTACTTCCGCCACCAGGTGGCGGGGGTGGGCTCGACCAGGATACCTATGACGTGCGGGGCGGGTTTCGCCACGGCAGATCTCTCCTCAACGGATACGGGATGGTGCGGTGGCCGGGCGGCCTGTCCGGCTCTCGCCCGCACGGGGCGGGCGGTGGCCGGGCAGGGCGACGGGTCAGTGCTGCAGCGGGTCGGCGGGGGCGGGACGGTCGTCGACGGCCGGCGAGGTGCTCTGGGCAGGCAGGTGGATCTCCGGCCGGATCTCGATCTGGGGCTGCACGATCGGGGCGGGCGAGGGGACGGTGTGGATGATCGGGCGCAGGCTCAGCCCGCGCAGGGCGACGGTGGAGGCCAGGGCCCAGGCGAGGACCGCGATGCCGGTGGCGATGGGGCGGCTGTCGGCGGGTGTTGCGGCCCACACGGCTCCGGCGCTGCAGGTGGCCCACAGCACCCAGGTGATGCGGGCGCCGGTGCTGCCGAAGAAGCCGCCGACCAGCCCGAACAGGCCGGTCAGTTGCCAGAACGTGTAGATCGAGGAGCTACTGACGCTCAATCCGGCGCTGTGGTGGGCGATGTAGGACCGCATCGGGGTGTCGATCACGTGCCAGTACCGGTGCGACGCGCTGCGGTCGGTGTGGGTGGTCGGGAGCGCGGCGGCCAGGTGGTGCAGCGACAGCAGGAGCACGTCGATCGCGGCGTTGACCAGCAGCACGAGGAGCGCGGCGGCGGCGACCGTCAGGACGATCCGGATCCACCGGGCCATGTGCCGGAAGCCGTCCTGCGGGGCGTTGAGGATGTCCTCCCACATCCGGGCCAGGACACCGCCGGTGTCCCAGGCGCGGGTCCACCCGGCGCGCAGCGCCGCGAACCGGACCGTGTCCGGCTGCTTAGTGGGGGCGGGCGGTTTCTGCCCGTCCGGGGCGGGCGGGAGCGTTGGGTCGAGCGGGTCGAAGAAGCTCGGGCTGTTCGGGTGGGGCCGGTCGTTGGCGGGGTTGTCGTCGGGCTGCATGGCAGGGGTGCTCCCTTGATTCGGGTTCGTGTGGTGGGGCGGTGGTGGGCAGGCCGGAGGGCCTGGCTCGCACCCGACCGCGGGGGTTCGGGTGCGAGGCAGGTGCTCCGGAAGGAGGGGCCGGAGTCACAGGCAGCGGGCGTCGGCGAGGTCGGCGGCCTGGTCGAGCGTGCGCAGCGGGGTGCGGCTGCTGCCCCAGGCGTCGTTGAAGCCCGGCACGGAGTCGACGTCCTCGCCGAACCGGCGGCGGATCGCTTCCATCAGAAGGTCCACCGCGCGTGCCTCAAGGCCCCGGTGGCCGCGGGCTTCGATGCGGATCGCGCCGTACAGGCAGCGCGCGCCTGCCGCGTCGACCAGGGCGCCGGTGCACCAGCCGCCGGTGAGCAGACGCTGATGGGCACGCTGCAGGAGCGCTGCGACCGGGGTCGGGTACGGGGTGGGTGGCGGCTGAAGGCCGGGGGTGAGCGGGACGGTGACGACGTCGGCCAGGTCGACCGGCACGGTGTCGATGTGCGCGGTGTTGACCTCGTAGGCGACGCCGGCCTCCTCCAGCCGCACGGTCATCGCCGCGTTGATGAACGCCAGGCGTTCCTCGAGGGACAGGGCCGCGGGCGGCGCGGGAGCCACGACCGGCGTGGCGGGCGGGGCCCGGTGGGTTATCGCGGGGGCGGGCGGGGTGTGGGGCATCGGGGCTCCAGGCAGGGCACGACAACGGGCGCCGCCGACAGGGGATGTCGGTGGCTCCGGTTGGGCGGGCACGGAGATGGTGTGGACGGCCGGCCCTGGCCCAACGCACGCACTCGGCTGCGCTGTTGCCGTCACGCACGCAGGGCGGGCAGCCTGTACGCAGGCGGGCCGTACAGGGGAGAGGGGGCCGGATGGAGTTCGTCTTCGAATGCGGGTGGTGCGGCGGGGACAACTACTTCGTGGGTAAGCAGGTCGGCTGGTGGACGGACAAGTGGGAGATCCCTTCGGAGTGGGACTGCCGCTTTTGTGACGGGTTCAATTACACCCCCGACCCGCCCTGGACCGAGGCGTAGTCAGACGCGCCCAAGCAATCCGGCCGGTGGCGCGAGGCGGTGTTGACGGTTGGGGTCAGGCCGGTCGCAGCGCGGGTGCAGCCGACCACGGCAGGTCTGAGGGCGCCGAAGCGGTCGCGGCCGCCCTGTGGCAGGGCGTCCGCGGTGTTGGCCTGCCGCCGGGGGAGAGGAGCAGGGAAGCGGCGGGGTCCTGGGGGGGGTTCGGGTGGGGCCGTCTGTGCTCGGGCGGGCCGGCCCCACTGGTGGTGGGATGGGAGAGGCTCAGGTGTTGTTGAGGCTCCTGATGGCCTCCAGTGCCTGGCGGGGCGAGGTGATCTGGGACTCGGACCGGCTGCTACCGGACTTGCCTGCGCGCTTGCCGCCTGAGCCGTTGCCGCCGCCGCGCCGGCGGTAGCCACCGTCGTCGTCACCGGAGCCGTTGTCGTCTGCTTGGGGTTCGGGCCAGAACTCGCCGGGCCGTACGGGCTCGTTCCAGTCGAACCACAGGCCGCGCTGGGTCAGCTCGCTGATTTCGTGGTCGGTGAGGTGGTTGACGTCGTCGGGGAACAGGTCGGCGAGGTCGGTGTCGAAGTCCGCGTACAGCGAGCGCATGAGGACGGCGCGCCCGTTGTCCAAGACCATGACGGCAACCCCGCCGGTGCTGACCCCGTTCTCTGGGTCGGCCTCGCCGCGCATGGCCCGCTCGATCGCGGAGCCTTCCTGCTGGGCGTAGCGGGCCGGGATGGTCGGCACGTCGTAGGCGTTGTCCATCGTTCCTTCGGCAGCCTTGCGGGTGGCGCCGGGGGAGCCCATGTTGAAGATGGTCGGCCGGCTGTTCTGCCGGAGGTTGTCCTTCATCTCCGTGCTGAAGCCGTTATGTGCGAACGGCGACTGGCCGGCGGGGTTGAAGCCGATGCCGTACTTCAGCCCGGTGACCGTGAGGTCGTCGCCGTCCTTCTGGATGAACTCGCCGAAGTCGCCGTCCTGGGCTGCGGTCATGAACTCGTCCGCGTACACGTTCAGCTGCCGGTAGGGGCAACGGGAGTCGCCCGGCTTGTAGTCGTGCGCCTCGCCGTCGTGCGGCCAGGGCATCTCCGCGCGGATCTCGCACAGAGCCTTCGCCGCGCGCAGGGAGCGGGCCATCCACAGGGCGTTCGAGCCCTGCCGGTCGATGTGCTTGCCCAGGGTGGACGTCTTCTCGTCCTTGCGGACGGTGGAGAGCCACACCACCTGGCCGTCCAGGGACTGCGCGGCCATGTTGATCGCGAAGAACTGCGTCTTCCCGGACCGGGACACCCCGAGGATGAGGCCGTGGGCTGCGGCGTTCTTGTCGTGCTGGAACACCATGTTCTTCACCGGCTGGCCGGTGATGGTGAACCCGCACACGTACATGCCCTTGGCGTCCGGGGTGAGCAGTTCCCGGGCGGCGGGGAAGATCGCGGACAGCGGCGGCTTGTCGAAGGCGCTGATGAGGAACTCGGTGCCGTCGATGAGGACGAACACGCAACTGTCGTCTTCGGGGAGCTTCAGGCCGCGGCAGACCTTGGCCAGGTCGATGCGCGGGGACGTGGTGGCGTCGGCCATCTTCGCCCGGTAGAACGTCACCCCCCGCACGTCGTCGCGGGTCTTGTGGACCAGCTCGGAGCCCGGGGCGCCGCCCTGAGGTGTGCCGATCTTGTCCGTCCAGCGCTCCTGGTCGGTCGGCTTGGTGCGGCGGCGCTGGTTGGCGTCGGGGGTGATGCGGGCCTCCAGCCAGCCCGGCCCGCTCTGGCGGCCGGGCTGGACCGCGACGTCCATCAGGACGACGTCGGCGGCGGGCACGGCGAACGGTGCGGCGACGGCGGCCTCGGACAGGCCGGTGATCGGCCGCCCGGTCTCCGCGGCGCGCAGGAGGATCGTCATGTCGTGCCGCATCCCGGGGTGCCTGGTGGCTTTGACGACGTGGGTACGGCCGGGCATCCCGGCGTTCTCCCACATCCTCCGCACCTCGCGGGTGAGCAGGTCGGCGTCGTCGGCCGGCACCGCCGCAGCGGGCTCCGAGGCTTCGGCGGGTGCCAGCTGCGGGGCCGGGGTGGCGAGGGCGGGGCGGTGACGGGTGCGGGCGTGCCGGGAGAACGGCATCACCAGGTAGCCGGCCGCCGCCCATCCGGCGGCGAGCAGCCCGTCCAGGCCGTACGGGCCGAAGCCGGTGGTGTGTCCGGCGGCGATGTCGATGGCGGCGGCCAGGACCAGCGGGGACCAGCGCAAGATCTTGCGTCCGGCGCCGTGCTCGTCGCTCTTGGCGGCCAGGAACCAGCCGCCGATCCCGCAGAAGCCGGACAGCTGGATCACTTGGTTGACGGGGCTGTCGGGGTAGAGGTTCGGGGCCACGGCCAGCACGGGCGCGGCAAGGGTGTAGGCGAGACGTTCGAGCACGACACTGCGCGGCGTGGACACCGTGGGCTCCTTCGGGAACAGGTCGGGCGGCCCCGCAAAGTCTGCGGGGCCGCCCGGGGCGAGGTGGGGGAGGGGCGGGGTCAGCGGTCGAAGAAGCCCGGCCGGGGCGTCTTCTCGCGCCGGTTGGATCGGATGTCGTCCAGCGCCCCGTAGAGCTCGCAGTGGGTGCTCTTCGTCTCGTGGGTGAGGTCGGCGGTCTCCTGCGCGGTGTCGCACAGCCGCCTGACCTGAACGGCGGCGCCACCCAGGGCGACCGTCACGAGGTTCGTCACCTCGACGAACTTGCCGTCCAGGCCGGCGTTCTCGATGTCGCGGGCGACGTTCTCGGTGTGCTTCGCGTTGGCCTGCATGCTGCGCTGCAGCGACTCCAGCTCGAGGGTGGAGTCGTCCATGGCCCGGGCGAGGTGGCTCAGTTTGTTCTGCACGGCCTTGTAGCGGTTGTCGCCGTCGGCCGGGGCGGGCGCGGCTGCGGCGGGGCGGGGTACGAGATCGCTCATCAGTACAGGTCCCCTTTCTGATTTCTAGTCGTGGTGGGCGGCGGCCGACGCGTGCGCGAGGCCCGCGTCTTCCTTGGCGGCCATGTCCTGGCCGTAGACGCGGGCGACCTGGGTGGCCGCGAGCCGGGCGGCCTCCTTGGCCAGGCCGCACTGCTCCGCGCACCGCTGCGCCTGCGCCTTCATCCGGGCCGCGGAGTCCGCGAGGTCGGTGATCAGGTCGGTGACGGCGGTGGAAATGTTGTGATCGCCGACCAGGTCCGCGGCCATGTCCCGCAGCGCGTCGGCGACCCTGCCGAGCGCCTCCATCAGGGCTTCGGCGCGCTCCTGGTCAGAGGCGGCCTTGATGGCGATGTTCGCCATCCCCATCAGGAACTCGTCGAACGTGATGTCCGTGCGGTGCTGGGCGCTGAGATTGCCCTGCCCGGACGGCTTGTTGACCGGTGCGCTGCTCACGCTGCTCCCTTCGGTGCTGGTGGGTCGGCTGGTGCCGGGCCGTGCGGTGTGCGGCTCCGGTGCGGGCGGCAGGCCCTTGGCAGGGGCTGCGGGGGCGTCGGGGACGATGTCCGCGTCGACGATGTCGTCCTCGTCCTCGCCGGCGGCGGGCTGCGGCGGGCGGGTGGGGTGGTCGGGCCACTCCATCGTCGGGGTGGGCGGCGGTCCGAACCGGTTGTCCGAGCCTTCGGACCGGCCGCGCTGACCGGCGCCCGCCGTACGACCGGCACGCCCAGCCCGTCCGGCACGACCGGCACGTCCGGCACGTCCGGCACGGCGGGTGCGGCCGGGGCGTCCGGCCCCGCCCGCACCGCTGGCACGACGACGGAACCAGCGGCGCTTCCTCGAGCCGCCCGGCGCCCCGCCAGCGGCCGATGGTGTGCCCTTTCCGCCGCCGGGGGCAGCCCCGGCCGTCGCCCCCTTGGCCGCGGCGCCGCCGGGACCTCCGGCGGCGCCAGCGGCACCCGTGCCCGTGGTGCCGGTTCCGCCGGTTCCCGCGGCGCCCTTTCCCTTGGGATTCTTGGTCAGGTTGACCTTCTTCGCACTGGCCGCGCCGGCCGTCGCGTCGGCGCGGCGCTTGTCCCAGCGGCGCTGGGCCTCCTCGCCGACGGCCTGGCCCAGCGTGGTGCGGTTCGGATCGGCCGCCGCTGCGGCTTCCCGCTTCGCCTTCCGCGCCGTGTCCCGCTCCGCCTTCTTCGCCCGGCGGTCCTCCCACTCCTTCTGCCGGTTGGCGCGCGCCTGGTCCCGGTTCTTGCCCCGGTCGACGACCCCGGCACTGTGCCCGGCGCTGCGCCGCTCCTGACGCCCGGCCTGACGGGTTCCGGCCCGCTCAGCACGGCTACGGGCCCGCTCCGCACGGGCGTTGGACGCCGGGTTGTTGTGTTGCGCCCGGCCGCCGTCACCCTTCGAGCCGTTTCCCTTCGAGCCGCCGCCCTTGCCAGAGCTGCCAGAGCTGCCAGAGCCGCCGTTGGAGCCTTTCGAGCCCCCGCCGGGCCGGGTGCGCCCGGAGCCGTTGGAACGGCCGCCAGAGGGCCGCTCAGGGCCCTTCGGGCCGCCCTTGCCGGTCCCGGCCGCTCCGGGCCCCGAACGCCCGGCGCTACCGCCGGAGTTGGAGCCATGCGCCCCGGGCCCCGCGTTGTTGCGGGACGGCCCACCGGCGCTGCCGCCCCCGCCGCGCGGGGACGACCCGCTCCCACCGCCGGCCTTCGAGCGGCCCTTGTCCGCCCCCATACCGGAGCCGGTGGACTGCATGCGGCTCGCGTCGGCCTTTGTGCGGGCCGCCGCCTTGTCGCCCTTCGCTTTCATCATCGCGGTGTGGAGCTTTGCGTTCTGCTCCATCATCGCGACTTCCTGCGCGGTGCGGCCCCCCAGCAGCGCGACCTTCCGTGCCATTTCAGCCTCACGGAAAGCAGCCTGGCTTTCGTGGTTTGTCCGCGCTATTTCCAACCGGAGTTCCAGCCAGTCACCGAGACGATCGGTGAGAGAACGAGGCTGGACGTATTCGCCTTCCTCGTATTCGCCTTCATCTTCTTCGACTTCCGGCGGGCTAATTCCTTCCGAGCGCAATGCCATCGCCGGGTCCGGAGCGGCCGGGATCCTCGGCAATTGCATCGTCGTCTCTTCCGGAGCCTCCGGGGGAGCGGCGGGAATGTCCTCCGGCGGTGGAATGGTGTCGATGAAATCCGGGATCGGCGGCAGCGTGTAGCTGGCAGCGCCGCTCCACGGGCCCTGGACCAGGGTTCCGCCGCCGGTGTCGTCCGTGTCGTCGGACACGGTGCACCTCCCTTCAAGGGGGTTGACAGAGGGTGGGGTCTCGTGTGCACGCGTGTGCACGTGCACGTGTGCACGCTTTACGCGCGCGAGGCCCCGCCGGAGTCCGGCGGGGCCTTCCTGGTTGGGTGTGTCAGTGACGCGGGCCGTGCTGCTTGAGCACGGTGTCGGCGTACTGCATCAGGTGGTCGAACAGTCGCGGGTCGCCCGCGGCCCGCTTCTGCACCACGAGCTGGAAGAGGCGGCAGACCATCGTGAATCCGGCAATGACATCGCCGCGATTGGCCTTAACTTCCTTGATGATTGCGGACCGAGTGAGGCGGAGCCAGAATTCCATTCGGCCGATCTCGCCGCGACTTTCGATCGCCTTGCGCTCTTCTTCCTGCAGCCAGTCGTTCCGCCCTTGAAGTGAGCGTTCGACGCTGCTGAGAGGGCGCGTCACGCCGACTCCCTGTTACCCAGGTCGTAAATCGACGTAGGAACACCATAGCTGGAATTCTGGCCCTGTCCACCTTGCTGCGGCGGATTTTTCGGAGCGGCCTGGAGCGGCGGGGCGTTCTTGCGCTTCTTTTCCAGCTCCTTCTCCTTCCTCTTCTTGGCGGTATTCGCCACCGCCTCATCGTGGGCGCGGCGCTTGAAGGTGCTCTTTTCCAGGCCTTTGGTGACGTCCTCGACGTGCTTGAGCACGTTCTTCAGGGCCCTTTCCACGGGCTGGGCGCGCATCCAGGCGTCGTAGAACCGGTCGCCGTCGACATGGGTGTCGCGGCAGTGGACGCGGGTCTCCAGGGCAAGGGTCTCCAGGTTCCTGCCGATGTCCAGCAGGACCCGCTGGACATCGGCCAGGTACCGGGCGGTCGCCTCGGGGTTCTGCGCCACATCGCGCAGGGGTGCGTGATTCGGGTCGTTGCTGTGCATGCGTAAAGACCTCCAGGTCTCGGGGTTGCTGGTCCCCGAGGCTGTTGCGCGGGGTGGGGTAGTGCTGGGTTCGTGCCCTGGCCCGCTGCCGCGCTCGGGGCGGGGTGCGGGCGAGCGGCCTGCCGGCCGTGGCCGTCACCGATCCGCGCTCGGGGTGCGAGCGCGGGCCGGGGGCGACCATGAGCGGCAGGGGTGCTGCCAGAGGTGAGCGCATCGGCGCTCACCGGGTGAGCGTCACGCGCTCACCGGGCGCTCACCTACGCGCCCGGGGCGGGCTCTTCGACCTGAGCGCGCAGGCGCTGGGCGGTCGGCCGGGAGACCGGGGTTCCGGTCGTACCGTCCAGGCCCGCGTCGGTCAGCGCGTCGCGGATTTCCGTCCACTCGGGGCGGCGCCCGAGCTCGGTGTAGAGCAGACGGATACGAGCGTGGCGGCGCTCGGTCAGCGCGTCACTCTCCCTGCGCGAAAGAGCGCCCTCCGCTCGGTGAGCGTCGTCATCGTCCGTGGCGCGCTCACCCTCGTGAGCGCCGGAGGTGAGCGCCGGGCGCTCGCGCTCGCCCCGCGTCTCCCCGGGGGTGAGCGCGCTCATGTCCGGGTGAGCGTGGGCGCTCTCCTCCACCCGCTCGACCGTGAGCGCGTCCTCGGGGGTGAGCGTGTCGGCGAGCGCGGCGGGCGCCTCACCGAGCTTGAGTGCCATCCGATGCTCCAGCGGAGCCTTGCTCCGCCACCGTCGCCCGTACTTCTCCCTGAGCTGCGCTCGCAGATACGTCTGCTCCTGCAGGCGGGTGAGCGCCTCGTCGTACGAGTTGATCTCCCACAGGATCATCCGGCGCCGCAGGCGAGCGGTCGCGATCGGGGCGAGCAGCCAGCGACTGCGACGCACCGACTCCATCCGCACCTTGCCGGTGACCGCGCCGATCCGCGTGCCGTACACGTGCGAGGCGATCTCCGAGAAGATCACCCACAGCAGCGTGAGAGCGGCGTGCCCGAGGCGGCCTCCGGCGGTGGTCGACGCCTGCCAGTTCAGGTAGACCGTCACCGCCGTCAGCGCCCGGGGCACCCACCGGATCCAGCGCAGCTCCATGCCCATCCGGATCAGGATCAGGTTGGCGCCGGTGAACGCCGGGATCGCAACGTCGATCCCGACCGGCAGGAGCCACGGCCAGTCCCAGCCCCACGTCGCCGCCTTGGTCTCCAGCGCGGTGTAGGAGGAGAGCAGCCCGAGGGTGGAGACGGTCGCGGCCGCGAGGACGATCGCGACCACGCCGACCAGCTCCTGCCCGGACAGCGGCGGCACCCCGCCGGCAGGCCGGGCATCGTTGCGGGCCTTGCGCCGCGCGGCACGCGACTCGGTCCGGATCTCCCGGCGCCGCGCCCGCTGCACCGTGCGCTGCGTCGCCGCCTCCAGGACCCGGTCCGCTTCGGCGCGGGCCTGTACGGAGGCGGCCTGCTCGGCCGTGGCCTGCGCCGCCGCCTCCCGGGCCGTCCTCGCATCAGCTGCGGCCTCCTCGCGCAACCGGACGGCGTCCCTGTCGGCGGCGGCCCGCAGCTCCTCAGCGCAGATGCGAGCGTCGGCCAGGGCGCGGTCGGCATCCTGACGAAGGCCGGCGGCCACCTTCTCCGCTCCGGCCCGTACCTGCACGGCCTGGTCATCCGCGCTCTCGCGCATCCGGTCGGCCTCGCCCCGAGCCCGCCCCAGCACCTGTTCGGCGTCGGTGGCGGCACGGGTGCGGGTCTCAGCCGCGGTGCGCTCCGCACCGGCCAGCAGCTCGGCGCGCTCCATCTCCGCGTCGGCGAGGACCTTCGCCGCGGCCTGCGCGGCCTCGGTGCGGACCTGCTCCGCCTGCGCGGCCGCCGTGGTGGTGACCTCCTGCGCCGTGCGGCGCACGTCGGCGAGCAGCTGCTCGACAGCCGCGTGGGCGTCGGTGAGGATCTGGTCGGCCTCACCGGCCGCCGTCGCCGCGATGGTGTCGGCCGTGCGGCGCGCGTCGGTGAGCAGCTGCTCCGCCGTGGCGTCGGCGTCGGCGCGGACCTGGTCGGCGTCGGCGGCCGCTGTGGTGACGGCCTCCGTACGGACCCGGTCGGCGTCCGTCGCGGCGGCGGCCAGGAGGCGGGACTGCTCCGTGGTGGCGGCCTCGATCACCGAGGCCGCCTCGCTGCGCGCACCGTCCAGCAGTTCGATGGCGCGCAGTTCGCCGTCGGCGAGGATCTGCGCGACGTCGTCGAGGGCCTGGTCCCGGAGGTCGGCAGCGCGGTCGGCCGCGTCGGCCGCCGCCGGGTCGGCCGCCGGGTACACCAGCGGCGCGGTGATCTCGGGGGCGGCGACCTGGGCGGGGATGGAGGCCGGCGTTGCCGGTGCCTTAGCGCGCCCGGTGTTGCGGGGCTTCATGTTCGCCGCGGGCTGGCGCCTGCGGCGGGTGGCGGTCCTGGTGGCCACGAGGTGTCCTCTCTTCCGGGCGCCTCCGTGCAAGAGGTCACCGTGGATCTACGGCGGTGGGTAGGGTCGTGACCAGGCCCTCCGGGCCCCCGGCAGCTGAAATGCCGGGGACTCGGAGGGCCGTTGTACTGGAGCGGTCAGCGCCGAGCGGGCAACGCACTGCTGTCCTGTCCAAAGTGGTGGCGCAGCCAGGCAACGGCGGCCTCACGGGCAGATCAGGCAGCAGTCAGGCCGTAGCGAGCTGTTCGGTACCCAGCGGCCGGTGCGGGGGGATGACCCGCCCGTCGGGCAGCAGCTCACCGGTGTCCTCAAACAACAAGACGGCGTTACACAACAGCGCCCAGCCCTGTTCGGGGTACGAAGCGATCACACATGCGGCCTCGCGGTCCGAGCTGTCGGCGGTAGGGCACGTCGGGGTGTGCGTGCAGAGCGATTCGGGCTGGCGGCCGGTGTCGGCCGGGGACGCGGTGTCGAACTGGGCGCTGCGCATGAGCACTCCTACGAGGAGAAGAGGGCCCGAGACTGCCCCGGGCGAGGGGTATGCGAAAGGTCGGCCGCCCGGGGTGCGGGCGGCCGACCTGGTGGAACAGCGAGGTGCGGGGAAGCAGTTGGGTTGGTGTCCCGCCGTGCGGTCAGCCTCGCCCCCGCTTCTGCTGGACGAGGTAAGCGTCCTGAAGACGGGCGAACGACTCGTACAAACGCTCGCCGTCGATGCACCGTGCGTCCGGCGAGCACCTGGTGCAGGTCTCGCCGTGCATCCGGTGGGCGGCAGCAGCCGCCATATAACGGTCGAACAAGCGCGGTGGCGTCGGAACGGCGCCCATCAGCTGCGGCCCGCTGCGCGGCGGGCGGCTGCCGCAGCAGCCGCGGCAGCCGCGGCAGCCTTGGCGGCTGCGATCCGCTGGGCGGTCGCAGCGGCTAATGCTCGTGCGGCGTGTCCTTGGTCGGCGGGAGTACTCACCGGGCGCCGCCCGTCCGGCGCGCACGGGCGGCGGCCAAGTCGTCCTGCGCCTGCCGGTTCGGCTGCTGACGGGATGCCAGAGTGCGCGCCGCGTCCAGAGCGTCCGGGGCTGGTGCGGGCGAGGGAATGAAGCGGGAGCGGCGCAGGGCCTCTTCAATGTTCATGCCGCTGTGCTCCATCCGGCTCGTGCCCGGCGGGCCGTACGGATCGTACGGGCCTGCTCGGCCAGCTCACGAACGCGCGGGCTGCGTACGGCCTTGGTGCGCATCTCCTTGGTGAGGGCTACCAGGGTGGCCCACTCCTGGTCTCGATCAGTGGCGCTCGCGGCGGCCAGGCGCTGCTCCTGGCGGTCGCGGGTGTCGGCGAGTTCGGGGCCGGTCAGTCCGCCGCGCACCCGGTCGTCGGCCTGCGCGTCGCCGTCGGCGTCCCGCAGCGCCAGTTCCCGGCACGCTGCCCTCGCCGGGCAGGTGGCGCACACCCGGACGGCTTCGGTCCGTCGGGCCTGCCAGGTGATGTGCTGTTCTCCGTCGCCGCGGAAGAACAGATCCGGATCCAGGCCGTTGCAGCGGCTGCCGGCATCGACGGCCGCCTGCAAGGCCGGCCGACGCAAGTGCCAGGCCCGGGATGCTGTCATTGTGTTCATGTGTGGGTCAGTCCTTTCGCGAGGGTGACCTGCAAAGGCGAACCCCCGGGGGTCTCATCCCTGGGGGTTCGTCGCATTGGGGCCCTGCCGGCCCCCCGCGTGCCGCCGTCCCGCACCCAAGGTGCGGTACGGCGACCACGGGTAGCGCAGGGCTACAAGTAGTGAGTGGTGGCGCGGTGGTCAGGGCTCCCTAGCCGTAACCCCAGATCTTCGGGCGTGCGCGGAATCGCGTCGTGCGTCCTGGGAGATCTCTCCAGGGCGATGTCTGCCGCGCACGGTTCTTTTACGTCGCGAGGATGCCCACCCTCCGCATTGACCGCCGGTAATAAGCACCTGGCCTTTACTGCACCTGATCACAGCTGACGCTGCGCCCGGCGGTCTGCGTGTGGACTGCCACCACCAGCGGTGATGACACCTCGCGACGGGTCTCCACTCACCCCGGCCGGTGCGATCACGGCCGGTACTGCGGTAGTGGATCACGCTATGGAGTTCTCAAATACCGGCCGCTGCCTTCGGCCCCGGGCTTGCCGGGGGGATCTCCGGGCGGTCAAGCACTGCGACCTCGAAGCGCCAGAAGAGCGGCGCCGCGTTGCCATATGCACTATGCTCATCCATGTGCACATGGTTGTCAAGCAAGGGAGCCCGCTATGAACCGCCGCCCCACCGCCGTTGGTCCGGCTGCTCGTATGTGTTGGACTAGGTACGGCATGTACAACCAGGTGCACATGGGAGGTCTAGTGGGCGACGAGATCGGCCAGCCGGAGTACAAACGGATCATGAACGACCTCCGTCGGCAGATTCACGACGGGCGATTGGAGGTCGGGAGCGCGATCCCTTCAACTGTGAACCTGGAGAAGGAGTACGGCGTATCAAGCACCGTGGTCCGCCGCGCCGTGCGCGAGCTCCGCGCCGAAGGGCTGCTCTACGGCCAGCCCGGCAAGGCGGTCTACGTGCTAGCGCTACCTCAGGACGCCCAAAGCGAGCACCAATCCGTGGAACGGCTGGCGACCGGCCTTGCCGCAGTGCAGTCTCAGGTCAATGAGATGCAGGCCGGCGACCCGGAGCAGTTGATGAACCTTCGCGCCGAGCTGGCCGAGCTCCGGCGTGTAGTCGCAGTACTGCAGACGCAGTTGATCGATCTGTACGGTCGGCTCGGACAGCCGTACCAGAGGGACTCCGCCCCGCTTCAGGCAGAGATCCCCGCCACTCCAACGAGGCGCGCCGCCGGAGCCTGACTTCACTACCGACCGAAAGGCATGCTAATGAACGGGGCCGTCGTCTCACTGCACGGACGGAATTCGTACCGACCAGATCTGGGGCAACTTGCGCGAAACCAGTTGACTGCGGCCCGCACCGCCAAGGCGCTGCCCCTGGATGAGTTCGCCGCGCTGCTGACGACGATGCTTGGTTGGCCCGTCACTCCTGACGCAGTTAGCGCGTGGGAGACGACTGCCGTCCCCCCGGGCGACGTCGTGGTCGCAGCTGAGCTACTGGTAAGACAGTCGCCTCCTGGGCTCACAGAAGGGGAACCTCGCGATGCCTTGACGCAGATCGTGGGTGACCAGTTTGCCGATCTGGCTGGCGTTTACGCGAGCCGATCCGAGTTCCAAGCGAAACTTCCCACTTCGGAACTTCTTGATAGCGCACTAGATATTCGGGCTTCTGGGCTTTCATTGAACATGCTATGCCAGACGTACTCCGATGCGCGACTGCGTGAAATAATCGAGAACGGCGCGACTCTTCGCTGCCTCTTCCTTAAGCCATATGGCCATTTTATCGCCGAACGCGAGCAAGAGGAAGGATACCCAGAGGGTCGCCTTTCTGCGCTCACGGCTATGAATCTCACAATCCTGCAAGAGCGCGTGGCGGATAAATTGACGCCTGCCGCAGCAAATCGTCTTGAATTCGGCGTATACGATGAGCCGATCCGTTTCAATATTTTCCTAATTGACTCACAGCTATGCGTAGCGCAGCCATATTTGCCCGGAATACGTGGCGTAGATTCTCCGACTCTCCTCATCCGCAAGCGTCGAATCTCCGGTGGGCTCTACTCTACCTTTGACCAAATCTTCTCGACACTCTGGGACAGGCGGGAAACCGAGTGACCGATCTTCGCGCGCTCCTTCGCATTGCCTCCAAGGCGGTTGACCTAGCCACGGCTGTAGTAGGAAAGACCGCCGTAGGCACTGTGACTGCGAAGGGCGACCGCGACATGGTCTCGGATATCGATTTCGCAGTCGAGGAGAAAGTCCGGGAATTTCTCACAAGGGAGACCCCGGAGATTGGCTTCCTCGGCGAGGAGAATGGAGGATCTGGAATCGAAGGACCGCTCACTTGGGCCCTTGATCCGGTCGATGGAACCGCCAACCTGGTCAATGGACTGCCTCTATGTGCCGTTTCCCTTGGCTTGATCGATAATAATGAGTCAGTGCTGGGAGTAATCGACCTACCATTTCTTGGGCAACGCTTTCAGGCCGCCCGAGGACACGGCGTCCACAACGGGGATATCCGTATCCAGGCCAGCCGGGCATCGTCCTTGGGAGAAGCGATCGTCTCTATCGGGGACTACGCCGTAGGGGAAGGAGCGAATGAACGCAACCGCGAGCGTCTCGCGATGACTCGAATCCTCTCGGAGCGTGTGTTGCGAGTCAGAATGTTCGGATCGGCCGCTATCGACCTGGCTTGGGTCGCTTCGGGAAAACTCGATGCGTGTATCGCACTCAGCAACCATCCATGGGATATGGCTGCTGGAACCGCAATCGCGAGAGAAGCGGGGGCTCTGGTCATGGATAGCAAGGGAGAACCACACATGCTGTCCTCGCGCGCCACAGTCGCGGTCGCACCAGGCCTTCGGGAGGACATCCTAAAGGTCTTGGCGGATATGACGTCGGCCACAAGGCCGGCGGCGTGACGGAATCGCCTGGGACAGCTGACGCAATGGGGCTCAGTCTCCGCGAGATTGCCACCGCGATCGAAGCTCCGACCAAAGCCTCCGGCCCGCTCGTGAGACAACGCGTCCCGTCAGGCGGGCTGCGCAGTGAAGTCGTTGCACGCACAGAGGGAGGATTCCGATGGCCAGGCCCAACGGCATTGGCAGCTCTTCATAGGTGATCGGCTCATCGTTGTTCCACAAAGAGTGCGGCCGGGGTGCGTCATCGAGAGGTGGTGAAGGGGTGAGCCAAATGTTCTGGGGTGGAGACGTCTTGGGCAGCCGGGTTCGTGCTCTCGGCTGGGCGCAGCGCAGCCAGGGCCGCGGTGAGGGTCGGCGCTTGGGGGTCCCAAGCGCCCGGGATGGTCAATTTCAGGCGCTGCCGGCCTTCAACGGTGCCAGTACGACGCGGCTTGCAGTCCAGGACGGGCACCAGGCCATGTTCCATCGTGTGGAGCAGCACTGGTTTTCCTGCCGCCACCACGGTACGGAGCTCGATCCTGGCCACGGGTCCGAGGATCAGGGTGGGGCCCATGCCCCCCGGCTTGTTGCGTTTGCCGATCACGACGAGCCCGTCGAGGGTCGTAGCGAACGGCGGCCATGCCTCGGCCAGGTCCACGTCGGATGGGAACGCCGTCGCATAGTAGAGCAGGTCAACACCGTGGGGAAGGGAGTCTCGTACAGCGGCGAAGCGCCGGTCCCAGTGCGGGCGGGAGAGCACCGTGGGAGGCGTGCTCACGTACACGCGCACCGGAGCGCCTGGGGCGCGCTCTGCCACGAGTTGCTCCATCGCCTGCACGAATGCGCGGCGCCGGGCCGGCGGGGCGTAGCTGTCGACAGGCGGGGCATCGGGCGTGGTCATGGGGGTCATCATGCCGTGTTCAGGGTTGGCGAGTTGAGACTGCCGGGCACTTTTGGGCCGCTGGCGCTGTGTCAGGAGGCCCTGAAGGGGCGGCGACACGTTCTGGGTGCGCTGGCCCTGTCACGGGGCGTGAGGGGTAGGGTGGCCCTCGGCAAGATTCATAAGCGTGCAGACAGGCTTAATCCCCGCGAGGTGGCTCTCCGGGGATCACGGCCGACGACCACTGACAGGGGTCTCGACATGGGTCAGCGTACCCGCAAGGCCCCTCAGACATTCTCGGCGCCCGCCGTGGCAGCAGTCACTCTCGTGACGCTCCGGCTGGGCGCCCCTCCAGCTTCCGGCCCGTATGGGCGCACTTCTGGCTTGGGAGTTTGTTTGGCATAGGTCTTCTTGGGCGGCAGCTGGCTCTCATGGGTGCTGCCGCCCGGCCGCTCCTGGTGGTAGCACACCAGGCTTAGCAGCCTTCAAGTCGCCGCTCAGCGCGCAAGCCGAGCGAGGGCCCAGTTCGGACCGGTTGGCGCCGGCCCGGGTCGGGCGAGTTGATCCTCCCAGGATCCGAAGCACCCGCTAGGGGCTTCGTGCTGCCCTCCGAAGAAAGGCCGCAGCGCAATGATGCAGCATAGTGCTGCCATTTGTCAGCTCAGGCATGCCCGGATGAGCCATTCTGGCTTTGCCGAGGCTTTCCCGTGTGGCGTTTTCGCCCGGTTTCGCACCCTCTCGTGTCGGGGGAAGGCTCGACCGCGATGGAGCGAGACCCGGCGTTCCAGCGTCCGGCAGAAGCGGATCCTGGCCCCGTCCGTGAAGTCCGCCCACCTGTCCGGGTCTGTGTACCGCCCTGCTGTGGCGGTGGTCCGATGAGCGGGGAGCCGGTCGAGGCCGCTTTCGTGCCCAGTCAGCGGTCTCCGGTGTCGGCGGCGGGGGAGGGGCCGGTGCGGCGGCAGCGGGTGAGGGTCCCGGTGCGGCTGGTGCTGTCAGCGGCGCATCCCGATGTGGCGTTGTCGGTCTATCTGAAGGTCAAAGCGCTCGGGGCGCGCCCGGAAGGGTGCCAAGCGAAGGCGGCGACGATGGCCTCGTACCTGCACCTGTCCCAAGCGTCGGTGGAGCGCGGCCTCACGTCCCTGTCGCGTGCGGCGCCGGACGGGGTGGTCGAGCTGCGGTCGGAGCGTCGGACGCTGCCGGGCGGCACCGGCACGTCGGCGGTGCGCACGACCCGGCCGCTGCGGCGGACGGAGTCGTTTGTGTGGCTGCCGGTGGCGGCCGCGGAGGACCTCACGCCTCGACAGCTGCGTGCTTACGCGGTGATCGCGTTCACGGAGAAGATGGGCATCGCGCTGACCGAGGGGGAGCTCGCCGGGCACCTGGTCCACCACTCGGGGAAGAGGGCCGGCCAATCGCTCAGCGTGGCGGCGGCCGGGGTGGTCGTCGACGAGCTGGAGGCGGCGCGCTGGGTGTCGGTGCAGCGGCGGGCCGGTGTGCAGGGGCGCCACCGGTTCGTCGCCTGTGACATCGCTCCGGGAGCAGGTGTGGAGGACGGTGAGCCCGTCGCGGCCGCGGCGAAGGAGACGGTCCAGGAGCCCCTGCGGGAGCCTGTGGATAACGTTGCGGATCGCTCTGCATGTTCGTTGGTTGGTGAGGGATCGGGTCTGTCGGTTGGTGAGGGATCCCTCGCGTATAGGGAAGACGTAGGACTGACTGACCCGACAACGAACGCGCACTCCTCATCCGCCGTAGGCGAGGTACCGGTAGTAGAGGCTGCGGACAACCCGGCCGACACCAACAGGCGGGGACTGGTGGTGGGTGGTCTCGCGCTGCGCGCGGAGGACAACCGCCAGCCCTCCCGTATCCGCCCAACCGATGAACACCACAGCAGCATCGGTAGTGGGTCGGTATGGCCGGCTTACACCGGACCGGCGCTGACCATGAGCGAGCAGATTTACGCGGTGTTGGAGCCGGTGCATCTGCTGCTAGCCCGGGTGGACAACCCGTTCGTGGCGCGGAAAGTTGCCCGGGAGGCCGGCCGCCAGCTGACAGCCGGGACGGATCCGCAGCGACTGCGCCAGCGGCTGACCGCGCGGTTCGCCGCGGTCATGACCGCGGACATCCGCGACCCGGGCCGATGGCTGCTCGGGGTGGCGTTGCCGCGGTGGGGCTGCGGGGACCGGGACTGCGAGTCCGGGGTCCGCTGGTCCAACGGCGAGCGCTGCGCGGTGTGCGGGGAGGTCGTAGCCGACAAGTTCGCCGCCCGCGGGCGAGCCCAGCGCTTGGAGCAGGGCCTGTGCCTCGATCACAGCAGCCGGCACGATCCGTCCGGGGCCTGCCGGGACTGCGAGATCCAGCGGGCCGTCGACGGGGGAGCGGCTGCACTGCCGGTTTCCCGGGCACCGGCGGAACCATGCTGGACCGCTGGCCCGACATCGCGGCCGCCGTCTCCCCGCCCACGTCAGCGGCGTCACCTTCCCCCCGAACACCGGCAACCGGGGTGATCGTGCTGCGAGCTCTCCTGGGCTGATGACGACGGGCGCCAGCGGCGGCTCGAGTCCGCCGCGCCGCACGGCCCGGTCCGCCCTCTGACCGCGGGCGTCCAGATGCAGGATCCTGAACGGTGACTATTCCCTGATTCTGGAGGCGTCATGGGATCACCTCGCACGCCCGCCGCCTTGGCCCTGGCCGCAGCTGCGGTCCTGCTGGCCGGTTGCCAGCCGGAAGACGGGGCTGGGAACGCCTCCGGTGGGCAGGTCCAACAGCATGGCAACCAGCCCGGTGGGGCCTGCCACTACTACGTCAGCAAGCCGTACCTGTCCGGCCGGAAGATCATCGCGCAGGTCGACATCGTGTGCGACAAAGCGGTGCAGCAGAGCAAGCTCACCATCTCCCTCCTCAAGCAAGACCCCGGGACCCGCACGTTCTCCTCGGTCAGCAGCCAGCAGTTCGACAGCGCGCCCGGCCTGGGCGCCCGCAAGATATCGAAACTGTCTTCGCTTTGCCGCCCAGGCGTGTACCGGACCAGCTACCAGGCCGACATCCTGCTCCTGCATGCCACACACTGGGACACGGGTTCCGCAACGAACCTCAACGAGACCGTGGTAACCCTCAATGACTGCTCGTGACCAGAAGGGGACGCCGTGAAGCCTGCCGAACAGGAACTCGCCGACCTCATGGCGCACGCCCGCCTCGGCTACAACCCTCCCGGCTCACCCTCCCGCGCAGGCCACCAGGCCGAACCGGTCCTGAGCATGTCGCTGGGCCACAGCGACGCCGAACCCACGCGTCGGCAGCTATGGGTCCACGAGCACATCCGACGACCACTGCGGAATCTGCGGATGAACCTCCGGCGGGTTGCCAAGCGCAGCCGCCCCGTGCCTCCCGGGCACTGACCGGGGCAGCCGCACACGCCTCCGCCGGTTTACCTCCGCATGCGCGGAGCGGACCCGCGCTCGATGCCCGGCGCGATCCCGGACGGCGGTGGACCTCCGCGTGCGCGGAGCGGACCGCGTTGTCATCGCGTGGCGCGAGCCAGCGCTCGGTGGACCTCCGCATGCGCGGAGCGGACCCCATCGCCTCCACCAGGTCGACATAGTCCGGCGGTGGACCTCCGCGTGCAGGAGCGAACTCCCGCAGGTGCTCCAGCTCCCGGACCCGGTCCGGTGGGCCTTCCGCGTGCGCGGAGCGGGCCGGACCCGGGCGAGCGGACTTCACGTCAGCCGGGAACGTCGTCCCGCCCTGCGGTGGATCTCCGCGTGCGCGGAGCGGACGACATCTCCGTCCGTGATCTCCAAGCGGACCGCGGTGGACCTCCGCGCGCGGAGCAGACCCGTTGCCCGTGTAGTGCAGGTTGACCTCCCGCGATGGACCTCCGCGTGCGCGGAGCGGACGTGCTGCGGCCCACCGGCCGGCGAGCGGACTTCGGTGGGCCTCCGCATGCGCGGAGCGGACGGTCTGCCGAACCGGTTCAGCTTCACGGCCTACGGTGGACCTCCGCGTGCGCGGAGCGGACCTGCACCGGCCGACGTTGCTCCTGGTCGGCGGGGGTGGACCTCCGCATGCGCGGAGCGGACCCTTACGCGCCAGCGCGCGTCAGCCCCTTGATCGGTTGACTTCCGTCTGTGCGGAGCGGCCTCGTGCGGACGAGCCGAGATGAACTCGGCCAGCCGGTCGGTGGACCTCCGCGTGCGCGGAGCGGATGCCACGGCGGGCGCCAAGAATGTTCGGGGGATCGGTGGACCTCCGCATGTGCAGAGCGGACTTCTCAGCCTCACATCTCACGACGGCCAGGCGCGGTGGACTTCCGCACGCGCAGAGCGGACGGCGGCGGTGATTGTGCCCTTGTAGAACGGTGGACCTCCGCGTGCGCGGAGCGGACACGATGACGATCATTCCTGCGATCGTCAGTACCGGTGGACCTCGCGTGCGCGGAGCGAACTTGCTGATCCTGAGCCAGGTCATGAGCTCGTCCGGTGGACCTCAGCATGCGCGGAACGGACCAATCCCTGCAGCTCGACGTGCAGAACAGGCTCGGTGTACTCCGCGCGCGGAGCCCACTGCGCGGCGAACTTCACCGCAGGCACCGTCTGTGGCGGACCTCCGCGTGCGCAGAGCGGACGCCGCCGGACACACCGCGAGCAGCACCCCGGTAGACCTCCGCCTGCGCGGAGCGGACAATCGTCGGCTGGGCTTCGTCCGTGACGATGCCGGTGGACCTCCGCGTGCGCGGAGCGGACCCCACGTGGACGCTGTGCCCGGCGATCACCGACGGTGGACCTCCGCGTGCGCGGAGCGGACAGGTCGTACCACTGCAAGTGGTGCCAGAAGAGCGGTGGACCTCCGCGTGCGCGGAGCGGACGCGAAGACGCCGACCCACAGTCCCTCTTTGAACGGTGGACCTCCGCATGCGCGGAGCGGACCTGATCTCGTGGACCAGCGTGGTCACGGCCGACGGTGGACCTCTACATGCGCGGAGCGGACAGGTGGAGCTCCCGGCCCAGGTGGTTGATCGCCGGTGGACCTCCGCATGCACAGAGCGGACGACCGCATGATCGCGTTCCCCAACCCGCACGGCGGTGGACCTCCACGTGCGCGGAGCGGACGGGCCATGACAGCCGGGTATGTTGCAGAGGTGCGGTGGACCTCTGCGTGCGCGGAGCGGACCCCTTTTTGAACTGCGGCGTTCGTCGACCTTTGCAACCAAGGCGCGGTAGCCGGTTACCTCGTGTGCGCGGAGCGGACCACTCGGGGTGGTAGGGGGCACGGACGGTGGTCGGTGGACCTCCGCGTGCGCGGAGCGGACATCATGGTTCTGGACGTGGCCGGGATGGACGACGGTGTACCGCCGCGTACGCGGAGCGGATAACGGCACGCGCGAGATGGTGACGCTGGGAGTCGGTGGACCTCCGCGTGCGAAAGCGGACCGGCGTCGGACAGGTGACGGGCGGGGTTCTGGCGGTGGACCTCCGCGTGCGCGGACCGGGCGGCGTCGCCACCGTCGGCACCACCTCAATGTGCGCTGGCCCTCTGCCTGCGCGGAGCGAACCTGGGGCTGGAGGGCACGGTCGACAACGAGGTCGGTGGACCTCCGCGTGCGCGGAGAGCGAACCCCCCAGCGGCCCGACGAAGGGATCTTCGGCTACGGTGGACCTCCGCGTGCGCGGAGCGGACGTTGTTGACCTGCAGTGTTGGTCGCGCTTTGCGATTTCTTTGTCAAGGTGCAATGGCCGGTATACCGCCATATATACACGGAGACAGCGTAGCGACACGTCATGCCCGGAGCGGACCGTGGCACCAGTGCGTCGTTGACATCAGAAAGCGGTGTGCCTCCGCATGCGCGGAGCGGACCAGACCCGACGGACCTCCGCCTGCGCGGAGCGGACAGCGGCGCCATCCCGAGCAGCGAACCGATGGCCGGGAACTTCCGCGTGCGCGAAGCGGACATCACCGCGTCTGAAACGTAATGCGGGTACGGCGGTGAACCTCCGCGCGGGGAGCAAACGCCAGCACGATCGAGCGGAACGTTTCGCTGTTCGGTGAACCTCCGCGTGCGCGGAGCGGACGCCCGCTGCCGCCGCTTCGACGCCGAACTGTTCGGTGGACCTCCGCGTGCGCGGAACGGACCAGGTCACCGCGGTGATGCCGGGCTGCATGAGCGGTGGACCTCCGCATGCGCGGAGCGAGCTCCGGGGCCGCCGACAGGTCGCCGTTCCACACCGGTGGACCTCCGCAGGCGCGGAGCGAACATCGGGTGGTCCCGGGTGGCCTTGACCTTCAACGGTGGACCTCCGCAGGCGCGGAGCGAACGGGCGGGGCGCACCGGTCGGACGCGCCTTGGGCGGTGGACCTCCGCTTGCGCGGAGCGGACATCATCGCGTCCGAAACGTAGTACGGGTACGGCGGTGGACCTCCGCGTGCGGAGCAAACGCCAGCACGATCGAGCGGAATGTTTCGCTGTTCGGTGGACCTGCGCGTGCGCGGAGCGGTCCCGCGGCGGATCCACTTCTTAGTGTGTGCCAGCTGTGGACCTCCGCATGCGCGGAGCGGAACCCGCGGTCATCCTCTTCGACAACTTGATGGACGGTGGACCTCCGCGTGCGCGGAGCGGACCGCCAGGTGCGGCAGTCGGGGCAGGTGATCGACGGTGGACCTCCGCGTGCGTAGAGCTGACGCCTTGGCCGCCTCCAGGTAGGCGCCCTTTACTGGTGTACCTCCGCGTGCGCGGAGCGGACGTGGCCGTGGACGACCTGCTCCAGATCGGCGTCGGTGGACCTCTGCGTGCGCGGAGCGGACAGGTGCAGCTCCCGGCCCAGGTGGTTGATCGCCGGTGGACCCCCGCGTGCGCGGAGCGAACTCCTTGAGATTGCGGAGCATCGACAGCGGGATCGGTGGACCTCCGCGTGTGCGGAGCGGACTCGGGGTCTCCCGCGGTGTAGGGGTCGCCGGCCGGTGGACCTCCGCGTGCGCGGAGCGAACGCCAGCAGCAGGCCGGACAACTCCTTGACCTGCGGCGGACCTCCGCGGGCGCGGAGCGGGCGGGAAGAACGTCGGGAGCATCATCGGCTCGATCGGTGGACCTCCGCGCGTGCACGAAGCCAACTTGCTGGCCTTGAGCCAGTCATGAGCTCGTCCGGCGGACCCCCGCGTGGACCCCCGCGTGCGCGGAGCGGACCCCTTGTAGATGCGCAGCCCGGCGTACGCGTGCGGTGGACCTCCGCGTCCGCGGAGCGGACGGAGCTGGTGCTCCGGGTGCGTCTGCGCACATCGGTGGACCTCCGCGTGCGCCGAGCGGACGCCGGGGCGGTCGAGCAGGCCTTCAGGGTTTGGTGGACTTCCACGTGCGAGCAGACTCTTTCGGGGCGGCGGATAGACCCGCCCGTTTCGGTCGGCCTCCGCCTGCGCGGAGCGGATTTCACCCGCAAGGTCAAGAACCGGCAGGTGTCCGGTGGACCTCGGCATGCGCGGAGCGGACTCGAACGTGGGCATGAACTCCGGCATCGGCGTCGGTGGACCTCGGCATGCGCGGAGCGGACCCGTTTTGACCTGCAGTGTTGGTCGCGCTTTGCGATTCTTTTGTCAAGAGGCGATGGCTGGTATACCGCCATATACATGGAGACAGCGTAGCGAGACGTCATGCCTGGTCCCCTGCGAAGAACCTCCGTGCGCGCGCAGTCAACTTCACGGTGCGCAGAGCCAGGAGCAGCACCGCCGGATCTGGAACGGCGGGATGTGAACCGTTCCGGGTTCGGTAGAGACTCGATTCCATGAAAGGATCGAGTCATGGCACGCCCTTCCTCCTATCCCGCTGAGCTGCGCAAACGAGCG